>CACVKW010000523.1 GCA_902749685.1 Olavius sp. associated proteobacterium Delta 1 | reverse complement strand
TCAGGTAACATATATGCCCCGGATAAAATTAATCTGAGAATATCTCAAGCTTTGAAAATAATCAGAAAATTTAAGTAAAGAAAATCCGGAATTCAACACCGTGGATAATGCCGCTTTTGAGTTCGCGTTTGTACAGACTGGAATAGCCGTTGATTCAACTTTGGCTGGGCCGATAATTTCCGAGATTCTTTTCACTGACCCATCTTCACCACCTATCGACTCAATTGGGTTCACACCGTTTTCAGTTTTCCTTCCGTCAGGTTCTTTTGATGATGTTTTTGCGGCTGTTTCTGCTGATGGATCGACCGCAAACTTCGTGCCCATTCCCAGCACAGCTTGGCTTTTCACCTGCGGTCTTATTGGTTTAATGGGTTTAAGAAAAAAGCGACAACGTTAATCTATTACAGCTACTAAAGTTGAAAGCAGGGCGTGGGGCAACCCTGCTTTTTCTTTTTCGCAACTTATACCTTCTGCTTTAACCAACTATCTCATGCCCATCTCAGTACTGACGGTTCCCACAATAACCAACTATCTATGGCTCTGATTTTTTACAGATACCGTAAACATCTTTTTTCGTTTAACAGAAAAAATAGGTGTCAAATCTTCATTAGTGATTAATTATTGACAAACTGGCTGTGAATCGGTTAAAAAAAAGTATGGCACGAGCATGGCGGATAGAATATGAGGGGGCTCTTTATCACGTTTTATCACGAGGCAATGAAAAACAGGATATCGTAATCACTGACGAAGACCGGAAACTTTTTTAAGCACTTTGGGTGAGATGGGTAAACGGTTTGAGATAGACATTTTTGCCTACGTTTTGATGGACAACCACTATCACCTGTTATTTCGAACGAATCGCGCAAACTTATGCAGGAGCATGCAGTGGTTTGGCGCCACCTACACCAAGAGATTTAACCTGCGCCACAATCGTAGTGGCCATTTATTTCAGGGTCGCTATAAAAATATGCTGGTACAAAACGATGCCTATCTATTGCAGCTTTCCTATTATATCCACCGCAATCCACTGAAAGCCGGAATGGTTAGGCGAGTAGCAGACTATAAGTGGAGTAGCTACAGAGCATACGCATATGGCAAAAGCCATCAGAATTGGTTGAACACAAACGTGATTTTATTGCAATTTGCTAATGTGGATGACAAACACCAAGCTTACCGAGAATCTATGCAAAAATATTCTAAAGAGGAACAGGGTACATGGGAAGATCTGCGCCACGGTATATTTGTAGGAACCGAAAAGTTTGTGAAAAAAATAAAAAAGCGATATCTTCCAGATATACCCCATAGGGAGCTGCCTCACCAAAAGCAGGTAACCAAGAGCGTAAATCTTGAAAAAGTACTTTCAAAGGCAGCCGGCATATTAAAATGTGACATGGCACTCTACCGTAATTCAGCTAGAATTTCAAAATCATCTAAATTGGACCGCGATTTGCTGATTTATATTGCCTGGCAGTTGGGAGTGGCTACCAATCAGCAAATTGGCGAAAAATTCGGACTAACCTATTCATCGGTAAGTCAGCGGGCAAGAGTGATAAAGGAAAATCTAAAAAAAGATAAAACGTTGGCAAGAAAATACCAACACCTTAAATCACTAATGAAGATTTGACACCATAGTTTTCTTGAGAAAGAAGATGGGTAAATTTTAGAATTTGGCATGCGCCTTTTTACGGCTAAATCAAATTTGCATTAAGAAATGAGCAGTGGATCACGGCGCGTTATTTTGACAGCCATTTAACTTTATTCATTCTTCATTTCCTCAGTACCCGATTCGGCAATATCTTCCATCCCTGATTGCTACAGTCGGACCTCCGCTAGTATCTCCAGATGATTCTGCATAATATCCCGTTCAGTGAATTCGTAAAATTCCCGCTTTATCTAAATTGAAGCGTCCATTATCGCAATGGCGTTTAATAATAAAATTTTTTGCTCACAATTAAATACAAAAAGCATTGATTTAATTTTTTTGTAAATATATGTTGACAAGTAAATACGTTTGTATTATGTTGAATTTAAATTTGTTGTTGAATGGTAAAAATGATATACTTCAAAACTTAGGAGCAAATTATGTCTTCAAAGACGATCCCGATCAGTGCACGAGTCTCCCATGAGGATGCTGAATTTATAAGCCAGCTTCAAATAAACGGAGCAACTACGCCCAGTGATAAGCTTCGGGCGATTATTGCGGAAGCCAGACGGCAAAGATCAAGAACTAAGGATTATCGTGGCTGCTTTCAGATGATTCAGGAGCTGATAATGCCCGTTATTGAGACAATTAGGCAAGTTGAACTTGATCACCACGAGCATTCTGAATTAATCACGCGCTCTGCCGAGTGGTTGCCGGATGCACTGGCTTATATCGTTTCATCCGCTCCGCAAAATTTGGACGACAACTCTGCTGAAAAAATACACCGTCTGGAACAGGGGCTTGCAGACCGTGTATTTGGGCTGATTGAATCTGTTCTACAGATGGGAATTACGAAAAGGTGTCCCTGTTATGACACTGATACCGTATCGCAAAGGGTGGAGCCGATCCTTGAGTTAGCTCAAGTAATTGAAAGTACCTCAATTAGAACGAAAAAGGAGGGTGCCAAATGAAAGAAAGCCTAATAGGTCGAGTCGGACGCATTATCAGCGGCAGTTTCAATTCACTCATTGATGCTATCGAAAACGTCGCACCTGAAACCGTAATGTCAGAAGCCATTCGTGAAATTGACACTGCGATCGATGATGTACGGGTTGAACTGGGCCGAGTGGTGGCCGGTAAACATCTCGCAAATTCACGTTTAATGGAAGAAAACCGTAAGCACGAAGATCTCAGTGAAAAAATCGAACTTGCGATAAAACAAGCCCGGGACGACCTGGCCGAGGCGGCTATTTCCAGACAAATTGATATTGAAGCGCAGATTCCAGTACTCGAGGCCACGATTAGTGATTGCGCCAACAGTGAAAAGGAATTAGAGGGTTATATTTCGGCCTTGCAGGCCAAAAAAAGAGAAATGCAAGAGGACTTGCGCCAGTTTCGCGAAAGCATGACGGAAACGATCACCTCTTCATCTTCTATCTCAAACTCCGGCATCGAAGTTTCCGGTGATGTTGATAGAAAGGTTGCCAAAGCTGAATCCGCTTTCGAACGAATCGCTGAAAAAGCAACCGGGATTCCCGGTGGCGGACACACGGCTGATCGCCAAACCGCCACCAAGCTGGCTGAGCTGGAAGAGATCGCCCGCAAGAATCGAATCCAAGAGCGGCTCGCCGCCATAAAAGGTAATGTGCAGGAAAAATGATCAATTTTTTACTAGCCGGCCAAAACATGCCTTTTACTGTGGCGCTGACGGTAATGCTCATCATTGCCTTCTTAGAGGGAGTTTCCACCTTGCTGGGTGCGGGTATTTTCAGTTTCATTGACTCCCTGTTGCCGGAGCTTGATATCGATGCTGATGTCGATGCTGATATCGATAGTCCGGATTTTGAATCTTCCGGGCTATTTTCAAGATTGTTCAGCTGGCTTCGTATCGGGGAGGTTCCCGCAATCATGCTGCTGGTCATTTTTTTAACTGCATTCGGCTTGATTGGCCTGGGTCTTCAATCGTTCGCCCAGAAAACTCTGGGAAGCCTATTGCCCGGATCTTTTGCTTCGATACCCGCAGTGCTGTTAGGTTTCCCGATTGTCAGACTTTTGGGGGGCATCCTGGGAAAGATCATGCCAAAAGATGAGACAGAGGCCGTTGCGGAAACCAGCTTTATTGGACGGATCGCAGTTATTACCCTGGGCAATGCCAGTCCTGGAAAGCCTGCCGAGGCGAAATTGAGTGATCAATTCGGTCAGGCCCATTACGTAATGGTTGAGCCGGACGAACCCGATGAGCGGTTTGAAAGTGGCACGCAGGTTGTGCTGGTTAGTCAACAGGGGGCTATTTTCAAGGCGATTCGAAATAAAAGCGATGCATTGGTGGATGATTGATGCCTTAAATGATCGATGTTGAAATAACCGGGGAGGGATATCTCAATGGTGTATAATTTTGTTAATATTCTGATTATTGCCGGCCTTATCGTCGTCGCGCTGATTGTACTGGGTCTTATATTGGCACGGCTTTACAAGCGTTCATCCAAGGAAATATCATTTGTGCGGACCGGCTTTCGGGGACAAAGAGTCATTATGAATGGTGGCGCCCTTGTATTTCCCGTTTTGCATGAAGTTATTCCGGTGAACATGAATACATTGCGATTGGAGGTGCGGCGCGCCAATGATCAAGCGTTGATTACCCGCGATCGTATGCGGGTTGACGTGACAGCGGAATTTTATGTTCGCGTCAAACCCACTGAAGATTCGATCGCAAATGCGGCCCAAACTTTAGGCATGAAAACCATAAACCCGGATGAGCTGAAACAACTGGTCGAGGGTAAGTTTGTGGATGCCTTGAGAGCTGTGGCGGCCGAAATGGCCATGGAAGAACTGCATGAGCAGAGGGTCGATTTTGTGCAGAAAGTACAACAGGCCGTTTCAGAGGATTTACTTAAAAACGGTTTGGAGCTTGAATCGGTTTCCCTGACCGGCCTGGATCAGACCAGCAGGGAATTTTTTAATCCTGACAATGCATTTGATGCGGAAGGTCTGACCAAACTCACCGAAGAAATTGAAGAGCGGCGCAAAAAACGCAATGATATCGAACAGGACACGGAAGTGGCCATCGGGAATAAAAATCTTGAGGCAGAGCGCAAAAAACTCGAGATAAACCGGGACACAGAGTATGCAACGCTCGAGCAGCAAAGAGAAATCGAGATACGCCGCGCGGCGCAATCTGCCGAAATTAAACGCGAGCAAGCCGAGAAAAAACGTGAAGCCGAGCAAGCAGAGATAGAGGCGACCCAGAAAGTTGACATGTCCAAAATATCCGCCGAACGGATGGTCGAAGAAGAACGAATCGAAAAAGATCGCCAGCTGCGAGAAAAGGATATTTCAAAGGCCAAGGCCATTGAAACTGCTGAAATCGAACGCCGCAAAACAGTTGAACTGGCTGAGCAGGATCGTGCCATTGCGATTGCTGAAAAGTCGAAAGCCCAATCTGAAGCCCAGGCGGAAGCGGATCGTGCCAAGGCCGTAGCGGTGAAAGAGGAAGAGGTGGTTGTTACGGTCCGGGAGACAGAAAAAGCAGAACGCAGCAAGGCGGTCGAACTGGTACAGGCACGGCAGAATGCCGAACGCGAAGCCATTAAAATAAAAGTGGCCGCCGAGGCTGAAAAATCTGCCGCGCAAGATCAGGCGGAAGCTGTTCGAACTGTGGCCAATGGCGATGCCGATAAGCAGCGCATTCAGGCTGAAGGCGAAGCCGCGGCTGAAAAGCTGCGGGCCGATGCAGCGGAAAAACGCTATGCCGTCGATGCGCAAGGAAAACGGGCCCTAAACGAATCACACAACATTCTATCCACCGAGCAGATTGCAATGCAAATTCGGATGGCTTTAATCAAATATCTTCCCGACATCATTCGTGAGAGTGTTAAACCGATTGAGAAAATCGACGGTATTAAAATTATTCAAGTCGATGGTTTACGCGGTGGAAACTCGATGCCGACTGAAGGCGCTGAAGCGACGACCGGTAGTTTGGCCGACCAGGTGGTAAACGGTGCCCTGCGCTACCGTTCCCAGGCACCGCTTATCGATTCTTTGCTGGCTGATATTGGATTAAGTGCCGGAGATATCAATGGCTTGACAAGTGTTATCAAGCCCAATCGGGATGCTGCCCCGGAAGTTACCAAGGAAGTTGCCAAGGAAGTTGCCAAACCGAGCCAGCCCGTCGGCCAAAAACTGCCAGAAAAAAAACAATAAAAAATAATTAGTGCTCATCCGAATTCCACAAAAGCGGAAGAAGATAGGGTCATTGCCGGATGGAAACCCATTCGTTTTAAAACCTTCAGCAGGGCGTTGGGCTTGTGAATAGCCGGCGCCCTTTTTATATCAGCCTCCCGCTGTGATGCCCTGCTCATACTTTAAAAAAAAGCCGGGTTTCCTCCAGGGTTTCTGATTTGTGGGCTATCCTGTTTCATCAAATAATTGACCCGAAATGATTGCTTGACATTTGATTTTACCCAGGCTATTTTCTCCATCAGTTGATGGAAACAACTATTGGAAATATGTCGATGTAAAACCTGAATTTTGCAGGAGTTGGGGACTTTCACATTTCCATTAATTATTGTGCAAGATTTAGGTAAAATTATGCCGAGCTTATAAGGAGGGCAGTTAATGCCTTCACGCCTTGAAAGGGCCCGTAAAGATCCCAATTCGATGAAGGCCAAAATCCTGGCAGCTGCACGCAGAATTTTCGGTGAATTCGGTTACAACGATACCACCACCCGCATGATCGCCAAGGATGTGGGCATCGATATCTCAACGCTCTACTATCACTGGGGTGAAAAGCAGGATTTATATGAAGCCGTGCTTGTGGATGTCGGCGATGAAATCCAGCAAAAATTAATTGACATCGAACACCATGTCGGCGGTCAATCACTGGGCCGGCGCCTTGAAGTCGCCCTGGACATGATGTGTGATTTCCTCTTTTCCCATCCGGAAGTCCCAAATTTAATTCTCTTCGGCTATTTTAACAAAACTCGCCACGGCGTCACCCTTGATATCAAAATGTCCGAACATATTGCCAACATCGCGGTTGCCATGGGTCTGGCGCAGGACAAAAAGAAAATTTCGATTCAGGCCCAGGCCCGAATCCTGGCGGTCTGGAATACGGTTTTAAATTTTATATCCGGTGAAAATTTTTTCCGTCCGATGCTGGACACCAACCACGAAGACTATGTTAACGTCGTCAAGGAAACCTTAAAATTTATTCTGGTACCGGCGTTCACAGCTGACAAAACCGGCTAAACTGGAAAATGCCTAAAGTGCTCTAAAATGCCTAAAATTATGGTGTCGCTGCGCCCCATCTTTTTTATGAAAACTCAAAATTGGAAAATGTACAAGAATAGATCCAATAGAAATAATTTTAAGGTCGCCTTGATTTCAATTTTATATATTCGACAGAATTCCTCAATTTTAGGCATTTTAGGCAATTTGTAATTTTAGGCATTAATAAGTAAGCATTTTGCCGTGTATGTATATAAAACAACTATACGAGTAACTAATGATAAATAACAATTAACCAAACAATGGGGAGGGACGAACATGGCGCTCAACCTTGATGCGATCGGTAAAAAGATCGGTCCGTTCACCAAGGATTATACCTGGAAAGACGCCGTCCTTTATGCGCTGGGAGTTGGGGCGGGTTTTTCCGATCTGGACTATTGCTATGAAAAAGACCTCAAGGTCATACCCAGCTATGGCATCACCACCTTGTATGATTTCATGCCCGAGCTGGCAGCTACCAGCAATGTCAATTTGGCCGGGGTTTTGCACGGTGAGCAGGAATTGATATTTCATAACCCGATTCCGCCCGAAGGCACCTTAACCACGGAAGGCACCATTACCCATTGTTATGACAAAGGCTCGGAAAAGGGCGCGCTGGTGGTGGCTGAATTTGAAACCACTCATTCCAACGGGGATAAACTGTTTACCAGCATTGTCACCGTTTTTTCGCGCCTGGACGGCGGATTTGGCGGAGAGAACGCTCCCGCCAAAGACGTTGAATTTCCCGAGCGGGAGCCGGATTTCGTGGTTGATGGAAAGCCAACCGAAGATCAACCCTTGATTTACCGGCTTTCCGGCGATGTCTTCCAGCTCCATGTCGACCAGGATTTTGCCGAAATGGCAGGGTTTGAAAAACCGATCATGCATGGCCTGTGCACTCACGGTTACGCCTGCCGTGCGCTGATTGACAGCTTCGTTGCCGGGCAGCCGGAAAAGGTCCGGCGCTTGGATTGCCGCTTTAAAAGACCGCTGTATCCGGGAATGCCCATCAAAACGGTCATCTGGCAAACCGACGAAGGCCAGGCGTTGTGGAAAGTCATTAACGTGGAGACCCAGGAGGTCGTGATCGACAACGGCATTTTTGAATACGGCGACATTCCCAAAACAGAAATCCGCTTTGCGGATCGAGTGGCGATCGTTACCGGGGCCGGGGCCGGCCTGGGCCGCATCTACGCCCTGGAACTGGCCAAACGCGGCGCCAAAATCGTCGTCAATGATCTGGGTGGTGCGCGGGATGGTTCCGGTGATGGTTCCAAGGGGCCGGCTGATGAGGTGGTCGATGAGATCAATGCTTTGGGCGGTGAGGCCGTGGCCAACTACGACAGTGTGGCGACGGTCGAAGGCGGCGAGGGCATTGTCAAAACCGCGCTGGACGCCTTTGGGTCCGTTGACATCCTGATCAACAACGCCGGTATTCTGCGCGACAAAAGCTTTTTGAAAATGGAGCCGCAAAACTGGCATGTCGTGCTGGACGTGCATTTAAACGGCGCCTACAACGTATCGCGTCCGGCATTTGCCGTCATGAAAGAAAAAGGGTACGGCCGCATTCTGATGACCACCTCGGCCGCCGGACTTTACGGCAATTTCGGCCAGACCAATTACACTGCCGCCAAAATGGGATTGGTGGGTTTGATGAATACCCTGAAGCTGGAGGGTGAGAAGTACAATATCAAGGTCAATACAATTGCACCGGTGGCCACTTCGCGTCTGACCGAAGACATTTTGCCCCCTGATTTTCTGGACAAATTAAAACCGGAGCTGGTGGCGCCGATGGCGCTGTACCTGGTTTCGGAGCAATGCCCGGTAAGCGGCAACATCTACAATGTCGGCATGGGATGTGTCAACCGGGCGGCGATCCTGACCGGCCCGGGAGCGGTTGTCGGGGACAGCCGGCAAATTCCGACGCCCGAGCAGATCCTGGCACAGTGGCAAAAAATTTCCTCCCTCAAAGACGCCAAAGAATATCATAGTGTGACAGACCAGATCGGAGACCTGCTGACGGCCTTTTCGCAGCCGGCCGCGGCCGCCGCCGAATCCGGCCATGGATTTTCGGCAGTTTCCGAAGTGTTTGATGCCATGCCGGAGGCCTTTGCGGCGGATGCTGCCGCCGGGGTGGATATTATTTTTCAGTACATTATTTCCGGTGATGGCGGCGGTGACTGGTTCAGTACCATCGAGAGCGGAAATTGCCGGGTAGATGCCGGTACCCATGAAAAGCCGGGTTGCACCCTGAAAATGAGTGATTCGGATTTTCTCGATTTAATGAACGGCAAGCTACCGGCCATGCAGGCCTACACCTCGGGCAAACTTAAAATAGAGGGCGACATCATGAAATCACAACTGATCGAAAAACTCTTTAAATTCAGCTTTTGATGCAACCCTGAATCATTCTTAAATATGATAGAATTTCTTACTTAACCAGGGGGTAAGTGAATTAGCAAAATTGACTATTTTATAGTTTGGATGGCCGGCTGAATTAATTTTCAATCTGCAATCCGCATTCTGAAATCCGCAATCAAATAGAGGAGACAATAAAGATGATCGGCATTACTTCTTACGGCGCATATATTCCGCGGTTGAGATTGGATCGGATGGCAATCTTTCAGGCCATGGGCTGGTTTGCACCGGCGATTATGATGGTTGCCCAGGGCGAGCGGTCCATGTGCAACTGGGATGAAGATTCAATTACCATGGCGGTGGCTGCCTCCCGTGATTGCCTCAAGGGTATGGATAAAGAAAGCCTCGATGCCCTGTATTTGGCCTCTACAACGTTACCTTTTGCCGACCGGCAAAATGCCGGCATTGTGTCGGCAGCGCTCAATCTCAGAGATGATTTTATCACGGCCGATTACACCGCTTCCCAAAAGGCTGCGACCACCGCTCTGATTACTGCCTTTGATTCAGTGTCAGGAGGTGCGAGAAATAATATCCTGGTGACGGCCAGTGACCGGCGCGAGACCAAAACCGCTTATTTTTATGAAATGTGGTTTGGTGATGGGGCCGCTTCACTGATGGTGGGAGATACCGATGTGATTGCCGAGTACAAGGGCTCTTACTCCTTGTCCGCTGATTTTGTCGACCACTATCGGGGCGCAGACAAAAAATACGATTACGTCTGGGAAGAGCGCTGGACCCGGGATGCGGGCTATGGAACCTTCATTCCCCAGGCGGTCAAAGGTCTTTTTGACAAACTGGGGATCACAATGGATGATGTCGACAAACTGGTGTATCCCTGCTTTTTTAAAGGCGATCACCGCAAAATCGCCAAGGGACTCGGGGCCGATCCTGAAAAACTGGCGGACAATATGCATGAGGTCTGCGGTGAGACCGGCACGGCCCACTCTTTTCTGATGTTCATTTCGGCACTGGAACAGGCCAAACCCGGCGATCGCATCCTGATGTGCGGGTTTGGGCAGGGTGCCAATGCGTTGTATTTTGAGGTGACTGAAAATATTACCAAATTGCCCGGACGCAAAGGGGTCGCCGGGTCACTGGCCAATAAGAAGTCCGTCGACAACTATCTTAAATGGCTCAAGTTCAGGGACTTAATCAAAACCGAAATGGGAATCCGGGCCGAGGCACCGACGCAAACGGCCACCACGGTCTTGTGGCGCAAAAATAAAATGATCCTGGGGTTGATCGGCGGCAAGTGCCGGGAATGTGACACGCCGCAGTTTCCCAAATCCGATGTTTGTGTTAACCCCGATTGCGGCGCTTTTTACAGCCAGGATAATTATGAATTTTCAGATGTTGAGGCCAAAGTCAAAACCTTCACCGGCGATTTGCTGGCTGTATCGGTTGATCCACCGGCGATTTACGGCATGGTTCAGTTTGATGGCGGCGGCCGCCTGGTGGCTGACTTTACCGACTGCGAGCTGGATGACATAAAAGTCGGGCTTCCGGTCAGCATGGAATTTAAGTGCAAAAGCTTTGACAAGGAACGCGGATTTGTCAATTATTTCTGGAAAGCCGTTCCCGTGCCGGGGGCTGCCGCAGCAATGGACACCATGCGTTTTGATGACCGCGCTGCAATTGTGACCGGTGCCGGTGCAGGACTTGGCCGAGCCTATGCCATTGAATTGGCAAAGCGCGGTGCCAGGGTTGTGGTCAATGATCTGGGCGGTGCCCGCGATGGCAGCGGAAAAGGCTCAGTCGCTGCAGCCGACCAGGTTGTTGAAGAAATCAAACAGCTGGGCGGGGAGGCGGTTGCCAATTACGACAATGTCGCCTCACCGGAAGGGGGTGAGCGTATCGTCAAAGCGGCCCTGGATGCATTTGGCCGCTTGGATATCCTGATTAATAATGCCGGTATTTTACGCGACAAGAGCTTTTTGAAGATGGAGCCGGAAAACTGGACAGCAGTTATGGATGTTCATCTAAACGGCGCCTACCACGTAACCCGGCCGGCCATGGCGCTGATGAAGGAAAACGGCTATGGCCGCATTGTCATGACGACCTCGGCCGCCGGCCTTTACGGCAATTTCGGTCAGACCAATTATTCGGCGGCTAAAATGGCTCTGGTCGGTTTGATGAACACCTTGAAGCTTGAAGGCAAAAAGTACAACATCAAAGTCAACACCATCGCTCCCATAGCGGCCTCCCGACTTACCGAAGATGTCATGCCGCCGGATCTTTTTGAAAAATCAAAGCCGGAATTCGTCGTGCCCATGGTGTTGTCTCTTTGCAGCGAAGCCTGTCAAGAAACCGGCAGCATTTTCAACAGCGGCATGGGCTATTTTAACCGGGCGGCGGTCTTCACGGGTCCTGCCACCCAACCGGGCGACCCTCAAAACCCGCCCACCCCCGAACAAATTCACGAAAACTGGCAGAAAATCAATTCGCTGGAAGGTGCCCGGGAGATGGAAGATGCCAATGCCGGAATATTTGCGCTCATCATGCCGCCCGCTGAAGCGACGGGTGCCGGGGAACAATCCCCTGAGACCGGCGGCGGTGTCCAGGCAGTTTTTGATGGCATGATTGACGGCTTCAAGGCGGATGCCGCTGCCGGTATCGACGTGGTATTCCAATTCAATATATCCGGCGAAGGCGGTGGCGACTGGTACAGTGTCATCAAAGATGGTACCTGCAGCATTGAATCGGGCTCCCACGATAAACCGGCCTGTACCATCAAGATGGCGGCCGCAGACTTTCTGGCCATGATGGGCGGAAAGCTGCCGGCCATGCAGGCCTTTACATCCGGTAAGCTGAAGATTGAAGGGGATCTGATGAAGAGTCAGTTGTTAGAAAAGCTGTTCCTTCATAACGATCCCTAATGGTCTCAAACAGCATCCGATTCCGGCGGCGATCATTCACTCCGCTACAATTGGGGCTTTACGCGGGAAACTTCCCGACACCTTGACTATTGATCTCATAAACCAGTTAACTATTTAATAAATTTTTTAACTAATTTTTCCGGAGGAAAAATTATGGCCACAGGAATAAAAGATAAAGTAGCAATCATCGGGATGGGCTGCACCCGCTTTGGCGAGCGCTGGGACATGGGTGCCGAAGAATTAATGGTGGAAGCCTTCAAAGAGTGCATCGAAGATGCCGGAATCGAGAAAAAAGAAATCGGGGCCGCCTGGCTGGGAACCTGTTTTGAAAGCATTAATGTCGGGCGCAGTGCGCTGCCGTTGTCATTGACGCTGCGGCTGCCGAATATTCCGGTAACCCGTGTTGAAAATTTCTGTGCTACCGGCACCGAAGCTTTTCGAGGGGCCTGCTATGCAGTTGCATCCGGCGCCTATGATATTGCCCTGGCGATGGGGGTCGAAAAACTCAAAGACACCGGATACGGCGGCCTGCCCAGTTTTGTGGGATCTGATTCGGGAAGTTTAAGCTGGCAATGGTTTCCCAACATGACTGCTCCCGGTGCATTTGCTCAACTGGCCAGCGCCTATGCCGCCAAATATAAAATTCCGGACCGGGATATAAAACGTGCCATGGCCCACGTGTCGGCCAAAAGCCACGCCAACGGTGTATTGAACCCCAAAGCCCATTTACGCAAAGCCGTGACCGAAGACCAGATCATGGCGGCTCCCATCATTGCCCATCCCCTGGGATTATTTGACTGCTGCGGGGTCAGTGATGGTGCTGCCTGTGCCATCGTTGCGACACCCGAAAAAGCCAAAGAACTCGGCAAAAAAGATTTTATAAGCGTCAAGGCGCTTCAGCTGGCACTGAGCAGTGGGGAAGAGATGGGATACAATGATTGGGATGGGGACCATTTTGTCACCACCAGTCAGTGCAGTACGAAAGCGTATAAAGAAGCCGGGATCACCAATCCCAAAGAGGAGATCAGTATGATGGAGGTTCACGATTGTTTCTCCATCACGGAATTGGTTACCATGGAAGATCTGCATATTTCCGAAAGAGGGCAGGCCTATCAGGATGTAATGGACGGCATGTTTGACCGGGATGGCGAGACGCCC
This sequence comes from Olavius sp. associated proteobacterium Delta 1, assembly GCA_902749685.1. GTDB lineage: Bacteria > Desulfobacterota > Desulfobacteria > Desulfobacterales > JAFDCJ01 > JAFDCJ01. Next base: position 46,967 of record CACVKW010000523.1, on the reverse strand, counting down.
TGCCAGGTGGACGGCGGATTAAAATGCTTCGGCCATCCGATCGGTGCATCGGGCTTAAGAATGCTGTATGAAATGTATCTTCAGTTCTACGGCCAGGCCGGAGAACGTCAGATCGAAGATCCCAGATTCGGGTTGACCCACAACCTGGGCGGGTTCCCGGCCATGAATGTCTGCAGCATATCGATTGTTGGAAAATACGATCAAAAATAGGCCCACGGCTCAAGGCGCACGGCACAGGGAGAAAAGCAAAGGAGTGGTAAGAATATATTGGTAGAAGGTATAAGGTATAGGTCAAAGGAAAAGGAGATATGACGATTGGCTCAATCGATGAAAGTATGATCTCCTTTTCCGAGGTTCGTCGTTAACCTTAAACCCTATACCTTACACCGTCTGCTTTATCGAATAGAGCAGTTTAACCCTTGAGGATTTTTTTCTATGGAAATACTCAATTTCACCGAAGAGCATAACCAGTTCCGTGATCGCTTGAAGGATTTTCTGGTCGAAGAAGTAACTCCTTTTGGTGATCAGTGGGAAGAAGATAAGATCGTGCCCAAAAGCGTTTGGCAAAAAATGGGACAGGGCGGATTTTTATGCACTGATGTTGCTGCCGAATACGGTGGAATGGGGGGGGATTTTTTGTATTCCCTGATCGTGGCGGAAGAGATGACTAAAACCTGGATCACCGGACTGGCAACTCCCCTGCACAGTGATATCGTCGTCCCCTATATCAGTTCTTTTGGATCTGAAAAGCTTAAACAAAAATATCTGCCCGGCTGTGTATCAGGCGATATCGTCACGGCGGTGGCCATGACGGAACCGGGGGCGGGCAGCGATCTTGCAAGCATAGCAACCACCGCCGTGGAGGAGGAAGATGAAGTTGTCATCGACGGCTCCAAGACATTTATTTCCAATGGTTTAAACGCCGATCTGGTCGTGGTTGCCGCCAAAGACCCTGCAGTCGAAAATCCCTATGAGGCACTTTCTCTTTATGTAGTTGATAGCCAAACACCAGGGTTCTCAACCGGCCGTCATCTGGAAAAAATGGGAATGTGGAGCCAGGATACGGCTGAGCTGTTTTTTTCCAAATGTTGCATCCCCAAAAAGAATCGTCTCGGTGAAAAGGGGATGGGGTTTTTGATGCTGATGGATAAGCTTCAGCAGGAACGGCTGATGTGTGCAATTATGGCCGTGACAGGTGCCGAGCGCATTCTGGAATGGATTACGGATTACTGTAAGCAGACATCTGTTTCTGGAAAGCCCCTTGCTAGATCCCAGGTAGTGCAGTTTGCGCTGGTGGAAATGACGACGGACGTCAAGCTTGGTCGTACCTATGTCGAAAAGCTGATCGCCGATCACATGGAAAAAAAAGAGATCATTGCTGATACTTCAATGGCCAAGTACTGGACGACCGAGATGCTGAATCGGTTAGCCAATCGTGCCCTGGATTTGTGCGGCGACTTTGCCATGTCGGAAAAATGTCCCATCGTCAGAGCCTGGCGCGATGCCAAAATCATGACGATTTTTGCCGGGACAAACGAGATAATGAAGAACATAGCGGCCAAATTCATGGGACTTTGAGGAATTCGGAAGGCGGAAGTGGGAATGATTAAGCATAGGGCATGGCGCATAGCGTATAGAACACTGAGGACAGAGGTCAGATGGCAGAAGTCAGAAAACTGAGGTATTTTCCTTTCACGAATCAACCAATCAACTATTCAACTAATCAACCGGGCTTGCAGGACGCAACATCGATGATTGAAATTAAATCTATAATTTTGCTCAATTAATTGACGAGATAGGAGACAATATGCAAGCATACGACGTTGTCGTCATCGGCGCCGGCAATGGTGGGCTTACCGCGGCCGCGAAGCTGGCGCAGGAGGGATTAAATGCTTTGCTGCTGGAGCGGCACAACATTCCCGGCGGAGCGGCCACTAGCTTTTGTCGCGGGCGGTTTGAATTCGAGGTGGCGCTGCACCAGTTGAGCGGTCTGGGAACCCCGGACAAACCCGGTCTTTTGCGGCTGCAGCTGGATAAGCTGGGCGTGATGGATGATCTGGAGTTTGTCGAGATTTCTGATTTCTACCACGTTGCCACACCTGATGGATTTCGGATCACCCTCAAAACGAATCGTGAAGAAACCATCGCGGTGCTCAAAGACCAATTCCCCCATGAAAAAGACGCCATCCAGCGGTATTTTGATTTAATGGCAAGCTATGCCAATGATATGGTCGGTGCCTTCATCTTCAGAGATCCCGAGCCATCGCGTGAAAAATATCCCAACCTCTATCAATATGCACTGCGCAACTCCAAAGAAATCCTGGATGAATATTTTTCAGATCCGTTGTTGAAGGCGGTGCTTTCGGTTTACTGGGGGTACATCGGTGTACCGCCGACCCGACTGGCATTTGCCTATCTCTCGATGATTTTGTTCCAGTATATGGAGTTTAAACCCTATCATGTGAAGGGCGGTTCCCAGGCCATATCAAATGCTATATTAAATAAGTTTATATCAAACGGTGGAAGCGCGCGCTTTAACTGCGGCGCCAAAAAAATTATTGTTGATGACGGCCAGATAAAGGGCGTGATTACCGATGATGATGACGAGGTCACGACCCGATATGTTGTTTCCAATATTTCTCCGATCGCCACCTATAACCATCTGATGGACCCCGAACACATTTCGCAGGATGTGTCGGTCGAGATGAAAAGCCGCAATCTGAGCACATCGGCGTTGACCATGTTTATTGGGTTTGACTGTGGGCCTGAACAGTTGGGCATTACAGAGTCCACCAATTTTTTGATGAGCTCCACCGATATTTCGGACGGTCTCTTCGACCGAATGAACCGGCTGGATATTAAAGACGAGCTGATGGTTCTGAGCTGCTATGATGTCACGGATCCTGAATTCTCGCCCGCCGGTACCTGCCAGGCGAATGTGGTGACATTAAAATACGGTGAGCCCTGGCTGCGAATTCCCCCACGGCAGTATCATGATGTAAAATTTCGCTGCGCGGATGCCATGCTTAAGCGGATATACGAAATATACCCGGAGGCCAAAAATCATGTGGAAGAAGTGGAAGTGGGTACCCCGCTGACCCATATGCGCTATCTCGGTCATCCGCTGGGTGCGATCTATGGTTATGAAATGCTGACCAAGGATTCTCTCTTTTTCCAACCGGGACGCCACTCTCCGATCAACGGACTCAGTTTCGTCGGGGGGTGGGCCGGTGACAATGGATTTGAGCCGACGCTGCGATCGGGTATATCGGCCGCAAAGTCGATAATCAGGAGGATGGGGCAGGATAAGAATAATTTTACTAATATGTCATCTTAAGGTGTCAGGTGTCAGGAACTTCGCTGATCGCTGAAGGTATGTCTCCTTTGGAGGGCGGCCAGTTCGATCAATAAGAAATATTGAACGTCGAACATCGAATGAATGAATTTAGTTTTTTTTAAAAAATGACAGAGCAAAGCGAAACCAAAAATATTCAATCTTCAATTGTAATGGGTTGGCAAGGATCTTCTTATTTGAGCCAAGCAAGTACCTTGAACCCTCTCGGGAGGATGTTATGAGGAAGGGAATCTGGCAGGAATTCGACGGATACCAGGATATTGCTGAGGAAATCAAAGTGAGCAGAAAGCTGGGCGGAACGGCATCTGCGGCGGTGATTGCCGCAGAGGAATACATTCGTCAATTGCATCCCGAGCGCCTGGAACTGTATGTCTCGGATATCATTGAGGAGACGCCGTCCACTAAAACATTGCGCCTGGTTTCCAAGGATAACTATCTCCCGCCTTTTCTGGCCGGTCAATACATTGCCCTTTTTCTTGAAATCGGCGGTATTCGCACGAGCCGCCCCTACAGTATATCATCTCAGCCCAATCAAGTCGGATATTATGATATAACCATCCGGCGGGTTGAAAATGGACTGGTTTCCAACTATCTGCTCGATGAAGTCAAACGCGGCGATGCGCTGATCAGTTCGGGTCCGGCCGGTAATTTCTATTTCAATCCGCTCATTCACAAAAAGACCACAGTCTGTATTGCCGGCGGCAGCGGGATTACGCCGTTTATGAGCATGATCCGGCAGATTGTTGAATGCGGTTTGGATCGCACGGTATATCTATTTTACGGCAGCAAAACGGCAGATGATACAATTTTTGGCGATGAGATTACGCGCCTTGCGGAAAGATTTGAAAATATTCATTACATACCAGTCATTGAAGAGCCGGCCGAAGAATACGACGGTGCCTGTGGATTCATTACCCGTCAGGTATTACGCGAAGTACTGGAGAATATTGAAGATAAATCTTTTTTTATCTGCGGACCCCAGGGCCTCTACGATTTTTGTCTGCCCCAGGTGCAAGACCTCGGGGTGCCAAGGCGTAAAATCAAGCAGGAAATGTACGGTGCACCCCCCAATATCCAGGAGTATCCCGGCTGGCCCGCAGACATTCACCCGGAGGATGCATTTTCGGTAAGTGTCAGGAATGGAAAGCCGATAAAAGCCAGAGCGGGAGAGACGCTGCTGTCGGCATTGGAGAAAAATGAAATCCGGCTGCCCTCACTGTGCCGATCCGGCGAATGCAGTATGTGCCGGGTCAAAATCCTGTCCGGCAAAGTATACCAGCCGGCAGGCGTTCCGGTCAGAAAATCCGACCGGCAGTTCGGCTACGTGCATTCGTGTATGGCCTTTCCGATCAGCGATCTTGAAGTTTTAATATAGGAAAAAGGAGAAAGGCTAAAGGAGAAAGGTACCAGGCTAAAGGCGCAAGTCGTTCGGCACAGCGTTCAGGTCTCAAAGCTCAAAGTTGAGGTGGAATGTGTAAAATTTACTGCTTCGAATTGTGGATTCATTAATGAACTTGAATCATAAGCGCTAGGTATTAAAATCAATGACCAGCTTTTACCTTCAATCAATAACCTTTAGCCTTTAACCTTTCTCCTTTTTCCTTAACCATGTCTATGAGGTGTTTATGTCGGATATATATTTAATCGGTGAAAAGAAACAAAATATCTTTACCATCTCCCTCAACCGCCCTGCCAAACGCAATGCCCTCACTGTTGAAATGCTGACCGGACTTTGCGAAATGGCGGAACAGCAGGTGTCTGATCCTGACATCAGGGCTATTATTCTCAAAGGGGAAGGAAAAATTTTTTCAGCGGGTGTCGATTTCAATTCACTCGGAGCTGAAGTCGGCGCCTGCCTGGGTGAGGCCGGAGCCGGCGGCGCCGGTCTGCGGGCGCTGATTTATCGATTTCAACAATACTTAAATCGTCTGGAAGCAGTGGAGGTGCCGATTATATGCGCTATGCACGGCAGGGCCCTGGGCCTCGCTGTCGAACTGGCCCTGGCCTGCGATATGCGTTTGATGAGCGCGGATTGCATCTGGAGCATGCCGGAGCTGAAATTGGGTGTTATCGCTGATGTGGGCGGAACATCACGACTCTCCAGGCTTTTGGGTCCTGCCCGGGCCATGGAGATCCTGATGACCGGCAGGGAGTACGGCGCGCAGCAGGCTCTCGAGTGGGGCCTGATCAATTATCATTATGCTGCAGAAGATTTAATTGGTGAGGCACAAAAAATGGTGCAGGATATTGCCTTAACCGCGCCCCTGGCCGCGGGTGCCGTCAAAAAAATCATCAAACGCGGCGATGGCGTCGACTTGATGACCCAGCAGGATATGGAGGCAAATCATAACAGTATTTTACTGCAAACCGAAGACTTCCAGGAAGGAATCACCGCGATGATGGAGCGAAGGCCAGCGAGGTGGAAAAAAAGGTAAGATGTGATTTCTCTAAATTCACCGCCCGAGCTTGCATCCCGCTCCGCGGGGCTGCGCTCGAGACGCGAAGAGCGCAGAGAAAGATTTATTTTTGTTTTCCGCTGAGGGGGCGGAAAACAAAATACATCAGCCCTTCGGGAAAAATTGCCTGCATTTATCTTTTAATTTCCACTAACTGCAAAGTACATTCAAATATCAGCACGGAGTGCTTGTGGATTTTCATTTGCCGGCCTCTCACCGGCATATGAAAAATTTTCAACTCTGCGTTCTTTGCGGCTCTGCGGTGAAATTTACAATTGAATCGTAGCCATCCTTTTGAAAATAGCTATTCCTGTAGTAAATTTTATAATTAACCTTAAGGCAGATAAAGTTTGGTCTCGAAGCGAATGCCAATATCAAATAGCCTCATACGATTAATCTAATAAAAGGAAAAGAACATGGCGCAAGTATTAACCGACCGCAGGGATATTGACTTTGTTCTTTATGAACAATTTAATGTCGAGGAATTCACCCGGCATGAAAAATTTCAGGATTTCAACAAAAAGACCTTCGATCTGATCATCAAAGAAGCCCGCAATCTGGCGGTCAAAGAAATTCTGCCCACTTATGCCGAAGGCGATCGGGAAGGCGTTAAATTTGAAGGCGGCCGGGTGTCGGTTCCGGCCTGTTATCACCGCCCCTATAAACTGCTGCGGGAAGGGGAGTGGACGGCCATGATCGCGGATCCGGATCTCGGCGGTCAGGGGCTGCCGCGCTGCATCGCCCAGGCGGCCTCCGAGTATATGGTGGGAGCAAATTATGCCTTAACCCTCTACGGCTACTTAGGGCATGCGGCCGGCGAACTGGTTGAATATTTCGGCACCAATAAACAGCAAGCGCTTTTTCTTAAAAAGATGTACACCGGTCAATGGAGCGGCACGATGCAATTAACCGAACCCCAGGCCGGTACGGATGTCGGCGCTTTAACGACTTCGGCCGTCAAAAATCCGGACGGCACCTATTCCCTAACCGGCAATAAAATATTCATCACTGCCGGTGACCATGACCTGACGGAAAACATTATTCATCCGGTTCTGGCGCGGATCGAAGGCTCGCCGCAAGGAACCAAAGGCATCTCGCTTTTTCTGGTCCCCAAAATATGGGTGAACGAAGACGGCAGCCTGGGTGAGCCCAACGATATCGTCTGCACCGGTATCGAGGAGAAAATGGGCATTCATGGCAGCGCGACCTGTCAGATGTCCCTGGGCAGCAAGGGAAATTGCCGGGGACTGTTGCTCGGTGAAGAAAACAAAGGCATGCGTGTGATGTTTCATATGATGAATGCCGCGCGCCTGGATGTCGGATTTATCGGATTTATTTGCGGCTCGGCCGCCTATATGTATGCATTGAACTATGCCAAAGTGCGTCTGCAGGGAAAAGACCTGGATAAACTGACCGACCCGGATGCGCCCCAGGTGTCGATCATCAACCATCCGGATGTGCGGCGCATGCTGATGGGGATGAAAACTCACACTGAGGGAATGCGCAGCCTGTTATATTTTGTGGCGGGTCTGTTTGACCGGCAGACATGCGCGGACGACGGAAAAGAAAAAGCCTACCTTCAGGGCTTGATTGATCTGTTGACACCGGTGGTTAAGGCTTACTGTACGGACCGTGGCTTTGACATTTGTGTTGAAGCCATGCAGGTTTACGGCGGTTATGGGTATACCCGCGACTACCCCATCGAACAGCTGCTGCGAGATTGCAAAATCGCCTCAATATACGAGGGTACCAATGGTATCCAGGCCATGGATCTGTTGGGGCGCAAGCTGGGAATGCAAAAGGGGACTGTATTCATGAACTTTTTGCAGGAGGTTCAAAATACGGTGGCCAACGCCAAAGAGATTCCGATCCTGTTGGAATTAGCCGGCCATGTTGAAGATGCCGTCAATCAGCTTGGCGAAGTGGCGCTGCACCTCGGCAAAACGGCCCTTTCGCCGGAATTTAAGGTGGCCTTTGCCTTTGCCAAACCGTTTTTGGATGTGGTTGGAGATGTTTGCATGGCCTGGATGCATCTGTGGCGTGCCACGGTGGCGGTCCCGCAGCTGGAAAAGCTGGCGGGCAGCCTGGAGCCCGCAGCCCGCAGCGCAAAAGCGGTTAAAAACAAAGAAGCGGCTTTCTATGAGGGAGTTCTTCAATCAGCTAAATACTATATCAACACCATATTGCCGGAGACCCGGGGAAAGATGGATGCCATTAAACAGAGCGATGCGGCGACGATTGAGATTCCTGAAGCAGCTTTCGGGGGATAACGATGAACAAATAATACTATCAATGCTTGAAATCGTAAAATAAGGGAATCTGAGGGACGTCCATAAATAAGTAAATAACTATATCGTTAGCAAAAATTATTTACTTTTTTATGGATGTACCAGGATTTGCCGCGCAGGTGAGCCTCGACGAGGCGGATTACTTCTTGAGCACAGATGAGGAAATTCAGTCCACAATCGCAGCCCATCGGGACGATGTCTATTATCTTGAAAAAATTTATGCCGGTCAGGTAAATTATTCGATACAGGATGCGTATGAAGAGCGGGATCGGTATGAAGAGCTTGCTGATCCCAAATATATTGATCCGGTGGCGATTTTTGACACTATGGCATTAACCGTTATTCATTATGGTTTGCAAGTAGCGGTGTAACGTATTATGACAAAAAGGAATATAAAAAATCTTCCGGAACATGAGCGGCCGCGAGAAAAGCTCATTGAGCGAGGGGCTGTTGCCCTCACAGACCATGAGCTGCTTGCCGTACTGATTGGTAAAGGTTCTCGCAGGCATGATGCCATCACGCTTGCCAAAAAATGATCCCGGTCATTGATGAAAAAGGAGCAAAATTATCGGTCGATGATCTGGCAAAATTTGATGGAATAGGCAATGACAAGACTGCCCTTATTCTGGCTGCTGTTGAGTTTTCCCGCCGCCGCATCCGCCCGGAGGGAATCCGCATTGAAACCCCTGCCGATTTGGTTCCGCACATCAGGCATTACGTAGTCCGAAAACAAGAGCACTTTCTCTGTGCTTCGGTTAACGGCGCAAATGAGATTATCAATATCCGTGTTGTTTCAATCGGCCTTATTGACAGAAGCCATGTGCACCCCGCGAGAGGTGTTTGCCGATCCGCTTAGTGATCGTGCCTCGGCCGTGATTCTGGCACATAATCATCCGGTCGGTGCGCTAAACCCATCCGAGCAGGATATTGAAACAACACAGCGACTACGGCAGGTCGGGGATATTATGGGCATCACGGTAATGGATCATATCATTTTCAACAGTACGGAATATTTCAGCTTTTTAGAGAATAATATTGGGTTTTAAGGTTTGCCCTGGGCGATCCCATCCCGTACCAAATTTATGCAATTACCACCATCACGGTTGGTGAGCGCAATCAGCGTTGCTGTTACTTAATTTGCCAACAACATCCACCAGTTCTTATGAGAACACCCAGAACCCGTGTCCAATCTGAATCCTATAAAGGGCTGGTTCTGACAATATCAACGTTTACATTCACATTTGTTGTGGCGATTCCGCAAATGTCACTGCCGGTGCTGTTTGATGAAATTTCCACATGAAATTCGTATTTTCAGATACGCTGTCATCTAAATGGAGTGTCAACGCCTTGGATTTTGTATTCACAAATCCCGTGCTTTGGCTACATTCTCCCTGATCGGAATATGGAGATAATCAACCAGAAGCCCAGAACGGTAGCCAGGGAATAGCCAAGCATGCCCAGCAGGGCAGTAATGGATATGGTGTGGACACCCAAAAAATCGACCGTAAATTCCATCACTTTTTGGGAAGAATCCAGCACCAGGGAACCGGCGATTAATGAGGCACTGATAATGATGCTGACTGACAGTCGATTGATGCTTCGTTCAATTTTGGTGCTGGTATGCAGTAAACCACTATGACGGATTTCGAGTTGGTGCTTTCCGGCAGTCACTCCTTTGAGGATATCGTGGAACAATTTCGGAAAAACTCGCAGATAGCCGCGGGTCGTGCGAAAATCTCTAACGATGTTGTATACCCATTTTTGTGTATCGAAGCCCTGTTTCAGCCTCTTTTTAGCATAAGGCCGGGTAACTTCCAGAAGGCTGGCGTCACTGCCCAGGATTTTCCCGAGTGCTTCGACCTGGATAAAGGTTTTAAACAGCAGCATTAAATTGCGCGGCAGACGGATATGATATTTGCGCAACAGCTGCATCACTTGGTCAACAACGTCTTTTACCGATATTGTATGCAAAGAACGACCATAAAACGGTTCGCTTATATCCTTCAGATCATCCCGAAAAATTTTTAAATTAACTGATTCTTCACTAATTATTTCAGCGTCTACGAGAGCTTCAAGAACCATATCATAATTGTGCTCGGCATAACCTAAGAATACGTTGGCAATCTCCAGCATCGTCTTTTCATCCAGATATCCGATGATGCCGAAATCCAAAAGGCTTAGCCGCCCGTCATACATGACAATAGTGTTGCCGGGATGAGGATCAGCGTGGAACAGACCGAACTCCATCAACTGACGTGAAAATGACCGCAGACCGATCATGGCGATTTCCTGGGGATCGATTTCATGAGCCTCGATTTCATCGACCCGATCCAGTTTAATTCCTCCAATGTACTCCATCACCAGCACAGATTTTGAAGTATACTTCCAATACACTCTGGGGATATAAATTTCCCGGCTGTCTTTGAAATTTTCGAAAAAACGCTCTGTATTACCTGCTTCGATATACATGTCAAGCTCTCGAAAGATGTTTCTTTCAAATTCCTTCACTATGTTGGTAAAGCCGATGATTTGTCCGATTTCAAAGGTTTTTTCCAATTTTTTTGCAAAGTAGTACATCAGTCGGATATCTTTCCGAATTTTTTTATCAATACCGGGCCGGATTACTTTCAAGGCTACCTTCTCACCTGCGGCCAGGTGTGCCAGGTGAACCTGAGCAACCGATGCTGCAGCCAGGGATTCCTCTTCGATCGAAACAAAGATTTCTGAAACTGGATGTTTGAGTTCTGTTTCTATCACCGTCCGTATATCTTCGAATGGAACCGGCGGAACACGATTCTGCAATTTTTTGAATTCTTCCAGGTATTCCGGAGGGAACATATCAGCCCGCGTGCTCATCAGTTGGCCCAGCTTAACGAAAGTGGGTCCGAGGTCTTCGAAAACTCGACGAACTCGTTGTGGTGAGAGATACATCGTTCGGTCGAAAGCGGGACCTTCATCCTCGACTTTGGCAGCAGCATCCTTGCGATCGAATACCCGCTCCAGTATTTCGCCCAGACCATGCTTCGCCATTATACGGCTAATAGCAGCAAACCGCTTGATGTTACTGACCCGGTGTGTCTTTGTGGAAAAATCCATATTTGATTTTTCCTCCTTGAAACTTAAAATTCTGCATTTCCTAATTTGAATGAGGATACTTAATCACGAGGAATCAAATTAGAGGCCAGGTTCAGTTTTATAGATGAGGAGTCGCTTTCAGACCGGTGGAGGATTTATCCAATTAATTCAATTTTTACTTATATCTGAATCAGGGGAGTTGAGTCAAATATAAACGAGAATTCAGGTGTTTTACAACTGGACTCCCGCCTGCGCGGGAGCGACAAGTGTTTTGCAGCATATTTTTTGGACCAAATTATAGTATGCTTAAATAAGCCATTTTGCCGGAAACTAAGCAGCATACACTTAAGATTCTATTTTTTACCGGTTGTTTTGGCCTCTGCTGCAAATTTGCTCCCGCTGAATATTCCATGCAGATATATTCCCCACACACAATACGCCACCAGCAACGGAAAAAAAGCCCAGATGATGTCATAAACCGATGAGACAATCGGCAGCATCATCCGGTTGGACATGATAAACAGAATGAACAGAAAAGGTGCAATTTTTGAATATTTAATATTTTTAATAACGTAGAAGCTTGGGACGATCAGGAGGATATACCCGTAATCTTTAAACCTGGGGTGGATTAAAGCATATACCAGGCACACCACAAACACTTCCAACATGGCCCGGTTATCTATTTGTACCTGCTTTAATCGCAGGCAGGCTTTGAAAGAGAAAAAAACAACCGCGGCCGCAAGCATTATAAAAATTGCTGATTGAAAGGCATGCGGTGCCGTCAGGCCGGTTATCTTCGTAACTATTTCAAATATGCCGGCGATCAGTTTGTTGGTTGAAGGAGCCACCCCGCCGGGTTCACCCACAACCTCCAGCGCATTCTTAATAAATCCGGTAAATAAATCGGGTACAATCAGGTACTGAATGAGCAGATAACCCAAAAATACCGCCGCGGCGCCAAAGAAATATTTGTACTTATTTTTATCGTCGGGCAGCAACATTAGAATTAAAAAGAAAACCGGGGTCATCTTAAAACTGGCGGCGATCAGGGTACAAAGACAAAACAGCTTATACCTGCCCTTGATATAAAAGCTGAAGCCAAGCCACAGCAGCGACTGCTGCACCAGGTTGATATTGCCGGCAATCATATCCAGAAAGACCGTACTATTGAACGCCAGTAAGCAAAAAACGTAAAACAGACGGTTGCCGTCTTCCTTAAGGAATTCCCTTTGCCAGAAATAAACCAGACCCAGCAGCAATATAAATTTTGCAATCAGAAAAATGTGAAAGGCGGTTTTGTATTCCGGTATAGCGAACAGACGATAAAAAAACAGGGTTATCGGCGGATAGGTGTATAGAAATCTGGTGCGGGCTTTGGGGAACAGGGTATCGGCATCATAGGGATTTGACCCCGCAGCCAGGATCTTGCCGGCCTCGCGATGGGTACGAAAATCCCACAGATACTGGTCATCATGGGCGGATATATGCAATATCAGGGTAATAAAATATGCCAGCAGCAGGACAGCAACCGCTATCCCGATGATCTTTTTAACCATGTACGTTCCCTTTATCTAATTTATCCGCTCTGAAAAATGGCACATCCAGGGTTGTAGAAGGAAGTTAAAATTCTTCCGTACGTGTGTCATAGGATGAAAATGGGAATCACCTTAAAATGGATCAATGATATCCTCTTTATTGATATGCTCTACCTTATTCTCCTCCGATAAGTAGGGATATTCCTTACTCCAGTATTCTATTACACATAAAACAGAATAGTTTTCCTCTTTTAAACGAATACTTATATTGGATATTGCAGTCTCCCAGTTTGCGAAATATTCTGTGTGCCCCAGGCTAAGCGCAAGGCCCCTTTTTTGACTCACATTCCTAAACGTGTCGTTTAACCAATTTGTCATTTCTTCTCTTGGCTGACCATATTTTTGAGTCAATGCTGCTTTAAATTTTTTGTATGTGTTCAGGAAGTGGTGTGAATTTAAATAATTATCATTTAATTTATATACCGCCCCGGCCAGTTTGTTTTGAGAAAATAAATATATCAGCTCGACATTATTTTCCAGAATTTGCGTTTTATACTTAATAGTATTTTCATTAATTTCAACAGGATCCATTTTGATCTCTGAGGCAGTGACCGCTTCTTTGGTCAGGCCCCATTTGGAATTTCTGAAGCTGTAATCTTCGCACCAACCCATCCTTAACGGTGCTAGAAGGCCTACAATGTAAATTATGAAAATAAGTTTTCTAAACATGATAAACCCTCCTTATATTTTTAGGCCTAAATTATCCCGATGCCATGCGCTTTAGATATTGTATATTCAGTATCGTTTGCGCGTGCAAGAAATTTTTTGTACAACTTGTCGGCAAACTAAATCCTTCATACAACTTGACATGTTAATGCGAGTTCTGTATTGTGGCAGCTGGTAATACCACCTGCCATCAAGGAGACTATTATGCAGGAACTGCTCAAACCTATCCGCACCGAAAGCCTCAAAGATCTATTTATCAAGCGTTTCGAAGAACTGATTCTGTCCGGTACCTTTCCGGTTGATCAAAAGCTGCCGTCCGAACGAGAACTTGCCCTGCAACTGAGGGTCAGTCGACCTGTCGTGCATGAGGGATTGGTCGATTTGGCGGCAAAGGGCCTGGTAACCCTGATCCCCAGGGCCGGCACAATTGTCAATGACTATCGTAAAGAAGGTTCCCTGTCGCTCCTAACTTCTCTGGTCAATTACCACCAGGGCGATCTGGAGCCGGAACTTTTGACAAGTCTGCTGGAAATGCGCTTGCTGTTTGAGGTCGAAACCGCCCGTCTCACAGCCCTTAACCGAACCAAGGAACAGCTCCAATCTTTTTACACCCTGCTTCGCGAAGAGGATAATATCGATATTTTCAGTATTGAAAAAGTCAGCGAGCTGGATTTTAATTTTCATCATCTTATTGCCTTATCTTCCGGGAACCGCATCTATCCGCTGCTGCTCAATTCATTTAAACAGTGTTATACCAATCTGGCCGGCCAGTTTTTTATTGATTCGACCGTGGTACCGGAAGTGTTCCGTTTCCACCAACAGATGGTGGAGGCCTTTGAAAATAAAGATGATGGGACGGCCGCGCAAATAATGACGCGCATGCTGACCCACGGAGCAAATAAGCTAAAAGCTTAAAGCTGAATGCTCAAAGCAAATAAGCTCAAAGCTGAAATGATAAAATCGGAAAACTCAAAGCAGAAATGCTAAGGGATAATGGATTAGCGAATCGGAATATAAATACTTAAAACTGGCGGCAAAGAAATCGCGTCAATGATTATGGGCCTCATTAAGTCGCTCAAAAGATCTTAATGGTATTTTGTAATATAGTCGATAGTAAACATTTGACTTTGAGCCTTCACCTTTGAGCTTTGAGCTATTTAGCGCCATGCGCTTTGCCCTATTTACTATGCGAATATACTAAGGAGGTTCTATTCTATGAGTACGGCAGCCCTCCCAAAATACAACCATCCCATCAAAGAACCACAGGGCTTATCCGCGCGCATCCAATGGTTGCGGGATTACTATTTCAAGGGTGCCGAACGGGCCTGGAACAACGAATTTCTGGCCTGGTCCAGCGGGACGGCCTGGGATGTTCAGTTCAACGAGATGAATTTTTACATCGTGCCGGAGACCTATGCCCTGCTGCAAACCCTGCGGGGTTCCTACCGCCAGGCAGCAAGAGCCATAGACCTTGACACAGATTTTTGGACCTGGAGTCCGGTCGAACGACGGGCCTGGTTTGTCAAAGAGGTTATGGTTCGATACATGCCCAAAGAAATTTTACCGGGCGATCTGATTGCCGGCGGACGGTTTAATATCCAGACGTCCCTATGTTTGGACAAAAAGGAACAGAAAGCATTTGACCGGGCGCTGCTTAGCAAAAACGGTGCCCGCTCCAAGATGAAGTGGTTTCACGACCACGGCTACGGCAATGCCGGCGCCACCAGCGGCCATTTGATTCCTGACCATGAGCGAGCGCTGCAAATTGGGTGGAAAGGGATTATGGCCGATCTGGAATCCCAATACAATCAATTGAGTGATGGTGCGAAAAATGGACCTAAAGGCGCCCAGCTGCGGGCCATGATGACTGCTGCGACCATGCCGCGCAATCTGGCAGCTCAATATTCAGATGTATGCCTGGACCTGGCAGCCGAACAGACCGATCCCAACCGTCGACAGGAACTTATGCAAATGGGCCAGATTTTAGTCCGGGTACCCTGGGAGCCGGTACGAACATTCTGGGAAGCCCTGCAGGCGCTGTGGATCAATCACATGCTGATCATGAGTGACGAGAATTACCCCGGTCCCGGAACCTCCTTCGGCCGCATCGATCAGTACCTGCTGCCCTATTGGGAGTATTCGTTGTCTCATGGAATGGAGCGCGAATTCGGTAAAGAAATCTTAAAATGCTTCTGGATGCACTGCAACACCGTCTATGATGCCATGATTCGCAACGGCAACCAGGGGATCACCTCGGGATTCGGTCAGCTGATAACGCTGTCGGGTATGGGGGCCAACAGCATAGACCTGACCAATGATTTGACCTATGCAATGCTTGAAGTCATCGATGAGATGAGCCCGATTCTGGAACCCAAACCGAACGTGAGGCTGCATCGAAATTCTCCAGATAAATTGCTGGACAAGGTGGCGGATATGATATCCGTCAGCCAGGGATCGCCGTTTCTGCTCAATTTTGATGAGCGGTCCATGGCCGGCATGATGCTCGAGGCTAAAAAGGCGGGTATCAGTCACCTGATAAACAAAAACAATGTCCACGATTACGCTCCGGTGGGCTGCCTGGAAAACACCATGGTCGGAAACGACCGGTCCGGCACGGTGGATGTCAACCTCAACCTGCTCAAGGCGGTTGAACTGGCCCTGACCGGCGGCAAAGATTTAGTCCCCTTCTTTAATCCCATGACCGGCAAAGAAGAAGAAATTAAACAGGACGGTCCGGATACCGGTGATGCGACCAACTGCGACACGTGGCAAGATTTCTGGAACGCTTATGCTATTCAGAACCAATACATCATCAAAAAAAGTATCGACACCTATGAAACGTCAGAATCACTAAGAGCAAAATTTTTTCCCACGCCCTATCTTTCCTGCCTGGTCAGAGGGTGTGCGCAAAAAGGCCGGGACATAACCCGGGGCGGTGCCGAAATCAATCTGGCCACTTTAGAAACCGTGACTTTTGCCACCACGGTCGACTCTCTTTTGGCCATTAAATACCTGGTTTTCGACACCCAAAAATGCACCATGGCTGAACTCATTGCCGCTTTGAAAGACAACTGGCTCGGACACGACGTCCTGCAGGCCATCGCTAAAAATAAAGTCCCTAAATACGGACGCGATGACGATGAGGCCGATGCCATGGCCAAAAAGGTTATGAACCTCTGGTGTGACGAGACCTGGAGACACCGGACAAAATCCACCGACCGCCAGTTCAGGCCCGGGATGCTCAGCTGGAATTACTGGGCCGGGGACGGGTTCGTCATGGCCGCCAGCGCCGACGGCCGGCCCAAAGGGCAATTTCTATCCAATGCCATTTGTCCCTCCAACGGTGCCGATATCAAGGGCCCGACGTCCAATGCCAACTCGGTGGGAAAAGTACTGGGCGGCAAGGCAGCCGATGGCCGCGGCGATTGGGGCGAATATTTAAACTGTCTTCCCAACGGTGCCAGCCATACCATCACGTTTAATCCCTCGATTATCAAAGATCCCGAGCACAAAGACAAATTTAAGGCCTTTTTGAGGGGTTACTGTGAAAACGGCGGCAGCGCTTTGCAGATCAACATGCTTGATCCCGCAGTCCTGCGTGATGCCCAGAAACACCCCAAAAACTATCGGCACCTGCTGGTCAGAATAACCGGCTACAATGCTTATTTTACAGCCGTAGGCAAGGAACTGCAGGATGAAGTGATTCAGCGGGTGAGTCATGGGAATTATTAAGCTCAAAGCTCAAGGCTGAAGCCAAATAAGCTCAAAGCTGAAGGCTGAAAGCTCAAAGGGGAAGGAAAAAAGCTGAAAGCAAATAAGCTCAAAGCTGAAGGCTGAAAGCTGAAAGTTGAAAGGAAAATGGTTAAAGGATAGGAGGGGGGAATTATGAAGTTTGGCTATGAGGACTTAGACGTTTGGAATAAGGCGGTGGACTTTGCGGTTCAGGTTATTGAAACGGTTGAAAGAATATCAACAGGTCGAAAGCACTATAGATTATTAGAACAAATAGAATCATGTACCACAAGTGTGTCCATGAATTTGGCCGAAGGAAAGGGCCGTTACTCAAAAAAGGAATTTATTCAATATTGTTACATTGCGCGCGGTTCACTTTACGAAACAATGACCTTACTTGTGATTTTCCAAAGAATAAACTGGATTAGTGAATCAGAATACGCAAAACTTGAATCTAGTGGCAAAGAAATCGCCGCAATGATTATTGGCCTGATAAAGTCTCTCAAGCGGTCATAGAAGTAGTCTATTATTAAATTGATGAAAAATCATTTCGCTTTGAGCTTTCAGCCTTCAGCTTTGAGCTATATTTACCAGGCCCTAGCCCTTTTGTAACCTAATTAATTTCAAAATGACCGGAAGCAAAAAACTAAATACTATTGCAACGATTCTTGAAATCCAGCGCATGTCCACGGAAGACGGTCCCGGGATCCGGACCACGATTTTTTTTAAAGGCTGCAGTCTGAAGTGCGGCTGGTGCCACAATCCCGAAAGTATTTCCCCCCACCCCCAGGTACACTGGATCGCCAATCAATGCATCGGCTGTCAGACCTGCCTGGAGGTCTGCCCGGAAGAAGCGTTGTCTTTTGAGTCAGGCTGCAATCGAATAGATCGCGATCTGTGCACCGGCTGCGGTCTATGTGCCGCAGAATGTCCGACAACCGCCCTGGAGCTCTTAGGTCGCCAATGGGTATTAACTGATCTGGTTGCCGAGGTCATCAAGGACCGGGCTTATTTCGAGAAGTCGGGCGGGGGCATTACCCTGGGGGGCGGCGAACCATCCCTCCAGATGCAGTTTAACCGAGAGCTCTTATTAAAGTTGAAAGAATTGGGCATTCACACCGCATTGGATACGTGCGGCATGTGTTCGAAGGAGGCTCTGGAAAAACTCCTGCCTCATTCAGACCTTGTTTTGTTTGATTTAAAAGAAATCGATCCGCACAAGCACCGGGAGTTTACCGGCAACACCAACCATAAAGTATTGGATAATCTTCTTTTAGTGCGCGGTTGTATGCTAGCGGATGGCCGGCCGGTTGAACTCTGGATCAGGACGCCGATCATTCCCGATGCAACCGCGACCGAAGAAAATATCCGGGGGATCGGAAGGTTTATTGCCGCAAACCTCAATGGACTGGTAACCCGATGGGAGCTGTGTGCGTTTAACAATCTATGCCGGGACAAGTATCTTCGCCTGGATCTGGATTGGGAGTATCAAGACCAGGGGCTATTGAGCAAACGGTACATGGAAAAAATGGCAGCGGTTGCAAGAAACTCCGGTGTTGATCCGGCTATCGTGTATTGGAGCGGAAGTACGAAGCTAGAAGCATAGAAGTAAAAAAGCTCAAAGCAAATAAACTGAATGCTGAAAGCTCAATGCTCAAAGCTGAAAGGAAAGGGAGTTCATCAGATTATTCAGTACTATAATCGAATGGTTTAGAAATCGCCGCAATGATCATGGGTCTCATCAAGTCGCTCAGAAGATAATAAGGGTGTTTGATAATAAGATCGATAATAAACATTTGCTTTGAGCTTTCACCTTTCAGCTTTGAGCTATTATACATCTGAGGTAAGAATACGAGAAGACAATGAAGACGAAAACATCTTTTAGTGCGCAAGAAATGCTAGCATTCGAGCCGGCCGAAAAGATCGGCCTGGTGGCCTGTGTCAATCCCGAAGGATTGCCGCACATTTCCCTGATTACTTCCATTATGGCGCCCAAACCCGACCAGCTGACTTTGGGACAATTCTGCAAGGGGTTGAGCAAGCAATACATCCAGCAAAACCCTCATATCGCTTTTTTAATAATGACCATGGATAAAAAAATGTGGCACGGCAGAGCCCGCTGGACCCATCTTAGAAATGAGGGGGCGGAATATGAACGCTACAACGAAATTCCCATGTTCCGCTACAACACCTATTTTGGTATCAATACCGTTCACTACCTGGATTTGATCGAAACCTCCGGCAGCCAAGATCTTCCCATGCCAAAAATCATCCTGTCGGCCATGCTGACCAAACTGGCCAAATCAGCGGCTGGCAGCGGTGTAAAAGATCGGGTTCTAAAGCCTTTTGCCGAGGATCTGTTTAATCAACTCGATTCTCTTAAATTTATTGCCTATGTCGGGCAAGACGGGTTGCCGGTAATGGTTCCGGTGATCCAGTGCCAGGCCGCCGACAGTCGGCGGCTGGCATTTGCTCCGATTGCGTTCAAGTATGAATTAAGGCGAATTCCAAAAGAAACGCAGGTTGCTGTCTTTGGTCTAACAATGGGAATGGAGGATGTGCTTATTAGAGGCACCTTCAGGGGCTACAAAAGAACGCTGGGCGTGTCACTTGGAATCATTGACATCGAGTGGGTCTACAACTCCATGCCCCCGGCCCATGGGCAGATTTATCCGGAGGTCGCATTGACGCCCGTCAAAGAATTTTAAATTGGAAATCCCCCCTAAGCCCCCGTTTCAAAAGGGGAGCATGCTAACTTGTCCTTTTTTTAATGGGGGGGGCGAAGGGGATTTGATACTAGGGAGAGGCCTTTACTTGATACGCCAAAGCTTCATCCGCAGGGTCGTGTTGCCTGCCACTTATGTCCTTGGGGGCATGGTTATATCCATAAATGTTTATGACAAACGGCTGGCATATGAAGAATCGATTCGCATTCCGTTTATCGTAAGATATCCGGCATTAATCGATGAGCCGGGGCGCCGCGCTTCTCAGATGATTTTAAACATCGACCTGGCGCCGACTCTGCTGGATATTGTCGGAATTGGAATCCCTTCCAATATGCAGGGTGCAAGCCTTAAACCCATCCTGGCGTCGCCGGGCGCACCGGGCCGGAAATCCTGGCTTTACGAGCATTTTCCGGTGTTTCCCATTCCAGTTCCAGGTATTACAGCCGTCAGGACGCAGCGTTATAAGTATGTCGAATATCAAAATGATGTGCGGCCCAAAGAACTCTATGATCTAAAATCTGATCCAAAAGAAATGAGAAATATCATTAGTACACCGGACGGAATGCGTCTTGCGGAAGAATTAAAAAAAGAGCTGCAACAATTGCAGAATAAGACCGGATATCAGTTCAACAACCGCGGATAAAAATAGATAGAAATCAGGTCCCATTGGCCGTGCAGAAGGTTAGCCATGATTTCATGAGGGAGGAATAATGTCGGGTTCCCATAATCGAATACTGCAGGTGGATCTGGACTCAGGCAAGCAGGATGTGATGCGTTTAGAAAACAACTACTGGCTGAAATTTATCGGCGGCAGTACGCTGGCGGCAAGGCTGGTTGCGGATACAGACGGTCCCACGGCAGATCCTTTGTCCCCGGCAAATCCGCTGCTGGTAATGACCGGACCCATGGTCGGGACCAATTTCCCCGGCAGCTCACGCTTTGTCATGTGCGCCCGCTCGCCGTTGACCGGCATCTGGGGAGAATCTGCGTCCGGCGGTTTTTTCGGCGCCCAGCTGAAAAAAGCCGGCTTCGACGGAGTCGTTTTGCGGGGAAAATGCGATCGGCCATCGTATCTGGCGGTTGAAAAAGGCCGGGCCGAAATAGTTGATGCCGGCGATCTCTGGGGACTGGACACCTATGAATGCATCGACAGATTAAAGCAGCATCATGCAGATAAGCAGCAGCGGCTGCGGGTGCTGGCCATTGGACCGGCCGGTGAGCGAATGGTAAGGTTTGCGGCGGTGGCCAATGACAAGGCGCACTACCTGGGACGCACCGGCATGGGTGCGGTGATGGGCAGCAAAAACCTCAAGGCGGTTGTCGTGCCGGGCAATCAGAAGATCCCTGTCGCCAGAGAGGATGCCTACCGGGCAATCCGGCAAGCGGCTTTGGCGGATATCAGGGACTCCATGATCTGTGCTTCATTTCATGATCTTGGCACGGCGGCAGCCATGGACATGGGGATGCTGACCGGGGATGTTCCCATCAAAAACTGGTCCCTGGGCGAAGGATATGAAATGGCCGCTGCCATCGGCGGGCCGGCCATTCATGAGAATATGCTCCAAGGGCGAACGGCCTGCTATGCCTGCCCGATCGGCTGCAAGCCGGTGGTGCAAGTCGTTGATGCCAAATACCCGGTTTCAAAAGGCCCGGGTCCCGAATACGAGACGTGCGCCGGCTTCGGCACCATGATCATGAATGATAATCTGGCGGCGATTGCTTACCTCAATGAGCTGTGCAATCGCCTGGGACTGGATACGATCACCTGCGGCGCGACCGTGGCCTTCATCATGGATTGCTATGAAAATGGTTTGATGACCCGGGCTGATCTGGATGGCCTGGACATGCGCTGGGGCAATATCGATGCGGTAATTGAACTGGTCAAAAAAATCGGACTGCGCGACGGCATCGGCGATACGGCCGCCCTGGGCAGCCGCGCGATGGCGGATCATGTTAAAGGCAACGCTGCGGATTATTCCGTCGCCGTTAAAGGTCTGGAGCTGCCGATGCACGATCCCAGAGCGTTTCACGGACTCGGGCTGGCCTACATGAGCTCCAGCCGCGGGGCGTGCCACCTGCAGCACACGGTACAAGCCGTGGAACAGGGCATGGTGGCCTGGCCGGAGATCGGGTTAAAAGAAGATTACCCGGCCACCGAAAGCAGCGGGAAAGCCAAAATGGTGAGCATCTGCGAAAACATCGGCCAGCTGGCCAATGCGGCCTGTGTCTGCCATTTTGTTTTCTGGGCCATGGGGTTGGACAATTTTCTGGGAGGGTTTAATGCCGTCACCGGGTATGATTTCAGCATGGCAGACTGCCTGGCGGCCGGCGAGCGGGCCTGGGTCTTAAAAAGAGCCTTGAATAATATCATGGGCGTTACGGCCGAAGATGACCGCCTGCCCAAGAAAATTTTAACTGCCCTGGCTGACGGCGCAGCGGCCGGGAGTGTGCCGGATGAAAAACTGATGCGCCGCGAGTATTATCAAATCAGAGGTTTGGATGAAAAGGGGGTCCCAACTCCGCAATTGCTGCAGAAAACAGGACTCGGATTCCTGCAGAAGCGGCTGAGTTCTGTCTGAGTTTTCAATTTGGACGTGGAATTATCGGTATTCCTAAACTGAAAAAGGAGGCTGACAATGGCAAAACTGGATGTGTTTAGTGAAGCGTGGTGCCGGGCGTGGGAGGACAAAGTCAAAGCCAGCAAAGACTTTGCCGTGTATAACAAAGGCTGGCAGGGAGATATCGGCTGCGTGATGTTAAAAGATCCGGCTGCGAATGTTGCTGAGGATCAATATCTCTACCTGGATTTTGAAGACGGCGTGGTCAATGGCATTCGGATGGTAGACAAAGAGACGGCTGAAAATTCCAAATTTGTCATATCCGGCCCTTACGTGCGCTGGAAACAGGTGGCCAATAGAGAACTGGATGCCGTCAAAGGCATGATGCAGGGTAAACTCAAGCTCAAAGGGAATCTGCCCTATGTGGTCAAATACTTAAAAGGCGTGCAGGAATCGATCCGGTGTCTGACGGAGGTGGATAGTAAATTCCCAGATGATTGAAAAATGGAAGGGATTCTTTTTTTAATTGTTTTTCTGACAGGATTAACAGGATATGAAAAAGTATCCGAACAATCCTGTAAATCCTGTCAATGGTTGAGTTTATAATACAATCATTATTTTTTATCATACTTCCCATATAGTGATAAGGTTTAGGAGGCAGAATTATGCCATACGATGCGGGCTTGAATTTCAATTACATTGCCCCGACCAGGATCATATTCGGTGAAGGATCTATTTCCGAACTTCCCATGGAGGTCAGGGCTCTGGGGGATAAGGCATTTCTGGTGACGGATCCAGGTCTCATAGAAACCGGCCTTGTCGAACAGGTTAAACGCAAATTGGGAGATTTTCTGGCGGGCGTCTATTCGGATGTGCCCCAGGACAGCGGAATGGAGATCGTCGACAAGGGGGCCGAGCTGGCGCTTTCAGCCGGTGCGGATGTAATTGTCAGCCTGGGCGGCGGCAGCGTGATCGATACGGCCAAGGGGATCTGCATTGTCCTGAAAGAAGGCGGCAGTTTAAGGGATTTTCAGGGCATGCAAATGCTGACCCAACTACAGACTCCGCATATCGTTATTCCCACGACTGCCGGAACCGGGTCGGAAGTCACCTCCGGCGCTGTGGTGCTGGATAGAGACCAGGGGCAGAAAATCATTATATTTGAATATTTCAACACACCCAGAGTGGCAATTCTCGACCCGCACATGACTGAAAATCTGCCGGCCCATCTCACGGCTTCAACCGGAATGGACGCCCTGACCCATGCCGTGGAAAGTTACGTGGTCCAGGCGCGCAATCCCATATCCGACTCGGCGGCACTGCATGCCATAAAACTGATTGTCAAACATCTTCCGCTCGCCGTTGCGAACGGCGCGGATCTTGTGGCCCGGGGGCAAATGCAGATCGCCGCCCTGCTGGCCGGCTGGGCCTTTTCCAATGCCATGGTGGGGCTGGTGCACGCGATGGCGCACTCTTTGGGGGCTGTTTGCCGAATACCCCATGGCCTGGCCAACGGTATCCTGCTGCCGCATGTGATGCGCTACAATCTTGATGAAATTCCCGACCTCACGGCGGATATTGCCGAAGCCATGGGCGTGGCCGCGATTGACATGGATATATCCGCTAAGGCAATGGCAGCGGCGGATAAAATGGATGCCTTTGCCCAAAGCGTCGGCCTTGATCAGCGGCTGAAAGATTTTAACGTGACAGAGGAGCAGCTTAAGGAATGTGCCGAACTTTCGATGTCAGACGGCTCGATCATTTATAACCCAAAAATCGTCATGGATGCCGAAGCGGTTTTGAGTATTTATCGGACGGCATACTGACAAAAGTAAAACCAAATATTTGCAGTCATAAAACAAACCGTTGGCAAGACTGAAGATATTACTGCTCTTGAAATGGCGCACGGCGCACGGCTCAAGGTGAAAGGCAGAAGGGAAAAGAATCAGTTTTAGTTGAGGGGTCAATGAATTTTTATTCGATTTAGGTAATAGATCGCATATCGAGTCTGTGATTAAACATCGGGTATGTAAAAGGGCGGGTATGAAAATAAATCTGGCGGATGGTGCAAAGGAGATCGGCCTGGCGATCATGCTGCAGGATTTGATTGTTCAAAATATTGAGCAACATCCACATAAGCTGAACGATTTCAAAAAGCTTGATATGGTGATCGGACTTGAAGTCTCCGATGCGGCTATAAAACTTACGCTTGAATTCTCAAATTGTACCTTAACCATTCAGCCGGGCATTGCGGGACAACCAGCGTTAAATATCACTGCTGACGCCGCTACTGTTATGAATTTGAGCAACCAAAAAATCAAGTGGGGCCTGCCGTATTATTTTGATGAGAGCGGTCGAGAAATAATTAAGGCCATGAGAAGTGGACGGCTGCGGGTGACCGGGATGATTCGTCATTTCGCAAGCCTGATCAGGTTTTCAAGGGTCATGTCGGTTCATTGAGGCAGTAGATATGTTTCGCCCGCTTGAGTCACGTTATATTCACTGCGGGTGGTTGATATTGACGGTAAATCTATTGGCAAAAATTCGAGCAATCCGTTTCTGTGACAATATTTAACGGTGACATCATCGCCGGATTGTTGCCAGATATAATTGCCCGGTGAATCTTCAAGAATTATCGGCTCATTTGTAATGGTGTTGTCGATACCATTCTGGTTAAAAAACTCAATTAATTGTTGACCATTTGATATCGGCCCTGCCGGATACGACGAAAACTGTAATAACAACTGAACAGGAAGAGAGGAATCCCGGTCAAAGTTTATTTCCTCCGTATAAATTTGAGTTGTTTCGCCAAGCGTTATGCAGGTGTATACAAATACTGCGGCACTCGCCAGCGCGAGCAGTAAGAAATTCTTCGGGATGGTGATTGTATGCCAACGATTTCTGAATATCCGGTAGAAAATTGTCAGAATAATTGCACCGACTGCAGCAACCGCCAATGTGTCGGAGTAGGCTTTATCAAATTTGGCTTTGGATGAAATGAACTGCTTCCGGTAGGGGGCGGCCTTTTTAAATTTAAAAACAATATCCACCCGCTCTGCGCGGATTGGAACCGGGGCGGCAAATTTTGTTACCACACATCCATCCCACATTACCTTCGAAGCATCAGAATGAGCGATTTCCCGGTCGCGGACAAAAACCGTTCTGGGTATGAATCCCTTTCGATCAACCGAATCCGAGGAAAAACCGGAGTCGGCTATCTTCTTAAAATCGAAAAAGTTACAGTATTCTTTCTTAATCCTGTAGTTAATTGGAACTGCTTCCTGCTCGCTGACCACAAACAACTCCAGAAAAAAGCTGGATCCGTTAGGAGCCGATAGTCGCATGGGGTAGACGGCTCGGTCGGTTTCAAATTGCAGCATTAGCGCCTGGGTGGTCATCCCGTCATTGGAATTCGTATTGCGTTTTGCGACCGCAAAACACCAATGCCGGGCGATGAAACTATCGATAAGTTTGGCCGTCTCCGGCTGGATTTTGCTGAGGCCATTCCGATTAAGCCAGGAATTTAATTCGGAACTATCCTGCGGCTGGAGAATGGATATTTCGTAATTTCCAGTAATTTTTCTGCTTTTTTCCTTAACCTTCGGATCGGCAGTGAGTGACGATCCGGCCAATGTCCCACCAGCTTTCTGATGATGGGCCATATAATTGGGATACCAAATGACAAACAGGATATATAATGAAGCCGGCAAAATACCGCCTTTTACGCCCCAGCGCATGAAAATAAGGCAAATTAATAAAATTATAATGATATTTATCGTAGCGCTTGAAATTTCCGAAGCGTCATTAAACAGTTTCTTATTTTGAACGACCGGTTGCATCTGTAAGGAAATCGTTTTTAAAAGTCCGGGAGAAATTTTAGTGACTTCTATCGGTTGGTTTGGCAGTGGAATTATCCAGCCATTGTTACTTTTTGTGTCATCAGCCGCCGATTCAATGATCAGCGTCTCGATTCCATTGCGATACTGCAAGAGCGCGCGCTGGATCGGAATATCCGGCAATTTGCGCCTTGCTTCAAGTTGGGAACAGCCCTCGGCAACAGAAAAGCGGCCGATGCAAACGATTCCGATCAGGATAAAAACAGTATGTGTTGCTTTGCTTTTCATTTAAATAAATTTCGGGCGTCTCTGTGTTCCTTAATTAATATGTATCGGCATTTTTATAGGCATTCTAAAGAAAAAAGCGCAGATCATGGCAGGAAGGCATCATTAAAAAATATACTGAGAAATTTTAAGCCTTAGCGACAAGCAATATGGCAGCAGGGGTTTAATTCAGGTGGATCTTCATTATATTGTAGGAGAACCCAATCCCGTTCGAAAAATCAAACCGGAGTTTTCTCATGCTGATCAAGAACTTGTTTAAATACTGGACCTATCAGGTGTTTTCACCGGGAGCCGTGCTGCGTGAAAAATATGATGCGTTCAAGTCCCTGCTGGCCCATGATAAACGCGCGCATGAGTTGATCGCCCAACTGGAGGAAATATACTATCACCAGCGCAGAGTGGACTATAGCGTCATCGAAGCTATTTGTGAGGAGCTGTCCGGGCGTGTTGGCAATATTGTCGAAGATCTTGCCAGGGTTTGCCCATCCCGTTATTCCGATCTTGGGGAATTTTTCAGAAAAATAGATGGTTATTTAAAATTTATTCTGGCGTCCAAAGTGTTTGACGCTTCGCCTCCTTACGCAACCCCTTTGGGTGAAGTCCGTGCCGACAGCCAGGACCTGGTTGGCGGCAAAGCCTATAATCTGGCTGCGATTAAAAGAGGTCTGCAATATGCCACTCCGGATGGGTTTGTGATTACGACCCATGCCTACCACCATTTTATTGAGACCCACGATTTACGTAAACCGATTGAGGACCGACTGTCCAAACTCGATATCAAATCTGTCGCTTCGCTGGATAAGATATCGCGGGACATCTCAGAAATGGTGCTGGCAGCCCCAGTCCCGTCGGCGGTTGCAACGGCAATTTCAGCAGCGCTTCAAGCGTTTATGTCCACCGTTTCAGAAAAACCGAGGTTCGCTGTCCGCAGCAGCGCGGTGGCGGAGGATTCGCGGACCTCGTTTGCCGGTCAGTATTTAACCGTTTTAAATGTGACGGCTGAAAATATGCTTGAGGCCTATAAAAAAGTTATTGTCAGCAAATACTCCCCCCGGGCTATTTTTTACCGCGTCAATTACGGACTGTCAGATGCTGAAACCCCTATGGCGGTCCTGGTGCTGCAGATGATTGATGCAAAAACCAGCGGTATCATCTACACCCGGGACCTTGATGATCCGGCATCCGGCCATTTAAAAATTCATTCGATCCGGGGCCTGGGTGAATTGCTGGTGAGCGGCGCAACCGCTGCCGATATACTCACCGCAACCAAAGAAGGAAAGTCAACAATTGTGGCAAAAAAGGCTGGGACCCAATCGCAGCAGATGGTCTATTCGCAAGAAAATAAAACCGAACTGATTCCGCTTGAAGACAACCAAAAAGCGAAAATATCACTAGATGACGGTTCCGCCCGGCAACTGGCCGAATCAGGGGTGAAGCTGGAGTCTTATTTCCAGGAACCGCAGGATATCGAGTGGTGCATGGATAAATCCGGCGATATTTACATTCTGCAATCCAGACCGTTGAAGACCGCTGAAATCCAGCCGGTGGAAGTTGTCGAGTGCAATTTTGAGGACGTCGACACGCACCTGCTTTTCTCCGGGGGGGAGCGGGCCGCGCCCGGAATCGGCGCCGGGAAAGTTTACAAATTAAATCATGAGTCCGATCTTGAGGCCGTTCCCCAGGGTGCCGTACTGGTGGCCAGAAATGCCTCCCCGCGCTATGTTAAGGTGCTGAACAGGCTTAACGCCGTGGTAACGGACAGCGGGAGTATTGCCGGTCATTTTTCATCTGTGGCCCGCGAATTCGGTGTTCCGACCCTGGTCAACACCCAAACCGGTTTTGCCAGTTTGCCGCAGGGAGAAGAAGTTACGGTCCATGCCGATGACCGGACCGTCTACCAGGGCATTGTTAAGCCCATGGTAGAAAGCCCCTGCGCCCGCATAAATCTGATCATCGACAGCCCCTTTATGCGTAAATTGAACTATATCATGAGTTTCGTTGCCACACTGGAACTTGTTGACCCGGAATCCGAGTCTTTTGTGCCCCAGGGGTGCCGGTCCTTGCACGACATTATCCGGTTTTGCCATGAAAAGGCCGTCCAGGAAATGTTTCATATTTCCGACAAGCGCCTGCGTAAAATCGGCGGTGCCAAAAAGCTTCAATCCAGCATCCCGATGCAATTTATTGTTCTCGATGTTGGCGGTGGGGTAAAACCGAGGCGCGAAAATCAAAAAGAGATCGGCATCGATGATGTTGCCAATCTTGCAATGAGGGCATTGTTCAAGGGACTGAGTCACCCGGATATTCATTGGGGTTCGATGATTCACTTTGACTGGGCCGAACATGACAAAATCGTTATGAGCGGCGGGATTATCAGCCCCAAGGCGACGATGTTTGCCAGTCATGCCGTCCTGTCGGACGACTATATGAATTTAAACCTGCGCTTTGGCTATCATTTTGTCATTGTGGATGCCCTGTGCTGCGCCGAGGCGCAGGATAATTACGTGCTTTTCCGATTTTCCGGCGGGGGAGCGGATTTTGATCAAAGAACATTGAGGGCGGAATTTTTAAGTCAGGTCTTGCAGAAGCTTAATTTTGAGGTTAATAAAACCAGTGATCTGGTTGATGCCAGGTTATCCGGCACAAACCCGGAAACGACGCTTCAACAATTAGACTTCCTCGGGCGTCTTTTAGGGGCGACCCGATTGATGGATATGTACCTCAAAGAGGATTCCCAGGTTGCAGGATTTGTGGAAGATTTTATGAATGGAAGATATCACTTTGCTTCGGTAGAATCCTAAGTAGCCAATGGAATAGTGGACTCGATTTTCGGTGTTAGATAAATGAGGTGTCGGGGCGTTTTGCATGCCGATCCGCTGGGTGGATAATCACCACCGAAACCGCATGAACTCGACCCTAAGGGTTCGTAATGAATGAACAGTAGTCAAAATGAAAACGGAATATTATGGGCAAAGCCAGGATTGGATGTTAAATAAACGCCGCCGTACAAAGCTGTTCATCCATAACGATCCCTAATGGTCTCAGACAGCATCCGATTGCGGTGGCGATCATCCACTCCGCTAATATCATGGGCTTACGCTGGGAACTCCTCGATCCCTGAGATAAATAAATCATATGTCAAAATACGAGCTAACCTGGATCACCGAACATCTGGCTGCCGGCCATGCGCCATTTTCCCATGAGGACCTGGCTGAGATGAGATGGCAGGGCATCGATGCCATTGTCAACCTGTGCGGAGAGTATTGCGATCTGCATGAAATCCAGCTGGATTCGGGGTTTGAAGTTTACTATCTGCCGATTGCCGATGAGGGTGCACCGGATATGGCAGAAATGGAGAAGGCCATTGAATGGGTGGATGAGATCATCGATCAGGGGAAAAAAGTTCTGGTCCATTGTCGCTTCGGTATCGGGCGAACCGGAACGTTTGTTACGGCCTATTTACTTAAGTACGGGTTGAACCTGAAGGGTGCCGCCAAATTATTAAAGGTCAGCCGGGCCAATCCATCCAATTATTGCCAGTGGAAATTATTGCGGAAATATCAAAAAAAGTTAAGGAAGGCCTGATCTGATGAAAGCCTACCAAAGAGGGCGTTCAGTCGTTTTTCGAAAAACGCAAGCCTGTCTGGCAAGAAAAGTAGGGGGATCGGCGACGATGCCGTATCGGGCGCGGGGCGGTTTGAATTTGTGAAGTGATGGTCCTGCATTAAGTCCGACTCGAGTTTTTCGGTATCTGGCTAAAAGGTTCTGTGCGGCATACTTTCCATTCGACCGGCCGGTGTAATTTCAATGTAATCCAGTTTCCGCTGCAATTCTCTAATAGTCGCTGCCCCGCCATAGGTCAGCCCGGAGCGCAATCCGCCGATGATGTTCGCCATGATCTCATTTTCGTCTTCGCGGTAGGCGACTTCAGTTGCAACACCTTCCGCAGTTTTCCACTCGGCGATGCCGCCGTGGTATTCTTTTTGAACGTCGCTGCTGGCCATGCCGCGATAGGTTTTAACTTTTATATCCTCTCCGTCATGGCCCTTTTTGCTGATTACCGGACCAGGCGTCGGCCGGGTGCCGGCCAGCATACTGCCCACCATTACAAAATCCGCACCAAAGGCCAGGGCCTTGACAATATCGCCGGCATACCGGATGCCGCCGTCAGCGACGACCGAGCGATCCACGCGGGAGCAATTTTTGATGGCCGTCAGATTGGGAACCCCGAAGCCGGTTTTGATCCTGGTGGTACAGACGGACCCACCGCCGATACCGACCTTGACGATATCGGCACTGCAGGAAGCCAGATAGTCGGCGCCGGCATAGGTGGCCACATTCCCGGCCATGATACAGGCGCTGTCACCGATCATTTCGCGAATATGTTTAAGGGTGCGCCCAACATACTTGGCGTGGGCATGGGCAACATCCACACAAAACAAATCAGCGCCAGCGTCTCGCAAAGCTTCGGCCCGTTGGAGATCCTTTTCGGCGCAGCCGATAGATGCGAACACCGGATATTTACAGTCTTTAAACATACTGACATTGTCTTCGAGGGGCATATAGCGATGCAGTACACCGATGCCGCCTTTGGATCCGATAAAATTTGCCATCTCTGCTTCGGTGATGGTGTCCATGTTCGCCGTCATCACCGGCAAATCAAGGGACAGCTTACCCGTTTTGCATCGCATGGAGATGTCCACAACTTTACGCGATTCCCAGTGGCTGTACGATGGGACCATGAGAATGTCGTCATAGGTGAAAGCTTTCATTTTGATGCCTCCTTAATTAATCTATTCAAGGGTTTCGGGCCAAAACTCCCCGCCCCTCAATTTATCCACTTACCAGATCTTGTGTGTTCTTAATAAAACTGATTTTTTCATGAATTGCAAAGAAATCGCAATTGATCTAATATGATTTTCAGCTAAATTATGGTTGAATGCAAAATTAAATGAAATAATCATCCGGAAGGAAAGTGTGATTGAAAACGAGTTCCGTCAAGCGCTGGACTAAATATATTCTTATATTTTTCGGCACGGTTGTCATGCTCGGCCTAATATCTGTCACCGTCACGTTAATCGTTTGCGACGATGAGGACTACCGCAAGCTGGCTGTCTGGGGAGTGGAGCGTGTTACCGGCTATCGGATGATTGTCGAAGGCCGTTTTTCGGTTAACCTGTCGGTTTCCGGAACGGTTGCGGATTACGAAAACATCGAAGGCCTGAATCTGCAGTTGGCGGCTGATGGGCAGGATCTGACGAAATTGCTGAAAATGTTTCAGGTGGAATCCCCGTCCCCGGGGCATTTGAATTTTAAAGCCAGGCTTTCCGGTGGTCTGGCAGCCCCCCGAGTTTCCAATCTCAAACTGTCAATTTCCGGTGATCCGTCGGTTGAAATTTCAGCCGAGGGTGCGATCACCAATTTGCGCGACGGTGATGGCACGGACATTTTGCTTTCCGTGCTGTGTCGCAATGAAGATCTTCTCCACAAGATTTTTCCCGACGACTGGAAGGTTTTAGAGGAATTTAAATTTAACGGGGCATTGCGCAAGGTGCCGACTGGTTTCCGCATCGAGGACATCACTGCCCGGGTGGTCAACAATAAAGGTATCGACCTCGAAACCGGGGGCTGGCTGCGCCTGGGCAATATCAGCGAGGACCTTTCAGTGCAGGAAGTGGATCTCAACTTGCACCTGACGTCACCCCGCACCGAATCCATCCGACCGCTGCTCATCGATGCGATCCCGGAGATAGGCTCTGTTGATGCCAGAGGAAGGCTGACCGGCCCGGTTGAACATCTGGCACTTGAGGATATGGTCATTATAAGAGGTGGTTCCGGCCCGGTGCGGGTAGAAACGCGCGGCCGGATTGGATGGATTTCGCACGAAGACGGCGAGGCGCTATCGGATATGGACCTGGCGCGAAACCGACCGTAACGGCACATACGGCGTTGATGATGTGAAGTTCGTTGCCGGTGATGGCAAAATTTTTAAGTTGCGTGCCACAGGTAGTGTCGCTTCGGTTATCCAGCACAAGGAAGCCTTTTTCGACGGCCCCGGCACAAAAATCTTTCACAGACTTAAACTGCATGGCCGGCCGGCTGGATTTTGAAAAAGGGGTCGGCACCATTCAAATCCTTTACCTGGACACCCCCGGCCTCCACGCCCGGGGTTTCGGGTCAATCGATCTGGCCTCTGAAAGCCTAGACATTGTCATTAAACCGGAATCCAAGCGCAGGCTGTTTAGACGCAGCTCGCCGGTTCGGATTGAAGGACAGCTGGTTAATCCTTCCGTAAAAAAAATACCGGCCAATGAGGCGGCCATTTTAGCCGGCCAGCTGGCGGTTCCGATAATTGCGCTACCGGCGCGTGCCCTGGGAATCCTGTGGTCATTGATTCGGGATGATAAGGATGAAAACAGCCCCTGTCTGACAGAGGCACTGTTGAAAACTAAATAAGCGTTGATTGGTCAAGGCGATTGCATGCGCAAAGGTGAAAAATACTTTCTAAAGTCGAACCGTCTGGGATTCCGTCATTGGTGTGAAGACGATCTGGTGATTGCCATAGAACTCTGGGGAGATCATGAGGTCACCAAGTTTTTTGATGCGCGTGGTCAATGGTCCCGGGATGAGGTTCAAGAGCGACTTGCTAAAGAAATACGGATCGATAAGCAATACGGCGTCCAGTACTGGCCGATATTTCGTTTAGAGACAAATGGGCATGTCGGCTGTTGCGGTCTCAGGCCGTATGACCTATCCGGGGGTATTTTTGAGATCGGTTTTCACATCCGTTCAAATCTCTGGCGGCGTGGTTATGCCCGTGAGGCAGCCGTTGCTGTCATAGGATATGCATTTAACAGGCTTAAGGTGAATGGTCTTTTCGCCGGCCACAATCCTAAAAATGAGATCTCGCAGCATCTTTTAAACCAACTAGGTTTTCATTACACCCACGCTGAGTATTATCCACCGACCGGCCTTGATCATCCATCTTATGCGCTGAATGCTGATGAATACTCCGGCAGCAAACCGGCATAGGGCAGCATTTTCTGCCATAATTTTTAAATCAGTCCTGCCGCCGGCCAACGAAGCAGCCGCTAAAATCGGAATGGAGACATCGACTTGGGGCGTCTCATACGAAAAGATTAAAGAGTCAGAGTACGTGGCTACAATTATCTTAAACGCTGAATGTTGAAATTGTATTCACCTGCTATATTTTCTTATTGCGCTTTTAAAAAATCAATGAATCCTGAAAAAAATCCTGCGAGTTCAGTCTTGATAAAATACGGGATTTGCTAAAAAGAAAAAAGATCTTAATTTGGATAAACTATGCTTTGATATCAAAACATTGTTATCAGATTATCAACAGGGCCAGCAGTTTGATGATATCACCATGTTAGCTCTCAGAAGAAATTTGTGAAAGGAGAAGAATATGAAGAGGCGCTATGGGAGGCAATTATTTTTTGGCATTTCGCTAACGCTGGCAATTTACTTATTTACGCCGACATTCCTGGTGTTGGCACAAGATTCAAAGTCCGGTCAATCCAGCTCCCCGGCGGAGCAACCGGCTGCCGGGGCAGTCGATGCGCATGTTGCCGGTATGACGGATGAGCAGGTCAGGCAGGCCTATGCCCAAAAATTAAAACAGGAAGCTGCCGCAAAAACCGGTTCGACCCAAGCGGCAGAGGAAAAGGGCACGTGGCAAGGCGTCGACACCGGTTTTTTTGGGGCGGCGCAGAAGGCATCGGCCGTCTTAAAACGCATCGGTGGTATTTTAAGTGGCGAGCGCAGGAACCCCGGCCAATGGAGCGATGTTGTGGCCAAGCTGTCGGGTGGCAAGGGCACCGCTTATCTGCTTGGGACCGTCGGCGGTCTGGTGCTGATCATTGCCCTGGGGTTGGCGTTGCGCTGGCTGTTTCGGCGATCCACCCTTGATCTGCAGGAAAACCTGACCAATGCCGTGCGATTGGGAAAATTACAATTTCTGGGGCGGGTTCTGGCGCGCATGCTGCTGGAGGCGCTTGGGATCTGTATTTACATGCTGGCCACCTTTATCGCCCTGGTCGTGTTTTACGAACCGGGAGATCCGAATTATGTGGTTGTCTCCGTTTTCTTGCTGGTCAGCCACTACGTCATTGTTTTTGCCTTTGGTGCCCGAATCATATTTTCCCCTTCAGCTTCCGCCCTGCGATTATTCCCTTTGAAGGATCGGGATGCGTCATTTCTGTATAAGTGGATTATTCGGATCGTAATTATCGCCGGTTTCTTTGCCGGAATCAGTGCCGTTTTCAGACAACTGGGCGTGAGCAAACAGTTATTTCTGATGATTTACAGCTCGGCCGGTGCTGCTGTTATCCTGGTGCTGGTGATCATGATCTGGCAAAGCCGCCAGCGGGTGGGCCAGGCAATCTGGAGCGAGGACGCGGATGCGGGATCGGGCGCCCGCTCGATGCGAGCGGCGTTGGCCGGCAACTGGCATTATTTTGCCATGCTCTATGTCCTGGCAGCCGGCGGAATCTGGGTAACCAAAGCACTGAACGAGGAAAATGTAGCGGTCGTGAATCTTATACTCAGCATTTTTCTAATTCCGATTGTCATCGGAGTCGATCAATGGGTTCAGCGCTTGTTAAAAATCGCTTCGGGCGAATCGCGTGAAACCATTGATCTGAGCGGCGACAAGCCGACAAAAATTGAGGAGCAGGCTCAGGCGGCCGGCAAAATGGATCTAATCCATTACGTTCCGCTGATCCGGCGGTTTTTTCGCATTTTTCTGATTGCCTTTCTTTTCTTTGGCTCACTGCGCCTGTGGGGCATCGACATCCAGGTCGGCCGCATGTTTACGCGCAGTGCCTTAAGTATCGTTTTAATCCTGCTGCTCAGTTTTATCACCTGGCAACTGATCAAGGCCAGAATCGATCAAAAATTAAAAGAAGAAATGCCCGATGATGATGAGGAAGCCGAGGAGGGCGGTGCCGGCGGGTCGCGCATGGGGACCTTGCTGGTGCTGCTGCGCAAGTTCGTACTGGCCGTCATGTTTGTCATGGTCGCATTGATCATTTTGGCGTCACTGGGGGTCAACATCGGTCCCTTGATTGCCGGCGCCGGTGTGATCGGCCTGGCCATCGGATTTGGCGCCCAGACCCTGGTAAAAGATATCATTGCCGGGGTATTCTTCCTGATCGATGATGCCTTTCGGGTCGGCGACTTTATAGAAAGCGGCGGTACCAAGGGTATGGTGGAGCACATATCCCTGCGCTCGTTGAGACTGCGCAACCCGCGGGGTCCGATCCATACGATCCCTTTCGGCAGCATGGGCACGGTGACCAATAACAGCCGGGACTACATCATTTCCAAACTTGATTTTCGCGTGCGTTACGACACGAACGTCGACAAGGTCAGAAAAATCATCAAAAAGATCAACAAAAAAATCATGAAGGATGAAGAGATGGGCCCGGTCATGCTGGGCAAGCTTAAATCCCAGGGCGTCAGAGAGTTGGACGACTCGGCCATGGTCATGCGGGTCAAGTTTAAAACCGTCCCGGGCGAGCAGTTTGTCATCAAACGCGAGGTATTCCGGATGATGCAGGAGGCTTTCAGGGAAAACGGCATTGAATTTGCCCATCGCAACGTGACGGTTTACCTGCCGCCGGGCGAAGCAGACGGTGCGCCGGATAAAAAAGCCCTTGAGGCCGGTGCCGCGGCGGCGGCTGCTGCGCAACAGGCCGAAGAAGAGCAACTGACGCAGAAGAAGTTGAAATAGGTAGTCGTTCAGGGTTCAGCGCCGCCGCCGGCCAAAAAACGGCTGGTCAAATCGGAAAAGAAACTTTGGCAATGTGGGGCGGGCCCCCGTGCCCGCCGGAATACGGTCGGCACAGAGGCCGACCCTACTATATTTCAATGAAGTTTCATACAAGAGGTTCAGAGGTTCTCTTCGACGTTCAATCTGTTAACTGTTCCAACTATGTGTAGTTTCATATAAGAGCAACTTATGTCTCGCTTAAAGCACAGTGGAGGGCCGGCCCAGACCGGGTCGACTCAAAAATTAAGCCTGGTGATCATGGCAGCGGTTACTTTCATTGCGCTGGTAATTATGATCGCCTGGGTTGCGCTGGGTATGGTGCAGGAAAAAATACAGCAAGAAACCGGTAACGCCCTGCAGACCGTTCTGCATACCAGCCAGGAGTCACTCACCCTCTGGGCCGAAAATAAAAAGTTTCAACTTGGCAAGCTTGCGGTCGATCCAGGCCTCGTGTTGCTGGTTGAACACCTGCTGCAAACACCCCCTGATAAAGATGCTCTGTTGAAAAGTCAGGGGTTGAACGAATTGCGCACATTTTTCCAGGGTAATAAGGATCGGTTCGGCAATGCCGGCTTTTTTGTTGTCTCCCCGGACTTCATCAATATTGCCTCCATGCGTGACAGCAATATGGGAGCCAGAAATTTGATTGCCAACCAGGCACTTGATCTTCTCAACAGAGCATTTCGGGGCGAGACCGTTATGATTCCGCCCATCTGGTCGGATGTGGTGTTGAACTCATCTTCCGGCGCCAACTCTCGAGTTCCGCCAACCATGTTCTTCGCGGCTGCCATAAAAAATATTGCCGGTCAAATAATCGCGGTCCTCGCCCAGAGAGTCGATCCCTCCAATGATTTTACGCGCATGATCCAGCTGGGACGGATTGGAAAATCCGGTGAGACTTATGCGTTCGGCAAGTATGGCAAATTACTTTCCGAGAGTCGTTTCGATGATGATCTGCTCAAAATCGGTCTGATCGGCGCCGGCCAGAAGGCTATTCTATCCATCACCATCCGTGATCCCGGCGGCAATATGGTTAACGGTTTTACCCCGGCAGTTCCTCGATACCAGCAGCCCCTGACCTTGATGGCCGATCAGGCTACCAAGGGCAAATCAGGTGTTAACGTGGCGGGCTATCGTGATTACCGGGGCGTACCGGTTTACGGCGCCTGGTTGTGGGATCCAAATCTGGGTTTCGGGCTGACGACCGAGATTGATGTGGCGGATGCTTTAAGCCCCTATTACACGGCCCGCAACGTGATCATCACCGTCCTGGTGATTACGGTTCTGCTGGCAATTGGTTCTCTGATGTTTGCCATATTAATCGATGAACGGGCCAACCGGGCATTGCGCAAATCCCGTGACGAACTGGAGCATCGGGTGCAGGAGCGAACCGCTGAACTTGCCGAGAGTGAAGAGCGGTTCGCGCTGGCTGTCCGGGGTGTCGGGGCCGGCATCTGGGGTCTCGATCCAACGACAGGCAAGGGCTGGTCTTCGGAACGCTTTAAAGAACTGTTAGGGTATAGTGATGTTGATGTCTCTGAATCCTATGCAGACTGGGTCCGTACCGTTCATTCTGACGATCGTGATGCAGTAACCGCCGCACTCCAAAACCATCTGCAAAACCGGGTTCCCTTCAATGTCGTGTGTCGTCTGCAATGTCAGTCCGGTGAGTTTCGCTGGTTTCGCGTCACCGGCCAGGCCCTCTGGGATGATAACGGTGAGGCCCACCGCATGGCCGGGTCCATCGTCGACATTACCGACGGTAAAGCTGCACAAAACGAATTGCGCAAGCTCTCACTTGCCACCGAACACAGCCCGGCCTCGGTGGTGATTACCGCCAGAGATGGAACCATAGAGTATGTCAATGCCACGTTTTGTGATGTTACCGGTTACTCAGCGCTAGAGGCGATCGGGCAGAATCCGCGTGTATTAAAATCGGGAAATCTTGACGCATCATATTATCAAGAACTGTGGCAGACGATTCTGGCCGGCAACACCTGGAAAGGTGATTTTATCAATCGAAAAAAGAGTGGTGAAGAATTCTGGGAAAGCGCCTCCATTTCGCCCATCCAAAATGACGAGGGCGAAATCACCCATTTTGTGGCGGTCAAACAGGATATAACCGAACGCAAGCAAATGGAGGCGGAACTGATCCAGGCCAAGCAACTGGCCGATGATGCCAACCAGGCCAAGGGGGATTTTCTGGCCAACATGAGCCACGAGATCCGCACGCCCATGAATGCGGTCATCGGTATGGCCCATCTGGCGCTCAAGACGGATTTAACGCCTAAGCAACGGGATTATCTGAAAAAAATTCAATCTTCCGGGAAATCTTTGCTGGGCATCATTAACGACATACTTGACTTTTCTAAAATTGAAGCCGGCAAACTGGATATGGAAGCCGTGGATTTTAATCTGGACGATGTGCTCGATAGCCTGGCAAACCTGGTAACCGTTAAGGCCCAGGAAAAAGAAAATCTTGAAGTGCTGTTTGCCGCCGCCTCCGATGTTCCCCGCAATCTGGTCGGCGATCCCCTGCGGCTGGGGCAGGTGCTCATCAATTTGGCCAACAATGCCGTCAAATTCACTGAATCCGGTGAAATCGTTGTTTCGATCGAAAACATCGAGAGCCGGCAAGACCAGGTCACTTTGAAATTTGCGGTCCGTGATTCCGGCATCGGTCTCACCGAGGAGCAGATGGGTAAACTTTTTCAATCCTTCAGCCAGGCCGATACATCCACCACCCGCAAATACGGCGGTACCGGTCTGGGTCTTGCCATCAGTAAAAAACTGGTCAACATGATGGACGGGGAAATCTGGGTCGAAAGCGAATACGGGCAGGGCACTTCATTTCTCTTCACGGCCAATTTCGGATTGGGCCGGGAAAAACCGAAAAAACGCTTTGCAGTCTCAACCGATTTGCGGGGCATGACGGTCCTGGTCGTTGATGACAATGTCACCTCAAGAGAAATTCTCAAGGACATGTTGGAGTCTTTTTCTTTTGAAGTGGTGCAGGCCGCCTCGGGAGAAGAAGGCATCACGGAAATTGAAAATGCTGACAGGGAAAAGCCAATCGAACTGGTTGTGATGGATTGGAAAATGCCGGGAATGGACGGCATCGAAGCCTCCATCCGCATCAAAAACCATCCCGCGCTCAATAAAATTCCGGCCATTATCCTGGTAACGGCTTACGGCCGGGAAGAAATTATGCAAAAATCCGAGGACAGCGGTCTGGATGGATTTCTGATTAAACCCGTGAATGCCTCCCTGTTATTTGATGCCATCATGCAGTCTTTCGGTCAAGAGATCCCCGAGACGTCACGGCTTGCAATGCGTCAAAAAGAAGGTGACGCTTTACTTGAGATTCGCGGTGCCCGGATATTGCTGGTGGAAGACAATGAAATCAACCAGCAGGTGGCACAAGAGATACTCGAAGGTGCCGGCCTGATCGTCACCATTGCCAATGACGGCCAGGAGGCGGTCGATGCGGTTAAAGAAAGCAGCTATGATGCCGTGCTGATGGACGTGCAGATGCCCGTGATGGATGGGTATACGGCAACTCGCAAAATACGCGAGCTGGAAGTGGGAAGTCGGAAGGCGGAAGTCGGAAGTCGGAAAGCGGAAGTCGGAATGCGGAATGCGGAAGTCGGAAAAGGGAATAAGGAAAAAGAGCTCAAAGCTCAAGGCTCAAAGCTCAAAGGAGAAGAGCCCGCTGAACTTTCAGCTTCCGGCTTTCAGCTTTCAGCTTTCAGCACGAGCGCAGCGAGTTCCGATTATCGCCATGACGGCGCATGCCATGGCCGGTGACGAGGAAAAAAGTCTGAAAGCCGGTATGGATGGGCATGTCGCCAAGCCCATTGAGCCGGATCATCTGTTTGCGACCCTGCAAAAATGGATAACGCCGGGAGATCGGCGGGATGCTGCACAGTCATTGGATATTACGCCCGAGTCCTCCGTGCCGGATCATCCGCAGGCGGCGGCGGATAAACTGCCCCAATCCCTGCCGGGATTTGACCTTGCCGCCGGATTAGCGCGCTTGATGGGCAACAAACGGCTTTACCGCAAACTGCTGCTGGATTTCGGCCGCAAGTATACCGCAGTCGCCGGTGATATCCGTAATGCTCTGGATAAACGGGATTTTCAACAGGCTCACAGCCTCGTGCATAATTTGAAAGGGCTGGCCGGCAATCTGGCGGCCATGGATCTTCAGGCGGCTGCGGTGGAAGTTGAAAAACTGGTCAAAGGAAATCAGGCGGCCTCGTCAACCGACCAGCAGTTGAATCAAAAATTCACCGATTTGGAAAACGCTATCAAACAGGCGCTGGAGGCGGTTCAAGCTTTGGGAACGGTGGCCGAAGAAAAGCCCCATATGCCTTCGGCCGAATCGCTGACCACAGTACCACCTGA
This sequence comes from Olavius sp. associated proteobacterium Delta 1, assembly GCA_902749685.1. Classification (GTDB taxonomy): domain Bacteria; phylum Desulfobacterota; class Desulfobacteria; order Desulfobacterales; family JAFDCJ01; genus JAFDCJ01. The sequence continues at coordinate 6,195 of CACVKW010000523.1, read as the reverse complement.
ACTGATAAAAGATATGGTCGATCGCGTCAAGGAAGCCGTTGAGATGGGGGATGTGAGCCAGGTCAGCACGGTTGCCGCAGAGCTGAAGTCCGAATCAGAAGATCTGGCGCCTATCTGTGATAAATTATTGCGATTGGCAGACGATTTTGAGATTGATGGAATACTGGAATTCATAAACGAATTGGAAAGTTGAGCCGGGGGGGAGTTTTCATGCCGATCCGCTACGTGGATAATCACCAGCGAAACCGGCTGAACTCGACCATAAGGGTTCGTAATGAATGAACAGTAATCACAATAACAACAGATTGTTGTAGACGATGCCGGGAATGGATGTGAAATAAACACCGTGGTGCAAAGCTGTTCATCCATAACGATCCCTAATGGTCTCAGACAGCATCCAATTTCGCTGGCGATCATCCCCGCCGCTAATATCGAAGTCTTACGTGGAATACTCCCCCACTTCTAATCGCTTCGCAACACCCTGGCCACTGTCTCTTCCAACACATCATTATCAATCGGCTTTACGCAATACTCGCTTGCGCCAAACTTAAAACTCTCCTGGGTTGTTTCGACTGTCGGGTATGCGGTCAGCATAATGGCGCGGGTGGCGGGCGCAATGTTTTTTATTTCGGCGAGAACTTCAACGCCGGTTTTTTGTTTGAGTTTTATATCTAATATGGCCAGATCCACCTGATTTTCTTTAATAAAACCAAGTGCATCTTTTTCGTCGGTAAACCCGAAGACTTCATGGCCGGCCGCTTCCAAAACTCTTTTTACGAGATTGACGGCATCAAATACATCGTCTAATACTAGTACTTTAGCCAATTAATGTCTCCTGATATCGTGACAAAGTAGAATTAAGTCTATTGTGTTAATTAATTGAGCGGCTATCGCTGGGTTCGGTCGTCAAATGTTTTTATGCGGTCCGAAAATAGTTTGGCACACGTCGGGCAATAATTATGGTGGGCCTTTACTTCCGTGTGGGATGAAGTTCTCTTGTGAATATGATTTAAGAATTTCGGTGTCGCATATTGTTTGCCACAGCCTTCGCATCTTTCCAGCGGATGCCTGCCAATGACTTCATTGCGGATAGAAATGATCCTGACATTGTCTTGATCTTCAACGAAAATAACATCGGTCGGGCAGATATTGGCACAGGTTCCGCATCCAATGCACAGACCCTCAATGGGCACGACATAATTCATCCCGTCCCGCTTCTCCATTTTAAGTGCTGCGGGACCGACAATTTCCTTGCAGACCCGAACACAAAGCCGGCAGCGGACACACCCGTCGGAAGGCGGCCCCGGATCGATATCATAAGATTCGGCCAGCGCGATGATGTTTTGCGCCTGGGGTGCCATTTGGAGCAGATTTCTGAAAGCCCGGGTCCTGGCACGGTTAACGGCATCGCCGCGTGTCTTTACCACCAATCCGCTTTTTACTTTCAGGACACACGCCAGCATCGTGACCGCTCTTCCGCTGGATCGTCCCGGTACCTCAACGGCGCACAGGCGGCACGACCCCGAGGGCCTTAACGACGGGTGATAGCATAGAGTCGGTAGCGGTATATCATTGGATCTGGCCGCTTCAAGGACGCTTGTGCCCTCCTGTGCCTGGTAATCCCGGTCATCTATGGTAATTGTAACCATATATTGTCCCCTATCCCAATTGATCAAAGATCACATGGGAGTTATTTTTTTTAGGTTAATGATTATTTTTGGGTAACTACGTCTAAGGTCGGCCCGGCCTGCGATGAGCTCAGCCGAGTCGAGACCGATCCTACTTGTCATTTGCCGTGCACCTCGTGTACTGCGCTTGTCCGTATACCTTGCACCCTATACCTTCTACCATTGCCCTGCCAGCAACCGCATTCCATTGACATAAATAAATCGCCGTGAGCCGTGCGCCTTGTGCCTAAAGCCTGTCCCTATGTCCAGCATCCAGCATCGGGAGCGAAGCGACCCATCAGTCTCTTCCCGCCTCATGCAGATCTTCTATATAATTCTTCAACTGATGTATTTCGTCGGTCAGCGATTCAATCTGGTGTTCGATCAAATCATTTAATGTCAGCATGCCGATTATTTTCTTCTCATCTATAACCGGCAAATGATTGATGTCGGCCTTTATCATCAATGTAATCACATGACTGAGTTCATCTTCGGGATCAGCCACAATCAACTTATGGGTCATGGCGTCTTTTAATTCTGTTTCTGAAAGCGCCGCACGCTTGTCTCTCAGATAAAACCGGAAAACGTCTCTTTCCGCGAAGATGCCTACCGGCTGGTCATTCTCCATTACGATCAGAGCACTTGCCTTCTTACCGGTCATCAGGCTAATGGCATCGTCAACACTTCGATTGCCGGCGATTGTATGCACCGGCCGATTTTTTTCCGTCAAAATGTCCTGTACTTTCATGAAACTGACCCTAATTCATCATTTGCGGTTTGTCATGAAAAGTAGCGCTGGTCAGCACGGAAGCCCAAACATTCAGCAGCGCACAACTGCCGACCCCAGGATTGACAAAATATAAAAATCGATTTTATTCCTGCCATGCAAAAACAAATAGCTTCCAATTGATTATATCAATTGGAATTAGTCTTCAAGTCGCCGCAGGCAATCCTGGGGAAAACGATGTGTGCCTTTGCCTTCCAGACTGACTTCCACCAGGGCATCCGGATCGTTAATGGTGGCATCCGGATCAGTTATGATGCCGTGCAATCCGATGTATTCGTCCATGTAGCTTTCCCAGCTCTCATCTGCCGACTTTTGAAATACTTCTACTTTCTGGCCCCGACGGAAAACCATTGGTTGAGCCTCCTGTTGTTGCTTTGTTTCTTATAAATAAAATTCAGATAGGTTTAGCGACTTCAGCACAATTTGAGCGGTCAGGCTCAATGCCTGTTGTTAGTTGTCAGTTGTATGCTGCAAAAAAAAATTAAGTTCTCAACTCAATTGTTGCGCTAGGCCCTCTGCCCTCTGCCCCATGCCCTATCCCTTGGTTACCGGTGCATCTTCCACATTGTGTTTGGCGGTTGACTGGCGGGCACAGGCTTCACAGAGACGACGACCGCCGGCCAGCTTTGCGACCTTGTTGGTTCTCTTGCGGACAAAATCCAGGTAGCGTTCCGGGCCCAGTACGGCCTCACAATTTTCACAATACACCAATTTCCTTCGGTTGAGCAGGGTACCGCAAAGGGACAGAATTCTTTCATCACCCCTGTCTTCAATCTGCATGGCGCCGGTGGGGCAATTGTTGGCGCAGGCGCCGCACAGGATACAGCGCTCCTCGGTTAACCGAAAATCAGTCGGTACGGGATGGTCAAAGTCAAAATACCCCATTTGCAGGGCGTCCACACCCATCTTGTCGCGGCAGACCTCGATGCATTTGCCGCAGCGCAGGCAAATATCACAGCGCAAACAGCGGCGAGCCTCCTCGCGGACTTGTTCTTCCGGGTAACCGAGTTCGGCCTGCTGAAAGGTGGTGCGGCGGCGGTAGATATTTAACAGCGGCATTTCCGGTCGCTTAATGGTCATTTTGCTGCTGGCCGGCACTTCCAGGTGTTCTATTCTACCCCGGCGCGTCGGCACCGGCGGCATTTTGGGTTGCGGTATGCCTTCGAGGTAGCGGTCGATTGACTCCGCTGCGCGTTTGCCGCCGCCGATAGCCTCGATAACTGTTGCCGGTCCCGTGACCGCATCACCGGCTGCAAAAATACCCGCCAGGGAAGTTTCCATGGTGACCATGTTGACGTTGATGGTCTTGCGGCGGGTCCAATCAAGGCCATTGACCGCTGCCAGGCATTCGGCATCGACCTGTTGACCGATGGCACAAATGATAACATCAGCATCGATCATGAACTCACTGTCTTCGATGGGAACCGGGTATTTTCGGTCCTGGCCTTCTTTGGTCACGAGCCTGGCCTGCAGACATCGCAGACCTTCAACGCGGCCCTGGCTGCCGATGATCTCTTCGGGGATGTTTAAAAATTCAAATCGAATTCCCTCTTCTTCGGCCTGTTCCACTTCTTCTGCATCGGCCGGCATCTCCGAGCGTGTCCGCCGGTAAGCCAGGGTTACCATTGCAGACCCCAGTCTCAAACAGGTTCGGGCAGCATCAATGGCCACATTGCCGCCACCGATGATCACCGCTTTTTTTCCGGGCACCTGGCGATCTCCCAGCGCCACATCGCGTAAAAAATCGATCGCTTCGATAACCTGGGGAAAATCCGACTCTCCCGCAACGCCCAGCTTAAAGGATTTGTGGGCTCCGACAGCCAGATAGAACGCTTCGAAGCCTTCATTTTGTAATTCTTCGAAAGTGACGTCCCGACCGAATCGGGTGCTAAACTGGAATTCAACCCCTAAATTTTTCAACATCGCGACTTCACGGTCGATAACTTCTCGGGGTAGCCGATAGCGGGGGATGCCCAGCAGAAGCATACCGCCGGCGACGGACTGCTGCTCGATAATCCGAACGCCATATCCCTTTAATGCCAGGTAGTAAGCCGCACTCATTCCTCCGGGTCCGGCCCCAATGACACATACCTTCTTGTTTTTATCCGGTTCCTTTTGAGGATTCGTATAACTGCCTTGGGACATAGCCCGTTCGGCGGCAAACCCCTTGAGGACTTTGATCGAAACCGGGGTGTCGATACGCGCGCGGACGCACATATATTCGCAGGGCCGGGTGCACACCAAACCGCAAACCCAGGGGAAGGGACAGTCCCTGCGGATGACATCGATGGCCTCCGCATCCCGCCCCATGCCGATCAGGGTTATATACGTCGGAATATCCAGCCCGGCGGGGCAGGTCATCTGGCAGGGAGCCGGCGCCAGTTTGACACAGTCTCCGCTGGAGCAGTTATGGGTGTCGATATGGCTGGTAAATACTTCCCGGTGCTTTTCCAGGGCCGCGCGAATCTGTTTGCCGGTGCTTCTTGAAGACGTGACTTTACCCTCTTCTTCTAATTTCAAGGCCAGAGATTCGATTGCCGGCAGATGCTCGGCAGCGCCTCTGCCCCAGGCTACATCCTGTAAGAGAGCCAGGATGTCTTCGGCCCTGCGTCTGCTTCTGGGATCAGTTAGCTGACCGAGATCAATGGCCGAATTTAATCTGCTGATAAGATCACTGACCGGACATGTTTTTTCGGACATTATTTTTACCTAGTGTGAATACTGGGAATAACCCTCTGTTTTTTAATTACCAAATTTATACTCGTACGAAACTACACTATTTTTAAAAAGCGAACCGCAGAATATCGAAGTGTGGTTTCGCTTCGCTCAGTCCTTTTAATGAAAAAGACAGAATACCTTACTTCGATATTCGCTTTTTCAAAGTTTCTTCCACGATCAGACTGGACGCTCGCGGCCAGAGGCGATGCTCGTATGAAACTGCATTAAAAGCGAATCGCATATCTTTTCTTGATCAGATTTGACGCTTGCAGCCAGAGGCGACGCTTATCAGTCGAAGTCGGCAACCAATCTGGCATGCCTCTCTCGAGTCGTCTTAGTCTTGGCACTCGGCTCGCCGAAGTGAAGACATTTGGTGATGCACTTGGTTACACAGGCCGGTTCCAAACCCTGATCGACGCGATCCATGCAAAAATCGCATTTGACTGCCTTGCCGGTCTGCGGGTTCCATTGAGGGGTTCCCCAAGGGCAGGCCGTAATGCAGGCTTTGCAGCCCACGCACAGTTTGTCGTCCACGAATACAATGCCGTCCTTGGGCCTTTTTTGCATGGCGCCCGTGGGGCAGGCGGCGACGCACCAGGGGTCCTGGCAGTGGAAGCAGGGCATAAATACATAGGCCATGCGCGGAAGATTGTTTACTTTTTTAGGACCGACGGCAATGATCTGGGTTAACCGGGGACCAATCGGCAAATTGTTTTTCGTCTTGCAGTGCGACTCGCAGCTGTAGCACCCGATGCAGCGCTTGGCGTCCTGGTAAATGTAGTACTTGCTCATACCTGTTCCTCCAAATGGTGAACTGTTATGTCAATTGAGCGAAAAGTGCTCAAATAACTCCTAACCCGGACAAGCCGGAATTGAAGATTGAAAAATGAATATTTGTGGATGTCGTCTTGCTCCGTCAATTTGAAATCGAAAGAATACCTTAAATCACTCTTGTCCAAAAACGAGTTTAGAATGAGTCATATAATGAGTTGTAAAACGAGTCATTGAAAAAAATCCTCCTTG
>CACVKW010000522.1 GCA_902749685.1 Olavius sp. associated proteobacterium Delta 1 | reverse complement strand
TTAACAACCACCCTACATATAAGGAGGATTTTTTTCAATGACTCGTATTATTACTCACTTTATGACTCATTCTAAACCCGTTTTTGGACAAGAGTGACTGTTTATATAAAAACAATATCTTAAATATAGCTATCAGAATAGATTCTCAGTAAATGAGTTCAGTTAAAAAATAGATTTATTTATTAGGTTGGTTTCAGCAGCTGATACAGCCAACTGCTGTGCAGGCCGATGGCCTCTTCCGGACATAACTCATGGCAGCAATAGCAGCGGATACATTTGTCGTCCTCGATAAACGCCTTTTCGTTGACAAAGCTTATCGCTTCCATCGGGCAGCCTTCTATGCAGGTACCGCAGGCGATGCACCGATCCCAGATGACCTTGGGTCTGACCGTATACGCATTTTTAAAGAACGGCTGTATAATTTGCTGATGCCATGGCATCGGATCCAAACCGAAATTTCCGGGTGCCACCCGGGGCTGCTTAAAATCCGGTACTTTCACCTCTGACAGGTCCGCCCCGATGACTTCAATATCCTCGATACGATTGGGATGAAGGCCTCGTTGCTCAGCCTCCATGATAATCGAATTTTGCTTCCGATCGATACCCATTATTTCACCGGCAACTACATCCAAAGCCAGAGGGCTTTCGGAGCCGATCAGCAGACCGACCTGTCTTGGATCCCCGGTACCCGGGCCATTGCCTTCCATGGCGACAATGGCGTCCATGACGGATAAACGCGGAGAGATGTATTGGGCCAGATCGAGCAGCATGCCGGCAAATCGCTTCGGATCATGGAGTTTGGCATGGTAACCGGGTTTTGACAAACCGGGAACGACACCAAATATGTTTTTTACAGCGCCGGTCATCATGGTAAACAGGTGGGTTTTCATTTTACATAGATTAAATACTGCACTGGCTTCATAAACCGGCGTGATAATGTCAAAGTGTTTGGTCAGAATACCGTCAACATAGGAGGCCGGTCGGGAGGTGGTATCCCGGTTGAGCTCAATTTTGGCCTGTTGCGCGGCCCGATGCATGCCGCTGGTGCGATAAATCTTGTCCAAGGTTTTTCCGTTGTATCGGTAGCCGCCGCCGGGTGAGTCGGCAATGACGGCATCCGCGCCTTCCTTTTTAACCAGGGCGCCGACAGCCGCCGCCACTGCCGGGTGGGTGCAAACCGCCGCTTCGGGTCTGGCTTCGCGCAGCAAGTTGACCTTGAGAACGATTTTTTCGCCCTGCTTTGCAAACCGCCCCATACCACCCATCAGATCTATCAGGGATTTAATTTTATTATCGCTATCAGTGTAATCCTCGCATTGAACAATATAGACCTTATTGTCCATGGTATTCACCTTTGCCGTCAAAAGTATTGAAAGTCAGAAAATTTATAGACGTTTATTCTTTATGCCACAAAGTGGAATATGTGTCAACGAGGACTGTCTTAAAATATGACTGCACCACTCCATCACCTAGTAGTCAGTTTCTTGGGAATCATATGACATAATGAATTCCAAGCACCAAAACACAAATCCCAAATAAATTCCAATGACCTAAATTCGAAATTCAAAACAAACGCTCATTCTAAATTTGTGACTAATGTCTGATGACCGACGGACTGAAATTGAGCAACGCTGCGATAGTTCTGCTATGAAAGTTTGGATCATTGGATATTGGTTATTGCGATTTGTTTGTTATTTGGTGCTTGAGATTTGGGATTTTTTAATTTTACTAACATCCTGATTCATCTGATTTATAATTAGCCCTGACGTTAGCTTAAGCTCATCCATACGCTACCGATGGACGTTGCTTCCAAAACTCGGTGGCTTTTTCAAAAGCATTTGCGAGCTGCAGCACACCGAAGTCGTCATTGTGCCTTCCGACGATCTGCACACCCACCGGCAACCCCTGCGGCGTAAACCCGCAGGGCACCGAAATGGCCGGCAGGCCGGTGACGGTGATGTAGTAGCAGCTTTTCATCCAGTCGATATAGGTCTCCATTTTGATCCCGGCAATCTCTTCTATATAGGGCTGGTCGATGTCAAAAGGCGGTACCTGGTTAACCGGGCAGATCAGAAATTCATAGGTTTCCATAAATTCCCGTACACGATGGTAGAGTTCGGTGCGTTTAATCTCGGCCCGGCCGATCTGCGGGCCGGTGAGCTTCTGTCCCGCCTCGATGTTCCAGATCACGGTGTCTTTCATTTGTTCCCGTTGAGTTTCCATTAGTTCGCCAAGCTGCAATTCAAAACTCCAGGCGCGCCAGACTTTGAATATTTCATCGGCATCGCGAAAATCCGGCTGGCCCTCTTCCACGATGCAGCCCAGGTCTTCAAAAACATGGCGTTGATTTTCAAGTACCTGTGTGATCCTCGAGTCCACCGGCAGTTCTCCCAGGTCTTTGCTCCAGGCAATCTTCACGTCCTTAAAATTGCGCTCAAGTGGGCGCGTAAACAGATTTCCCGGTTCGGCGATGGCAATGGGGGATCGAGGATCGGGACCGGCAATTACGCTTAGCATCAAGGCAACGTCCTCTACCGTGCGAGCCATCGGACCCTGAACGGATATGGGAAACCACCCGGTGAATCTCGGCCACACGGGTACCCGGCCCGGTGAGGTGCGGAAACCGGTGATGTTGCAAAAATTGCCCGGGTTGCGCAGCGACCCGCCCATAGGACTGCCATCGGCCAGGGGTAGCATTCCGCAAGCCAGTGATACCGCGGCACCACCGCTGCTGCCGCCGCAGGTTTTGGTGGTGTCATATGGATTCAGGGTTTCTCCGAAGACCCGATTGAAAGTCTGAGAGCCGGCGCCGAATTCCGGCGTATTGGTCTTGCCGATGGTAAGGGCGCCGGCATTTTTCAGGCGCTCCACAATCAGGCCGTCATGATCCGGCACAAAGTCTTTGTATATGGGCGAGCCGGAAGTGGTGCGCATACCCTGGGTTGGAACCAGATCTTTGTGAGCCATGGGAAGCCCATGCAGCGGTCCGGTATTTTTGCCATGCACCAGGGCCTCATCCCCGGCATCGGCCCGGGCGAGCGCCTGCCTGCGGGATATTTGGGTAACGATGGCATTCACAATGGGATTAACCCGTTCAATTTGATCCAGGTGGGCTTCCATCACCGCACGGCAGGACAACTTTCGGGAACGAATTCGCTGGACCATCTCGGTTGCGGTCATAAAACAGATTTCAGATTTTGACATGCTTGCTCCTGTTTGAGCACTAATGCTCAATGTTACCAGTCCAATTCTATCGATTCAGCCTTCCCCCGACAGGGATTGCCGATTGTATAGTGGATCTGTCGGCGGCTTAGATTCATGACAATCGACAGGCAGGTGACGATCTGCTGCATCGGTTCCGCTGCCGGGTTCTGGTGGACACAGACGGAAAACGGATTGTCCATGTGGTCTTTGAGAATATTTTGAATCCCCTGGACATCGATTTCGCCCTTTAATTCGGCCATGCCTTTTTGGGCCCGGCGGCAGCGAAGATAGGTCGACGGGTACGGATCCCGCAGCGGTTTGAGGTCACGGAAATTATTGCCCGGCTTAAGGTAATGATTCGTATGAACGCAGACTCCATTTTCAGGCCACAACACATGCTCTTCCACCGGAGAAGTTTCCAGATTGACCGCTTCTCCATCGGCGTATCCGATGAGAAAGTTTATCGAATGGGCTCTGGCGGTGTTCAAAACATATCCCAGCGCCTGGGCCAGATGGGATGATTCCAGAATACGCCGGGTGAGAAAGATCCAGGGTACGCCGGTCCGGGGTTGGTCGGAGGTCAGATTGTTGACCACCAGGCCGATGCCGGCGGCATTCATGCCGATCTTAGCAAGCTGCCCGGCTTCGGTAAAAGTCACCAGGGCAGGTTTTCCCTCCCGCTGACCTATTTTGAGAATTACCTGGCAATTGATCACCTCTTTGTACCAGTCCCAGTTTTGGGCCAGCAGCATGTCGCCATTTTTAGTGACTTCGGGCAGGGCGGCTATCGTGGTGCATTCCTGGGCCAGAACCTGGGGATTGAACAGGATCTCCGAGCGGGCATTTAACAGGAAAATATCATCAAACGCGCGATTGGCGCCTTCTGCAATGCCCTGAATTTCTTCCACGAGATCCGGCGCAAAAGCTTTTGCTTTCAGAATAAACGGTTTGCCTCTGATGAGGGTTTGCTGCCACGTTTCGCCGGTGATGCGGTGGAAAATATCGCGGTAGACCGCCAGAATCATCTCAATCCTCTGCCTGGCCGCTTCACCATATGCCTGTCCTCTTTGTTTCGAATCCGCCTGATTCAGTTCAATGACGGAAATAGGCTCAATGTTCATCTGCGGATTACCTCCCGTGCAAGGGTATGCTCATCCAATACCTTTGAGTTGACCGCCACTCCCGGACCGGGACCATCGGCAACGCTGATCGTTCGATCAGAGTTTAATGCAAATTCGGGATCAACGATATCGCGTGGATAGTAGCGCCCGGAAGCTGAGATATCATTGGGATAGATAAAATAGGACAACCCGGCCAGGGCAACTTGAATCGCGCCTCCGACACCGGTTTCGGGCGGCAGCAGGGCAGGGTCGGGGCTTAAAAACAAAAGAAAGAATGAAATCATGGAGGGGACCAGGCAGACGCCTACGGCTTGAATAAGCCTTTTGATAATGTAGGTTTTCATCACCTATGCATCTCCGGTTCCGATGCGGGTTGATGTCAATTGGTGGTGTGTTTCCCGAATTCGTACTGTTAACGGAAATTAGCGTGCATGTCAAATGAAGACTTTGGCTGGGAAGGGTTAGGTTGATACTTGAATTTTTTTGCAGCAATGAATAAGAGATAATTCAGTAACTCATCCGAGGCGAAGTTTGCCGTCTAAAATCCATTGGTGTTCATACCAAAGGGGCAGTTTCAGCTAAAACTAAACATCTACCACTATGTCGGTAATTGTTGCGTATCTGTAATTTCTCAGGATATGCGATATATAGCAGTTGCGGTGCCAGTTTTAGTTATGTTGTGAACACCCTGGATCTACTTTTCTGGTTTTTATAAAGGAATGTATTTTCTTTGCTTATAATTC
>CACVKW010000521.1 GCA_902749685.1 Olavius sp. associated proteobacterium Delta 1 | reverse complement strand
CTTTTTGCGTCGGCTTCCGGGTAAAGGCACCGCTTGCGCAGCGCCCTCCCCACAGATCCGTACGTGAAGCTTTCCCTCATACGGTTCCTCGGTTCAGGCTCTTTTTACCAAGCCCTCAACCAATCAGGCGACACCCCGATTGGCGTATAACTTTGCTGCCCTGCAAATCTTCAAATATTATGGACTATTCGCGGGAGCGGCAGGGGGAAGGTCTTGAGAATCTTTCTGAACTTCTCGTGTGTTATGTATCCATCCCTGTGGCATTCACCAAGCCAGCGTCTCCACGCCTTCATGGCGTATTCGTACACTACCTCAAGCGCCTTGTAGTTACTCCGCACCCCAAAATACTGGTAGAACCCTCTGAGCTTGCTGCATAAGGTTTCATGCTGCTCGTTTAAGGATTCATGCCGATTTTTCTTACACCAACTCCACAGCATCCGCATAAAGCGGTTTCTGCGTTTTCTTGCGGTTTGCTTCTTGATCACCCAGTAACCCTTGAGGCTTTTGCCCCAATAAAAGGTGAACCCCAGAAAATCGAAGGTTCCTTTTGGCTTTCCGTTTTGTGGTGGCTTTCCGAATGGTATCAGCTTGGTCTTTTCCGGGTGAAGGTCCAATTTGAAACGGTTGAACCGTTTCGGCAACACTTCCATTAGTCGCTTCGCGTCCGTTTCATATTGGAAGCCCATAATGAAATCATCGGCAAATCGAATCAGGAAGCACTTACCCTTCATTCGCGGTTGGACCTCTTTGACATACCAGTCGTCCAACACGTAGTGCAGGAAAATGTTACTGAGCACCGGCGAAATTACTCCGCCTTGGGGCGTTCCCTTTTCAGGATAGACGATTTCGCCACCTTCGGCGACACCGGCGTTTAACCACTTGCCGATTAGCCGAATGATGCCTCCGTCATTTACCCTGAGCCGGATCGTTTCCCGAAGCAGGTGGTGATCGATGTTGTCAAATAATCCGGTAATATCTGCGCTCAAAATCCAGTTGATGTCCAAATTGCGGCACTTTTCACGAATTTCATGAACTGCCATATGCTGGCTGTGGCCGGATCTAAATCCATGGGAAAAATCATGGAAGAGCGGCTCATAAACAATACCCAATATCGTTGTCACCGCTTTCTGGACTATTTTGTCTTCGAGAGCGGGAATACCTATGGGGCGCTTTTTGCCATCTTCTTTGTCCACCCAGATACGCTTTACCGGTGATGCAACGTACTGACCTCTTTGCAGCCGTTGATGTAGTTTATAGAGGTTTTCGTCAAGATTTTCAGCGTACTTCTTGGCCGTTATCTTGTCTACACCGGTGGACTCATTTTTGCGCAGTTGGCGGAATGATTTTCCCAATAGGGATATATCGATCCTGTGGGCCAGAGACCTAAACACCAGATCCGGGTTTGCCTCTGCCAGCATTTTGATTCGAATAAGCGAGGACGCCCCTACCAGTACAGGCGGTTTCTCCTCTGCTGCTTCGCCTGAACACTTCCTGGGCTTGCGAGCGACCTGCGACGCAATTCCCTGGTTTGCTGTTGATATGGTTTGTGATTTCTGTGTATCTCCCATAGTTCCTTCCAGAGAAACGTTATACCCGGCTTCTCCTTCCCTGCAGTGGGTCGCTTGGGCGTCACTTCCCCACCTTACCGTCCTGTTTTCCGGACATCGGTACTATGATCGGCTAAGACTTCCGAATGTTTGTCTCAGGTTTGTTCGCTCTTCGCTATCCGCCCCTGATACCTCGCCCTTGCGGGTTAGGCCACATTCGGATCTCCCCAGTTCCCGAGCTACCCCTTTGAATATATGCCCTGGTCTCAGACCCCGGTGGAAACTCATATACTCGCCATAGCGCATATGAGTTTGCTGCCTTCCACGTAATTCAGCGCGTCGGCTTTCGCACCGCATATACAGTGCTTATCCTTGTGGTCCACAACTATACATTTTACGGGGCTCAATACAGGGCCTACATTCTTGCTCCATCCAGCTTCAGACTCCCGTCATCGGGTTGGCCCGTGGATTTCGCTAATGAGCTGTTGGCTACACTTTGCTCATGTGGGACTTCCACAGATCAGCTACTCAGTGCCGGAGCAAGCTCCGCAAAGAGATTTACTGCTTGATCAATTTTCCTTAATGCCAGGGCAAGCCCTGCAGAAAGGTGCACAGTTTTACACCATGTGCGGTCACCCACTGGGTAACAATATCAAGTTTCATCCACCTCCTTGGTAGAATCCCAGCGATTCGGATTTAGCTGGGCACGAGAATTAG
>CACVKW010000520.1 GCA_902749685.1 Olavius sp. associated proteobacterium Delta 1 | reverse complement strand
GTAAATACATTTGCATGATTGATTATGAATAATTTTCACCTTCTTCAAATGATTGAATAGTGTCGATTGAATAGTGAATATTTAAGGAACTCTTTCCATATTTAAAAAGGACGGAGCGAAGCGACATCCATAAATATTCAATTTGCAATCTTCAATATTCAATTCCGGCTCGTCCGGGTTAGGATTGTCAAATGAATACTCGTCCTAAAGTTACCGTCGCAGCGCTTCGGAACAAAAAACGGAGTAGTCAGAAAATCACCCTTCTGACAGCCTATGATTTTCCAATGGCTTCTTTTCTTGACCAGGCCGGTATCGACATAGTTCTGGTGAGCGACGCCATAGGAACCATTGCCAACGGCAAACCAGAGGCGGTATCGGTTACCGTTGATGAAATGGTCTACCACACCCGGGCAGTAAGAAATGGTGTCAAATCCTCCATGGTTGTGACAACACTGCCATTCGGTTCATACAACTGCATCAACGAAGCCGTGGCCAACGCCACCCGCATCATGAAGGAAGGCGGATCGGACGCCGTCCACCTCGAGGGAACCGATCAGTCAGCCGAGATCGTTCGCAGCATCGTAAATTCAGGAATCCCGGTCTTAGGTCATATCGGATTTACCAAACAGTTTATGGTTCTCTCCGGTACGATCAGCCTGCCGGCCAAGGATGCCGAGTCTTCAAAGAGGATGATCAACGATGCCATGGCCATGGCCCAAAGCGGGGCCTTCGGCATGATTGTCGAATGCCTGCCGAAGAGCCTGGGTGAGATTATCACCCGCAGCTTGGAGATACCCGTCATCAGTATCGGATCCGGTTCTTATTGCGACGGGCAGGGTCTTGTATCCCAGGACATGCTGGGTTTGTTCAAAGAACTGTCGCCCCGCTTTCTGAAAGTCTATGCCGATTTACAGCAGGTCACGGTTTCGGCCGTAACCCAATTTCGCAATGAGGTCGAAAGCGGCCAGTTCCCCACCGAGCAGCACAGTTACAGCCTCGATGACCGGGAGCTGGATAAGCTGTTGAATCAGATTGGATAGCTCGATTTCGGATTTGGGATTGCGGAGTGAGAGATGGAGTGAGTTAATTTGTTAAAGCAAAGGTTTCAGGTGTCGGGTTTCGGGTGTCAGCCCAGCCGCTGGCGGTGAAGCGGCCAGTTTGAACGAATAAGAAACTTAATTGCGTGTAGCTCACATGTTCTGACAGGATCAACAGGATGGACAGGATGTGAATATACCAACTAAAATAATCCATTAAATCTTGTAAATCCTGTCTAAATAAATGAAGTTTCATAAGAGGAAAAAGCATTTACTTATATGAACTATTGGTGCCAACAATACTTTTAAGTTAAAATTATTAGCAGTGGGAATGGCTTGTAGCCACGATTATCTTAAAATGCCTCACCAGCTCATCGCGGTTAACCTTCGACAAGCTCAGGTGAGCAAAACCGCTCCCTCAACAGGTATCAACTTTTTCAGGTACACTGAAGTTACCTCCTCGATTAGGCTCGCCGCGTTTCAGACCAACGGCGACGCTGAAACCTGACAACCGAAACCATTTAACAGGGTTAATCTATGGCAATCCACCTCATGCGAACTGACCCGACCCGGAGGCCCAGGTTGACTATTGTAGGATAAAAAGGATGGAAACCTCAAAAGAACGAATCTTAAAGGCGGTTGGACACATTCAGCCGGAAACGGTACCGATCAATATTGAGGGCATCTATGCCGATCTAAAGCCGTGGTATGACCATTTCGGCATCGACAACAAACTGGATCTCAGACACAAAATAGGCGTTGACCTGCAGTGTGCCCGTCCGGTTTATACCGGCTCCGGCCTGGAGCCTGATTGCACCATATTCCAAACACCGGCCGATGTTTACGGCGCGGCCGGTGTGGGCTTTGGCAAAGGACGCCATTACCCCCTGCAAGAGGTTAAAACGGTGGCCGATATCGAAAATTTTGCCTGGCCGGATCCGGATAATTTTAACTATTCTGTCGCTGCCGAAGTACTCCAATCGATCCCTGACGATAAAGCCAAGAGAGTGGAAGGAAAATATGCTCTGTTGAGCCCGGGCATGACGCTGGAGGAAGCCACCCAAAAAAGCGGCGGCAACTGGCTGCCGGTGCTGTGCACCCTGTTTGATCTGTTTGGCTTTGAAGAAACCCTGCTGAAACTCTGGCAGGCCCCGGCAATTATTGAAGCAACCGTCCGCAAAGTGGAAGAATTTGTCCTGGGTTTCTATGAAAAATTATTTGAGGCGACGAAAGGATTGGCCCAGTTCGTATATATGGGAGATGATTTCGCGACCCAACAAGGCATGCTGATTTCCCCGGATCATTGGCGCAATTTCCTGAAACCAACCTATCAAAAATATTTTGCCCTGGCTGAAAAATTCGATTTAAAAGTCTGGTTTCACAGCTGCGGCCAGTTTCGCCCGGTCATGGGCGACCTGATTGACATCGGCATGGATGTGTGGGAGACGGTCCAGACCCATCTGCCGGGCAATGAACCGGAGGTCTTAAAGCGTGAATACGGTGACCACATCACCTTTTTCGGCGGGATTTCCACCCAGACAACCCTGCCCTTTGGAACCACCGAGGATGTGCGCCGGGAAGTTCATGAGCGCATCCGGGTGCTCGGCAGAAACGGTGGCTACATTTGCGGCCCGGACCACGGCATTATGCCCGATGTGCCCATGGAAAATGTGCTGGCCATGTATCATGAGGCCCGCAAGTTTAAATTTTAATCGGATTCGATTTTCCGGTTCCCATAAAATTGTTGATTTCCGTGAAAGCAAGATTATGCGATTAGGGCTATCTATATAATTTTAATTGGAATCCCATCACCAAACCCCCTTCCTTTCAGCAGCCGTCTGAATGTTTTTCACACCCCCGGACACATCTTTTTCAATTTAGACTCTTCTATGCAAACATGGTAGGTAGGCACTTAGACGAATTCACATTCATAAGCTAATCTAAAATGTTGTCGCATCCAAAAATGGACTATTGCAAGATAAAATGAATTTGATAGTATGGTTATACCCTCTCCGAATTAACGATCTTCTAACATGTACAGTTATATGTTGTGAAAAACTTTTGAGTTGGACGGTTATCATCGTAAATGACCTCTGGATCATCACCGTTATGTCTCAACATTTTGCGCTTTTTCAGTCTCCATAGAGCAAGATAACCAAGGAATTTTGTCTGGATAGCTCTTCAAAGATGCTGACCTTATTTTCCGGAAGAAGATCCGCATAAAAGCTGTCGATTTGTAGTTTACTGGCCACAGCTTTTGCAGACCTATAATTATCACGTTAGTACTTGAAGTTGCGATGGGATGTATGGTTCTCAGGGCGCCCAAAAGAACATTCCACCCTGCCAAAAGATAGGCCGCCATTACAATAATATATTCAGCTCCAGCGAATGGTTGTTGATGAAACCAACCTTAGAGTACATTCTTTAATTTAATATATGTTCATATGAACATATATTAAATAGAACGAATTGTCAAGTTTTAAATTGTCATTTCTAAGGAGCGTAGTTAAGGGTCGGGCGTCAATGACGGTTGATAGGCTGTCTGCCCGGATCGCCTGTAATCAAAAATGACACAACCGAAAGAGGTTTCTATTTCAAGTCAATCATTTTTATTTAATTTGAAAAATACTTGACAAACCTTATTGGCTATATTATTTTAGTATTAACTTAAATACTTAATCACATAGAGGGTACAATGACCTTAGAACCTGCCGAAATGTTTAAAGCATTAGCTGTTGAGACAAGGGTTAAAATAATCGATCTTTTAAAATCACAGGGACCGCTTGGTGCCAAAAAGATTTCAGAATTGCTTGGTGTCACCCCTGCTGCCGTGTCACAACATTTAAAAATATTAAAACAAGCTGGCTTTGTTCGGAGTGAGCGAAATGGATATTGGATACCCTATTTCATAGATGAAGGAACTCTGAATAATTGTCGAGAAGTGTTGACCGAAATTTGCACTTGCGGTTGCCAAGGAACTGGCAAATTCAGAGAAAAAGAGTTGACCGATTCAAGCCTGGAATCTCTGAAAAAATATAAACGAGAAATAGAAACCGAGCTTAAAACTGTTCGTGTTAGGATTAAAGAATTAGAATCTAAAACCAAGTAGTCAAATTTTTTTACACAAAAAATTAAGTGATTGCTAAAATACTTAATTAAACCTTAAAAATTCTCTATAAAAAATCAAACCTAATAATCTCAAACCACCGAAAGGAGGTGATGAAAAATGGCAGACAAAAAAGGCAATTGTGGCTGCGGTTGTGTTGGACAAAAGCAGGGTAGTCCTAAAACCACAAGCAGCGACAAAAAGAAGCCCAAGAAGTCCAAGTAATGCAGGGATAACTTGGCGTTATAAAAAAAGAAGCAGGGGATAGTCACAAACCTCTGCTTCTCTTTTTCAATTTAGTACTAAAATTCAATAAGATTCGAAAACCTATGGGATGCCATACGATAAGCCTACATATCAGAGATAGAGCATGGGAATCATATTGTCGATATTGCGTCGTTAGGTGCCGAACCACCATCATTCATAAGCACTGTGCCCGTTCAGCTCCGGCTCATACCCCAGGCGCCGTGAGATCTTCAGTGCAAATTCGCCGATAATATCGCCGAACTCATCAAACCGCTCGGGCTGTAATCGGTCGGAAGGTCCGGTTATCCAGATCGAAGCAATCGGCTCCAGCTTATGATTAAAAATCGGACAGGCAACGCAGTGCAGGTTTATGATTTCTTCCGCCAGGTCGGTTGCGTAGCCTTTCTCTTTGGCCTCTTTCAGATTTTTTACAAACTGTCTTTTGGTGATAATCGTGTTCTCGTTAAAGCGCGTGTACGTAATCGTATCAATTATTTTGCCCTGGTCTTCCGGGTTCATGTAAGCCAGCATTGCTTTGGCGGGTGCCGCCGTGTGCAGGGCAAAATTATGGCCCGGATCGACCATCACCTTCAATGGCTGCGTGCTGAGAACCTGCTCCAATATGACGCCCCTGGCGCCGACGAGGGTGCCGAGCAAGACAGTTTCGTTAACTTCATCTCTAAGTTCCCGCATGACATCGATCGCCTTCTCCACCATATGCGCTTCACCCACAGCGGAATAGCCAATGGCAAGAAATTTGGCAGATAACTGGTACAGCCTGTCGGCTTCAATAATATACCCTTTGCCGGCCAGGGTCTTTAATATTCGAAATACGCTGTTTTTGGGATAACCCAATTTATCCGCAATAGTTGTAATGCCGCAACCCTTGGGCTGCCTGGCCAAAAACCCGATGATTTCAAGCGCGCGATCTAGACTTGGTATGATGTAGTTGTTTCCCATTGGAGTTTACATCCTTAATTTAAAGGTTCCTGATTTCAATTGACCCGGGTGTAATTGTCGGAATTTTTGATTGATACTTTTAATATATAGAAAATGGTTTTATATAAAATAAATCGATTTTATTAATTTACAATGCATTCTCACTATATAAAAAGGTATACTCCCCGGCTCAACTTTCAGGCCAACCCTTATTTAAAGCACTTAAAAAAGCATTTAATCAGGGTTTAAGTATTGTTTTATATTATCTGAATTAAATGTCAACAAAAAAAATTTCTTTTTTTACAAAATAATTGTTGACAGATATAAAATATCGTTCTATATAACAAACAAATGTGAAACGCGTGTTACGAGTATGTTAATCTCAACCATTGTAACAGGAGGAAAAAATGCAATATCGAACCCTGGGAAAAACGGATATCTCGGCTTCGGCGATCGCCCTCGGCACCTGGGCCATCGGTGGCGGACCCTGGTGGGGTGATTCAGACGACAGTCAGTCCGTCAAGGCCATTCAGACCGCCATTGATGCCGGCGTTAACTTGATTGATACTGCCCCCGCCTATGGCTTTGGCCACAGCGAAGAGGTCGTCGGCAAAGCTATTAAAGAGCAACGGGATAAAGTGATTTTATCCACCAAATGCGGCCTGTGGTGGAATGATGATAGAGGGACTTCTGCTTTTAAATTGGGAGACAAGCACGTCAGAAAATGCCTGCTGCCGGAAACGATCCGGGAAGAAGTCGAAATCAGTCTCAGTCGCATGGATACCGATTATATAGACCTGTACCACACTCACTGGCCGTCGCTGGAACCGGACAAATACCCGATCGATAATACCATGCAATGCCTGATGAAGCTCAAAGAAGACGGTAAAATACGCGCCATCGCCGCCTCCAACGTAGATATTGATCACATAAAACAATACCAGTCCGCCGGTATTCTGGACGCCATTCAGCCTCGATACAGCATGCTCGACCGGGAAATCGAAAAAGAACTCCTGCCGTACTGTCTGGCGAACGGCATCAGCACCCTGGCCTATTCTCCGCTGGAGCAGGGTCTGTTAACCGGTAAAATCGGTATGGACCAGACTTATCCGGAAGGTGTTTATCGAAACCAGATTCCATGGTATCTGCCGGTGAACCGGGAAAAAGTCCTCAATATGCTCGAGGGCTGGAGCGATCTATTGGCAAAATACAATTGTTCCTTGTCCCAGCTGGTCATTGCCTGGACCGTGGCCCAGCAGGGCATCACCTTCGTTCTTTGCGGCGCCAGAAAAGAAGCGCACGTCAGTGATAATGTCGGAGCCGGCAACCTTGAACTCGAAGCGGCCGACTTGAGTCGAATCCGCAAAGATGTGGAAGCCCTTGGATCGCCTCAAGAGGAATCTTGATAAAATAACCCAGGAGTAGACATCGTCATAAAAATTCTGCAGCGCAAAAACTTGAACCTGAGATTTTAAAAACTGAGAACCTTTCAGGAAGGAGGTAGATAAAAAAACAAACCAAAGCAGGAAGTAAAAAAACCTAAAACCGAAATTAGCCCCAAGGAGGAAGAGAAATGAAAAAGACAGTATTATTGATAATCGTCATGTTAGCTTTTGCCGTTACCTCTTATGCAGACTCCGTAAAAATTGCCTATTTTGTATCCGATTTGAAGAACGGGTTTCATCAGGCCCAATCCTACTGGGCCAAAAAATACGCCAAGGAAAAGTATGGCGCCGATGTTCAGGTCTTTGACGGCAAATCCGACGTCGCCACCATGACCGCAAACGTTGACCAGATGATTGCCCAGGGCATGGACATGGCAACCCTTCACATCTGGCAGGGTGACTCTGCCAAACCCGGCCTGGAGGAAGCCCTTAAAAAGGGAATCATTCTCGCCAGCTACTTCGATCAAATGCCCATTAACATACCGGTTGTCAGACCCGGCGAAGCTACAATTTCATTTCAAATGGGCAAAATTGCCGCCGAGCAGTGGATCAAAGCCCATCCCGACAAGCCCATTAAGATGGTTCAAATAGGATGGCCGGATAATGAAGCGGTTGCCGAGGGACGCACGGTTCCATTTGCCAAAGGTGTTCTGTCGGTGGCCCCCGATGCAATCGATCTGGGTTGCTTCGATGCCAGCCGGGGCCCGGATGTGGCCAAGAAAACCATCCAGGACCTGGTCCAGGCCCATCCGGACCTTTGCATCATCTACTCTGAGGCCGCCAACCTGACCGACGGCACGATGCCCGGGTTGAGAGCGGTCGGTCGCGGCAAGATGAAAAACGGTGTTCCCCTGACCGAAATCGTGATCAGTGTGGACTGCCCGGAAAATGAGCTGTATGAAGTCTTCGATCCAAGCTCCTCCCTGAAAATGTCCATGGGCCTGCCGCCGCGCGAAACCGGCATGGGTCGCATCGACAACCTCTTCGCCATCAAAAACGGCCAGATCAAGCAGGTTGACCCGGCCAATCGCAAACCGATCTTTATCCCCAATTCCCTGATTGGCTATTGGAGCATGAAACCGGATGAAGCCGTAAAATGGTACAACGAAGAGTTTCAGGCCAATGCCAAAATGCCTAATTTCTAGCAACCGCAGCAATCCGCAGCAACGTTAAAAAACGTAATTCATCATCATGCGGGAGGAAGCCAACCCAGGCTTCCTCCCATTGAAAAATATAGAACAGGGGAACAAAACCATGAGCGCTGTTCTGCTGGAAATAGAAAATTTGACCAAAGAGTTCCCGGGCGTACGGGCCGTTGATGATGTCAGTTTTAATATCAACAAAAACACCGTTCACTGCCTGGTTGGGGAAAACGGGGCCGGCAAATCCACCCTGATCAAAATCCTCACCGGTGCAATTGCAAGAACGACCGGCACCATCCTCATGAACGGCAAGGCATATGTGGCAAAAAACCCCAGGGATGCCAAACAAAAAGGCGTCAGCACCCTGTTTCAGGAGCTGAATGTCGTCGATCAACTCACCGTTGAAGAAAACCTGACCCTTGGCATGGAGGACACCTGGTTTGGTTTTTTGAGAAAAACCGCCAAAATCAAAAAAATGGTCGAAGTTCTGAAATCCATCGAGCCGTCCATCAACCCCAAACAGCGGGTGTCGGAGTTGAGTGTCGCCCAGAAACAGATGGTGGAGATTGCCAGGGCCGTGGCTTCGGAGTCAGACGTTATCATTATGGATGAACCGACAGCAGCTATTTCCGAGGAAGAAATTCAGCGACTGTTTAAAATTATAAAAGGCCTTAAAGCCAAAAATGTAACCGTGATCTACATATCCCACCGGCTGGACGAAATTTTTGAGCTGGGCGACACCGTCACGGTTCTGCGTGACGGAAAGCATATCGAAACCAAATCGATTACCGAGGTAAAAGACCGCGCCGAACTCATCACGTTGATGATCGGCAAGACCGTCTATGAGCAATATGTTGAAAGGGATCTGACGGATGCCGAGAACTTGTTGGAAGTTAGCAACCTGAGCAATAAAAAACTGAAAGATATTTCCTTTGAAGTCAAGCGCGGCGAAATAGTGGGATTTTACGGACTGGTGGGCGCCGGCAAGTCCGAGTTGGCCCGGGCCATATACGGCGCGGACAAATACACGGGTGATATTATTTTCAAGGGCAAAAAGCTTGATGATTTGCCGGCCAAAGTGATCAGCGCCGGCATTGCGATGGTGCCGGAAGAAAGGCGATCCCAAGGGCTTTTCACACTTCTGACGATCAGAAACAATATTCCCGTTATGAACCTGGGAAAAATCTCCAAAATGGGATTTATCAACTCCGCCAAAGATATGAACGCCACCTTGGAATTTATCAAAAAGCTGGGAATCATGACCAGCAGCTCTGAAAAAGAAGTGGCCAAACTCTCGGGCGGCAACCAGCAGAAGGTGGTTTTTTCCAAGTGCCTTTTTGCCGATGCCGATCTGCTCATACTGGATGAGCCCACCCGCGGCGTCGACGTGGGGGCCAAAAGTGAAATTTACAAAATAGTACGCCAGTTGTCCCAGGAGGGCAAGTCAATCATTTTCTGTTCCTCCGAATTGCCGGAAATTTTGAACATGTGCGATCGGATCTTTCTGCTTTACGACGGCAACCTGAAAGCGGGACTGGCCAACAGCCAGGACATCGACAGTGAAAAGCTGCTTCATATTTGTACAGGAGGCGAATAATGCTGGAACGAAAAACAGCAGTTGGAAAAATGAGCAATGAATCGTTTATTGTTTTGTCCATGTTCGGTGTGCTGATCATTTTTTTTATCGCGGCCTCTTTGTTTGTGCCCCGGTTTTTTAACATTCAAACCATCTCAAACCAGCTCTCTCAGCAGGCGGAACTCATCATACTATCCATTTTCGTAACGTTTCTGATCATCAGCGGCAATTTTGACCTGTCGGTCGGCGGCATCGTCGGTTTAGGCGCCGTGCTGTCGGCCTATTTCTGCCAGTCCCCAACCGGCGCCGGTATGGAACTGGCCCGCGGCCTGGGTATGCCGTATGGTGTTGCTATTATTGCATCCCTTCTATGCTGTATGTGCATCGGGGCCATTAATGCGTTTTTTGTCACCCGGCTGAAAGTCGCATCCATTATCGTCACGCTGGGCACATGGGCTTTGGCGAGCGGTGTTGCGCTGATCATCACCCAGGGTTCGCAGCGCAACGCCGGCCTTCCCTATGTGTTTAAAAAAATCGGTTCATTCTCACTGGTCGGCACCATCAACACGTCGGTTCTGCTGATGATCATATTGGTAATCATTGCACTGATTATTGAAAAAAAGACGGTGTTCGGCCGCCGGACATATTACATCGGGGCCAATCCCGTAGCCGCCAAACTTTCCGGCATTAAAGTCGAAAAGCACATTTCGATTCTTTACTTAGCAAGCTCATTTCTGGCCGGACTGGTCGGCGTCATCATGGGATCCATTCACAACGCGGGTATCTCCAGCCTGGGTGTGGGATTTGAATTTGATGCGCTGGTCATCACGCTAATGGGCGGGACCAGCATTAACGGCGGGTTTGGCTCAGTCATGTGTGCCGTCGTCGGCGCATTTATCCTCGGAATCGTGTCGACTTCTTTGAATATGCTGGGGTTGTCGCCGGATATTCAGACAATCGTAAAGGGCGGCATCACGCTGATTGCAATATTGTCGCAACGTTTTGCATTGGACCGAAGAACAACCTAGAACTGAAATTGAAGATTGAAGATTGTAAATTGAATATTCAATCGAAAATATTCAATAAAAAATTGGAGCGCTAAATATGGAAATGCAAGGCAAATTCACATGGACGACTTTCAAGAACATCTTTGTGTTCCTTGTGCTGGCTTTGATTGTCATCGGATTCAGTTCAGTGTCAATGAATTTCTTAAGCTCGGCCAACATCATCCATATTTTACGAATGTCCGTGCCGATATTGCTGGTCAGTTGCGGTGCCACGCTCATCATGGTCGCCGCCCAGATTGACCTGTCGGTGGGCAGCATGGTCAGCTTGAGCGGTGTGATCTATTGCATCCTGCTGAAAAACGGATTTGGGTTCTTCGCGGCAACACTGCTGACCCTGGGGCTGGGGATTTTCATGGGCTATATCAACGGCCTGCTGGTGATGAAGCTGCGCATTGTGCCCGTCATCGCCACCCTGGTCACCCTGTACCTGTTTCGGGGTATTGCCTGGACCCTGACACCGCGACGAGTCGGTCTAATAAAAGGCAACATGCCCGAGGGCATCAATGATTTCGCCCGTGCGCCCGTGGCCCTGGGTCTGCCGGCCGCATTTTGGGTGGCGGTGGCGGTGATCGTCATCATGGTCATCGTTCAAAAAAAGACAGTGCTCGGCAAGTATACGGCGGCCATCGGCGGCAATATGACC
The DNA here is from genome assembly GCA_902749685.1 of Olavius sp. associated proteobacterium Delta 1. GTDB lineage: Bacteria > Desulfobacterota > Desulfobacteria > Desulfobacterales > JAFDCJ01 > JAFDCJ01. The sequence continues at coordinate 5,687 of CACVKW010000520.1, read as the reverse complement.
GCTGCGGAATTATCCGGCATCAATGTCGTCTGGATAATTTGGATTCTGTATATGATTACCGGTTTTCTGGCTTCCATCGGCGGAATTGCCAGAGCCAGCTATTTGTCCATGGGCGATCCGATGACCGGCAATATGATGGAGCTGGAAGTCATCATCGCCATTTTGCTGGGCGGCACCCGTTTTTACGGGGGTGAGGGGTCGGTATTAAAGACAATTGTCGGCGCCTTGATCATCATGTGCGTGACGATCGGCATGACTGTTTTATGGATCCCCCCCTACTGGCAGTCTTTTGCCAAGGGCATCGTGCTCGTCGGAACGGTGGCGGTTTACACCCTGATAACCCAAAAAGTTGAGGAATGATAAGAAGGGTTTCGGGTTCAGCACGCTTGAGCGCCGATACCGGACACATTGAATGAGACATGGTGAATTCTAAATGCGAACCGCAGAATATCGAATATCGAACCGCAGAATGTCGAAGGAAGGAATTCTATCTTTTTTTATTGTTTTAAAAGACAGAGCACAGCGATTCCACCCTTCGAAATTCGATATTCAATATTCTGCGGTTCTGCGGTTCGCTTTTCAATAGGACTATTATAGCACTTCTATTTTAATTAATACGTATGCCTGATGGAGTATTAGAAATGCACGACCTGGAGCATTATTTATCAATCCAAAATGAGCTGGGGGAGACTCCGATCTGGGTTCAGGAAGAAAAATTGCTGTACTGGGTGGATATCGGCAGCCACACGATTTTCCGGATTGACCCAAAAACAAATAAATACGATTCCTTTAAGCCGGATATGCCGATCAGGGGATTATGCCGCAGAAGCCCGGGTGGTTGGCTGGTTGTCACCGATGCCGGCCTGGCGTTTTGGGATCCTTCATCCAACTTGTGTGAATTCATCGTCGATCCGTATGCCGATCAGCAAAATCTCCAGTTCAACGACGGGGCGATAGACCGCCAGGGACGCCTAGTGGTGGGTTCATACAATTCCGATCAGTTGGATGCCCCGGACGGTTCCCTTTATCGGCTCGATACCGACCGCAGCCTGCACAAACTCGACCAAAACCTGGTCCTGTCTAACGGTATCGCCCTCAGCCCGGATGGCAAAACGGTGTACGTCTCCGAAATGTTCGCCAATAAAATCACCGCCTACGACTATAATATCGAGTCGGGCACTGCAAGCAGCCGTCGGGTTTTTGTTGCGATACCGGAAGACGCGGGCAAGCCCGATGGCCTGACGGTTGACAGCCAGGGATTTGTCTGGGCCGCCCACTGGGGGGGCTGGCGCGTGACACGCTATGATCCTGCCGGGAAACTGGAACGGGAGATTCGGATTCCGACAGAAAATGTTACCTGTATTGGATTTGGCGGAGAGGACCTGAATGAATTGTTTATTACAACTGCCTGGTATGATTTAAGCGACCAGCAGCGCACGGACCAACCATTGGCCGGTGATCTTTTTCGAATTCAAACCGACATAACAGGAATGGTAGAACCGGTGTTTGACGGGTAAACTAGGGTGCTGGGTTCAAGGTTCAGAGTCTTTCAGTGACAAACAAATTAAACGGCGAACATCGAACGCTCAACGTCCAACGTCGAATAATGATGTCGCTGCGCTCCGCCAATATATTTATATGAGAATCCGATGTTGAACTTTGAATGATACATTAAGGTTCTTCTTTTTTTCATTTGATGTTCGATGTTGGACGTTCGATGTTCGACGTTCAGCCTGTCTTCTGTTAGACATTCATTCGGATGAGACTATATCCAAGACGACCCGGATTTCGAATTTGAAATCATAGTATCAGGAGGAACATACATGTCTGAGTATTTACTAGGCATCGATAATGGCAACACGATTTCCAAGGCCGCTATTTTTGATTTAGCGGGCCGCGAAATCCAGGTCACCAGCCGCAAGGCAGACTCTGAGTATCCGCAGCCGGGCTGGACCGAAAGAAGCATGGATGAGTTGTGGCAGAGCACGGCCATGGCGGTTAAAGACGCGTTGAGCCAATCCGGCATCAAGCCGCAACAAATCATCGGTGTCGGCACCACCGGACACGGCAACGGGCTATACCTGATCGACAAAGACGGGCGGCCGGCGCGGGCCGGTATCCAATCGCTGGACAGCCGGGCGGCTCATATTATCGACAACTGGAACCGTGATGGACTGCATGATCAGGTCTTTCCCTTCACGACCCAGGCTTTCTGGCCCGCCCAGCCCAATGCCTTGCTGGCATGGATCAAGCAGAACGAAGCCCAGGTCTATCAGCGCATCGGGGCCGTCCTGATGGTCAAAGACTACATCAAGTATTGCCTGACGGGCGAAATCACCTCCGATTTTACCGATATGAGCGGCACCAGCCTGATGGATGTGCGCAACAAATGCTACTCCGAAGAACTGCTCAATTTCTATGATTTAGCGGATATACGCCCGGCCCTGCCGACACTGGTAACCAGCTTTGAAATCGCCGGCCGGATAACGCCGGATGCAGCCCGGGCCACCGGGCTTGCAGCCGGAACCCCGGTTGTCGGCGGTCTTTTTGACGTGGACGCCTCAGCCCTGGGTGCCGGGGTGCATCAGCCGGGGCAGGTGTGCATCATTGCCGGCACCTGGAGCATAAACGAAATCGTCACCTCCGATCCGATCGTCGATCCGGCGTTGTTTATGACCAGCATCTATACGGTTCCGGACCTGTGGCTTACCATCGAAGCCAGCGCGACATCGGCCACCAACCTGGAATGGTTTGTGACCCAATTCTGCGCCGAAGAAAAGACTGAGGCCGACAGGCGCGGGATTTCGGTTTACGACGTGTGCAGTGAAATGGTTGACAGCCTGCCGCCGGGCGGCAGCGATATTATTTTCCATCCGTTCCTTTTCGGCTCCAACGTGCAGGCCTCCGCCCGGGCGGGATTTTATGGTATTGCCGGCTGGCACACCAAAGCCCACATGCTGCGTTCGCTATATGAAGGTGTTGTCTACGGCCACTTGAGCCATTTTGAAAAATTACGCGATGCCGGCAGCCAGGTAGATGTCGCGCGTCTCAGCGGTGGCGGCGCCCATAGCTCGGTCTGGACCCAGATATTTGCCGACACCCTCCAACTGCCGATGGAGGTGCCGGATGGAATCGAAATCGGTGCCCGCGGTGCAGCCCTGAGTGCCGGCATCGGTGTCGGTGTTTACAAGGACCACGCCGATGCAGTTGCCACGGCCGTTAAAATTGAACGTCGCCAGGAGCCCAACCCCGCAGCAACACCGTTTTACCTGGAACGTTACGCCGAGTATAAAAAACTGCTGGAGTGCATGCAGGAACCCTGGGACCGCTTGAGTCGGCTGAAGCAGGGGGAGCAATCGGATAGTGAGTGATGCGCGTATTGTGGCTTCCGTTTGATACCTTCCAAGTTATCATATTTCAACCCCATGGAATAATGGAGTGTTGGAGTATTGGAGTAATGGAAAAAAATCAACATTCCCATACTCCAGTACTCCATCACTCCGGCCGGAAATGACTGAAATGCTGAATCGCAAAAAAAATAAGGATAAATAGGATCATATTTCCAATGTCGACCCCCATGCTAATATTTGACTATGACGGCGTACTGCTGGACTCGGTCCGCGAGATTGCCGTAACCGCCTACAACATGCTCAACAATACCATCATCACCCGGCTGGACCAGCTACCGCAAAATGCCCTCAAGTTGTTTCTCTGCAACCGCTTCCATGTCCAGCCCATCGGCGACGCACCGGTGCTGATGAAGTATTTCCTTGAGATCGGCGAAGATGATCCGAATAAACTACTGAGCCCTCAAGAATACGAAGCAATCATAAAACAGGTCGATGAACCGGTTGCTGCAAGAACAACCCGTTTTTTTGAAACGCGCAATTTATTTAAAGCCAAAGAAATAAACGCGTGGATAGAACTGAATGCGCCGGTTCAACCCCTCTGGCAGATCATGATTGAAAAGCCGACTGAAAACCTGGTCCTGCTCACCAATAAAAACCGTGAAGCGACCATCTCGCTCAGCAGCCATTTCGGCCTGACGATCAGCAATGACAATATTTATTCGGGCGATCACGGCACCACCAAAATCGAGAACATGACGCAGATCATGCAGCGGTTCAGGCAGCCGACCTATGCCTTCATCGATGATTCCGTCAAAAACCTGCGCGAACTCGACGAGCACTTCAACAGGGAAGAAAAAACGATTTCGCTCATTTTTGCAACCTGGGGCTACACCGGACCGGATGACGCCCGGACGGCAGAGGATTTCGGTTACCAGGTAGTGACCATCGATGAATTTGCAGAATCGATGCAGGCAATTTGACTTCAGGCTATAGATTTTCCGGAATAATAATGAATAATAAAGATTACTGGGTCCGAAAAGAGGCTGAAATTGGAGAAACCGTTGATGCCAAATTCTATTGTAACTATTTGAGCGGGGACTGGCCTGTCAAAGGTCCCCTGACGGGAGTTCTATATTTCAGCAAAACAACGCTGTTTTTCCAAAGTTTCTATTCTCCCAAATCATTAGCATCTATGTTTCAACTACGCCGTCAGGAGGGCCTCTCAGAAAGTCAAGCTTTCCAAATGCCGTTGAAAGATTTGCGGTGTTCTTTCGACGAATCACCGAAAAACTTCTGGAGCAGGCTGTTTGCGGCGCCCGAGCAACCGTTCGTTATCCATCTCACGGACGGTGAGCGAGAAACAGGCAGCTATCAGTTTAGTGTTGACCGGAATAAGCTGAAGACGATTGTGAGTCTGATAAATAGTAACCGTTCAGGAGTTCGGGGTTAATAGGTATGGCGTCAGGGAAGCCATGAATTATTCAAGATTGCGATGCATTTTTTCCATCTCTTCCGGCGTGATTCCTTTACGATCTCTAAAGATCATAATGATCATGTCAAAGGTGATTAAAAGCGCCTGCTCGAAAAGATTGCCCATCGGTTGCACGGAGGGTACGACATCGGCCGTGCCCAGATAAACGGATGCCGGCACGAATAAAATGAGATCCGCTAACCCCGCGGTCCTTTTGTGCGGATCTCCGGTGACCAGAGCGATTCCGGCTCCACGTTTTTTGGCGGTTTCAACAACGTAATGAATATGTCCGATTTCGCCGCTGCCGCTGGTTGCAATCAAAAGGTCGCCCTGGCCGATGCCCGGCGTTGTGTCACCCCAAATCCAGTGGGCGTCAAGCCCCATATGCATGAGTCGCATCGTAAAGGCCCGGGTTGCCAGCCCCTCTCTGCCGGCACCGATCAATATGATTCGTTTTGCATTGCCAATGGCTTCGATAAATGCTTCCACCTGTAACGCATCTATCTTATCGAAGACCTGCGCCAATTCCTGCGTAATGGTCTTGCCCAACGATTTAATACCTGAATTTTGCATTTGTTTTTACTAACCCTGAATTTGCTCCTAAATGAAATGGATAATTTAAGCCAAAAATATTTTGAAAAAATAGATACCTGAATTTTTGAGTAAAAATCAACAACTCAGTCAATAGCAGTAAATTGACCTTGAATCTCACCAGCGGGAACTTGGATGCAAAATTCAGGTTCAACCACGTTTATTTTTAAAATTAATTGAAATCATTGCTGTCCAAAATAATTTGAAAATCAAATACTGCCTTTAATAAAAACAGGCAGTTATAAACGGGAAATTAGTGATTTAGAAATCAGGTT
>CACVKW010000519.1 GCA_902749685.1 Olavius sp. associated proteobacterium Delta 1 | reverse complement strand
GTTAACCCTATAGTTGCATAAAATTTTGAAATCCAACTTCGCTGCTGCAATGAAGACCATTGAAAGTATTGACTGATCCTGGATTCTGGTTTCTGGATAC
>CACVKW010000518.1 GCA_902749685.1 Olavius sp. associated proteobacterium Delta 1 | reverse complement strand
GCTTGGCGGTATCCTGTCAGACAGTAAAACTGCCTGTTTTGCGTGGGCGTTTATGACCAATCACCTTCACCTATTATTGAGGACAGGAGTCGCCCCGATCGC
>CACVKW010000517.1 GCA_902749685.1 Olavius sp. associated proteobacterium Delta 1 | reverse complement strand
TACAACCTGATTTCTAAATCACTAATTTCCCGTTTATAACTGCCTGTTTTTATTAAAGGCAGTATTTGATTTTCAAATTATTTTGGACAGCAATGATGTCAATTGTATCCTACAGAAGAAGTATAAGAAGCATAATTAAAGGAATATGGATCAGAATCCTTTCTTTGGCGGCATATATATCGTTTCCTTATCAACTCACCGTATTTTTACATAAACTCAGGGGTGTAAAAGTTGGGAAAAAATCTCATATCGCTCGTTATGTATTTATTGATGACCGCAATCCTGATCTTGTAGAAATTGGAGATGGAGTGGCTATTACGACGGGCGTAATCATCTTATGCCATCAAAGGGATTTGAAAAACTACAAGCCTGGCATGTATGCGATGGAAAATCCTTTTGTCGAGGGTAAGGTTATAATCCATGATGGCGCACATGTTGGAATTGGTGCGATAGTGCTGCCCGGTGTTACTATAGGCGAAGGTTCGATCATTGGAGCCGGCGCTGTCGTAACAAATGATATTCCGCCTTATTCAGTTGCAGTCGGGGTACCTGCCAAGGTAATAAAATCATACAAACAAGATTAAACATATATGCATAGAAAAAGAATATGGTTTGATATAACTAATACGCCACACGTCAATTTTTTAATGCCACTTATTCGGTATTTTGAAAAAGACTATGAATTATTAATTACCGCTCGTAATTTTTCAGAAACAGCACTGCTTCTAAAAAAGAACGACATTGATCCTCTTATTGTAAGCGAATATAAAGGAAAAAGCAGAATTAATAAAGGAATGGGTTTAATTTCAAGAATTTTAAAATTATTTTATAAAGTTTCAAAATTTGATATTAGCATTTCACTCGGCGGAAACTACACTGCTATTGTTAGTAGATTACGAGCAAAACCTTCAATTATTATCAGTGATAATGACATTTCTTATAAAACCCCGGCATATAAATTTGGAACATATTTTATTTTCCCTAAATATTTTAGTGTAGATAATTTAGATACCAAATATGGTGTTAAGCCGGAACAAATATTTAAATTCAATGGTTTTAAAGAGGATATCTATATAGCCGATTATTCGCCTGATGCTGATTTTATGAAACAGTTACCGTTTGAAGAATTCATAACAATACGCCCGGAAAATCTGAAAGCTTCTTATCTTCCAAAGAACAGCACTACAATTGTTCCATTGTTATTTGAAAAGTTTAGAGATGAAAATATTTTATTTCTGCCTCGATTTAATGAAGAGAAAATATATGCAGAAGCATATAATAATATTTTCATACCGGATGTTCCTTTAAATGGTCTTGATGTTTGTTATTATACAAAGGCTATGTTAACCGGCGCTGGAACATTCGCAAGAGAGGCCGCATTATTAGGTACGCCGGCCGTGACTTTTTTCCCTGGAAAAGAATATTTGACGGTCGATAAAATCATGATTGAAAAGGGTTGGGAATTTAAATCTAGAAGCCCCAATGAAATCTATAAATACGTTAAACATTCAAAGAAAAATCCTTCAATGCATGAACAAAGTAAAAAGGTTCAAAAGGAAGTTTTAAAAATCATTACGGATATCATTTCCCGGCATTAATAATTTAAACTATTTTCTTTGTACTGTTATAGTATTTCTGTTTTAGAGCTGTCGAAACAGTTCAATAATTACATGATTGATTTTACACACCAAAAATACAAAGAACTTCTAATGAGCGTGAAGTCAAATGGTTATGATTTTCAGACTTATGAAAAATATTTAAATTCTCCTAATAATAGAACTGTTATTTTAAAGCATGATATTGACAAAAATCCTAGCAATGCACTTATGATGGCACGAATCGAGTACAGTCTGGGAATTAAAGCTAGTTATTATTTTAAAGTTTCAGAAAATGTTATTAAAAGCACAATTATTGCAAAAATCGCCGATTTGAGGCATGAGATAGGTTATCATTATGAAAATATGGATCATTGCAACGGAAATATAGAGAAGGCAATAAATGATTTTGAGATAAATCTTGCCAAAATAAGGAGGCTTTATCCGGTCAAAACTATCTGTATGCACGGTTCTCCAATGTCAAGGCACGACAATCGAGATTTATGGAAGAAGTATGATTATCAGGATTTTGGCATTATAGCCGATCCGTATTTCGATATAGACCTCAGCGAAGTGTTTTATCTGACTGATACTGGAAGACGATGGGATGGAGATAAAGTCATTGTAAGAGATAAGGTCACGACGATAGATGTCACAAGTCGGAGGTCGGAGTCTGGGAGACAGAAAAAAGTGAGCGAAATCAATAAAACGAAGATCGGAGTCAGAAAAAAAACGATGAATGAGAGGTTGGGATTCAAATTTCGAAATACGTGGGATATTATTGAGGCGGTGAAGAACGGGCTGCTTCCGGATAAGATTATGTTAAATATACATCCGCAGAGGTGGACGGATAAGCCATTGCCTTGGGTTAAGGAGTTAGTCTGGCAGAATGTGAAAAATTTGGTGAAGAAGTATTTTTTCGTCTCTCGCAAAGCGCTCAGAGTTCACGGAGATACAAAGGGGTAAATATTCGGACGCTTGGATGAGTTCCCTCGCGGGAATTGACGAATGCCTGGCGGGATGGTTGGATGAATTCTTAGTGGGAAAGAGGAATTCCTTTGGAATTTTGGATGGATGGACGATTGGATGACCGAGGGTGGAGTACCCTGATTAAATCCGCTTTGCTCGTCCTCTGCGAATAATTTTCCTGGGCCAGCGGAAGGCAGGGGGCAGAAGCCAGAAGGCGGGAGACATTAGTTGAAAACAATATAGAATATGAAGTTATTGCCTTCAGAAAAGAAAATGAAACATTGCTCAATAAAGCTTTAAAGGTTTTCCGATCATCGATTGTTCTTAATGGAATTTTAAACTAATTTAAGCCGGATTTTTTAATTGGTTGTTTATCTCAATTGCCATATGTATCTTTGCTTAAAAGAATACTCACATTGTTTTTTGCTGAAGACGATATTCCAGATACCCTTTTACAAGGATTAATTACTTACTTTTTTATATCTTATATAATTTCCCCAAATTATACTAGGTTAGATGTTTTTGACTATTAGAAAATTAGTTACCATGGCTTTCAGAAACTAGCGTATTTGCATCCCAACGAATTTTCACCAGATAAATCTTTTATTAAAAAAATTAATACGACCAAACCATTTTTCTTAATTCGTTTGGTAAATCTTTCCGCATATCATGATATAAAAGTTGGGGGGTTCTCTAAAAAGATAAATGAGCTTATGTTAATGCCAAACAAAAAGAAGAATTTAAGACTCGTCGTCAAAAGGTGCTTGCCGATAATATTGACGTAACTTCTTTTATGGTGTGGTTTATTGAGAATTATCCTAACAGTCTGAAAATAATGAAAGATAATCCTGATTATCAATGGAAATTTAAATGAAAATTGCTTTAATTGTTGGCGCCCGTCCCCAATTCATCAAACTTGGCCCCCTGTCAAAAAAAATTAAAGATCATTTTAAAGTCGTCATCGTTCATACCGGACAGCATTTTGACAACAATATGTCCGATCTGTTTTTTAAGGACCTCAGCATACCGGCACCGCATTACAATCTTGGTATCAACAGCGGGCTCCACGGGGAGCAAACCGGTAAAATGTTGATAGAACTTGAAAAAGTTCTTAAATCTGAATGTCCTTCTCTCGGTATTGTATTTGGCGATACAAATTCTACACTGGCGGGTTCTCTGGTTTGTTCCAAATTACACATTCCCATTATCCATATTGAGGCTGGTTTGCGCAGTTTTAACAAAGAAATGCCTGAAGAAATAAACAGGATTGTGTCTGACCATACTTCTGATTTTCTGTTTTCGCCAACAGAAACCGCAATGCAAAATCTTGAAAGAGAGGGTCTCATAGAAAAGGCCTTGTTAACAGGAGATATTATGGTCGACTCTTTATTGGATAATATTGAACGCGCAGACCAATTATCCAATATAGTGGAAGCAAAAGGCTTAGTCCCTGAAAAATATTACCTGATGACCCTCCACAGGCCTTATAACGTGGATAATCCTGTTATGTTAAGCAAAATATTAACTAAATTGTCAAAAATTGGTAGTCAGATAATCTTTCCGGTACATCCAAGAACCAGTAAAGTTATGGATGACAATGCGTTGGTTATTCCTGAAAATATCCTTCTTTCTGATCCAGTTGGCTATCTTGATTTCATCAAACTGGAATCTTTCTCTATTAAAATAATTACTGATTCAGGAGGCATACAAAAAGAGGCCTACATATTAAGAAAACCATGCATAACAATCCGCCCCGAAACTGAATGGATTGAAACTGTAAAAGAAGGGTGGAATGTTCTAGTTGATGTTGGTTCTGATGATTTTGTAAATACTATAGAGACATTCAAGCCTTCACAAGAACAAAATGATCTTTTTGGCAAAAATGTAGCTCAAAAAATGTTTGATAAGATCCAGAAGATAATGTGATTTGCCGGTATTAAATGCAAGATTTCACCCTGACAACCTACAAAAAACTCCTACAAGAGCTACTTTCCAGCGGCTATTCATTTCAAACCCTGGAAGATTTTATCCAACAACCTAAAGATAGAATCGTAATCCTACACCATGATGTGGATCGGAAACCGGAAAAAGCTCTTGTTATTGCAAGAATAGAGAAAGATGCCAGTATAAAAGCCAGTTATTATTTCCGTATTGTAAAAGAAAGTTATGATTAAAATATCATCAAACAGATCGCAAAAATGGGGCACGAGACTGGGTATCATTATGAAAACCTAACCACCTGCGGTGGTGAATTACGATAGGCGATTGGTGATTTTCGATTGAATCTTAAAAAATTAAAGAGGTTCTATCCGGTTAAGACCATTTGTATGCATGGCAGCCCGCTTTCAAAATGGGAAAATCGTGAACTGTGGAAGCGTTTTAACTACCAGGATTAAGGGATCATAGCCGAGCCATATTTTAATGTAGACTTTAGTGAAGTATTGTATCTGACTGATACGGGTAGGAGATGGGATGGGGATGAAGTTAGTGTAAGAGATAAGGTTTTTAGGAAGGAGGTGAGAAGGTTAGAAGGGGAGACGATTAGTGATGGGGATAAGGTGGGGGAGACGGAGGTCGCACCGGTTGAATCCCCTTCGGGGTGCTCATCTTGGAGCAATTCAACCTCAGTATTATCTGCCGGAGCCACGGGGCAGGCTGGGCCGGGATATCGGAATGCGGAATTCGCCCCGGTGAAATACGCTTCGCTGTTGTCTGCACAAATTTCACGGGGAAATAGAGTTGGAGGTTTGAGGTTTTGTTCTACGTGGAATATTATTGAGGCGGCGGACAAGGGATTGCTGCCGGATAAGATTATGATAAATGCACATCCACAGCGGTGGGATGATAAGCCGTGGCCATGGGTGAAGGAGTTTGTGGGGCAGAATGTGAAGAATGTGGTTAAGAAGTATTTTTTTGTCTCTCGCAGAGCGCGCAGAGTTCACGGAGATACAGCGGGGTAAAAGGGCTAAAAATATACGGACGCTTGGATGAGTTCTCTGGCGGGAACGGACGAAAACCTGGCGGGATGATTGGATGAATTCTGACTCCTGACTTTAAAATTTTTAGCCCCACAATTTTTCAATTGATTCCTTAAAACTTTGTTCTCAAAATTCATCTTTTTCTCATGGCTTTTCGCCATCACATTTATCTCGCTCGTTGATTATTCATCCATTAGTGGGTTAGGTCTGTCAAAAGGGTTTGGTACGGGTTTCTGGTTGCACCTGGTCGGTTATTTCATTGCCGGTTTACTCTTCATTCTTGCCTTTGGGAAAAAAGGTCAAGCGTATCTCCTCATCGCTCTGACCGTCTTGTTTTTGCTCGGGGTTCTTTTTGAAATTGCGCAGCTGCGTATTCCCAGAAGAACGTTTAGCCCAGTTGACATCGCGGCCAATGGGTTAGGTTTAATTGCTTTCTATGTTTGTTATAGCCTAAGCCGGATAAACCGGAAATAACAAATTACAAGCAGCAAATTACAATCTAAAGAAATCCTCGCGCAAAGGCGCAGAGACGCAAAGAGAATGACTGAAAATGAGATAGGAAAGAAGGTTGTTGATGCTGCTATAGCCGTTCATAGGGCACTCGGGCCTGGCTTGCTGGAAACGGTCTACGAAATTGTCCTTGCTCATGAGCTGTCGAGAAGGGGTCTGCATGTTGACAGGCAGATCCCTGTTTCCATTGAGTACGACGGGATCAGATTTGATGAAGGATTTCGGGCGGAAATGATTATAGAGGACAAGGTGATTCTTGAGTTGAAGTCTGTAGAAAAGGTGACGGCAGCCCATAAGAAGCAGATTCAGACCTACCTTCGCCTTACAGGCCACAAGCTGGGATATCTCCTCAATTTTGGGGAAGCCTTAATGAAACACGGCATAACCATGGCCGTAATCAATCTGGAAGAATAATCTTGGCGTCTTGGCGCGAGTATAGTTACCCTAAAAGAGTGACATCATGGAAAACCGAAAACAAAACCGACTGATAGCCCGGGAGGACTCCTTTGCCGAGTTGAAAGGCGAGGGAGTCCGGGTCGGTAAAATCTCAGATATCAGCCCCGGCGGTTTGGCCTTCAGCTATCTGCCTGAAAATACGCCGGTAAATGGGTTCAAGTTTGTGGATATTTATCTATCTCAAAACAGGTTTCACCTGTCTGACGTACCGTGCTCCATTGTTTATGACACCATTGATTTCTCCAACTGCTCAAATGGGGACATTTACCACCGGTGCGGGTTGCGATTCGGGAAGATGAAAAATGAACACAAAAATAAGCTGAACTATTTTTTGAGCATTTTTACCACTGGGTTGAAAAAAGACTGGCAATTAGGGGCTATTGCAGTGAATAAACTGAGAAGCGCCCGCCGGTATGCTTTCCCATTGTTCATCGATTTTCTGCTGCTCACGGTGGCGCTGCTCGGCGTGCAACTGGCAAAACGACAAACCCTTAAATTGTCGGTGCTCTATCTCGGGTTGCTTGCCGTTTTCTATCTTTTCTGGCTGGTGATATCCCTGATCATGGAAAAGTATCGTAAAATTTTTCAAAAAACGTTCTTTGAATCCATCGTGGTGATTGTCAAATCAAATATCGCCCTGGTCTACCTGATCTCTTTTGCCGTTGTTTTTTGGTCAGAGCTGTCAGCGGTATCCAGGATGCAGACATTCGGCGTATGCGCTGTTTTTTTGCTGCTGGAGCTGGGTGCTTATTCTTTTTACTATCTTTTTCACAAGATCCAGGTCAAAGGCCGCGGCGGGCCCGTCCAGATCAAAAAGAAACCATCCGGCGCATTGTCTTATCCATTGATGGCCATCGATGCCGGGCTGGTTTTGGCTGCCTTTATGGTCATGAATTATATCAAAAGAGGCGGATTTGCCCTTCCGCCCAGGTATGACCAGGCCATCCTGTTACTGTACGCACTCTGGGCAGCCAGTGCGGTTTTCGCCAAAAAATTTAATCCCTCCGTTTTTAAAGCATCCTATACCGCCGCGTTCAGCCATTGCATCAAGGCAGCCGTTTTTATGGGCGCCGGTCTTGGGGTTATCATTTTCGCCTTCAGGATGTTTTATTATTCCCGGCTTCAATTATTTGGCGTCCCGGTCGTTTTATTGGCTTTCGAGGCAGGCATTTACTATTTATACTGTCTTTACTGGAAACAGGGCAAACTCGGCAAAGATATCGAAACAATGGCCGAGGTCAGGGAAATCATCGATCTTCAGGAAAGAAATCGAAATCTGCCCGAAGAAAAATGCGGGCCGGAAATCTGTGATCCGGTTGAAACCAAGCTCAGGCACGCCCTGGAATTTTTCGACCCGAAATTGTTTGAATTTATAAAGGATGCCGTCAATCTGACAACCATTGACCGGTGCGCCACGGCCCTGATGAGTACGGATGACATCAATGCAATCGTACCCCTGGAAGACAGCGGACACCGACTTATTATCAACCTTCATAAGACCAACGATGTGCGCTGGTTCAACCGGTATTTTCTTGAGATCTATAGAAAGTTGAAAAACCAGGGGTATTTTATCGGCAAGGCACACACCATCACAACCCATAAAAAGTTTTATTATGAAAAATATCCGAAATATATCGACGGGTTGCTCTACTATATTAATTTTATGTGGTGCCGTATTTTTCCGAGGTTACCTTTCGCTAAAAATTTGTATTTTACCCTGACTAACGGCAAAAACCGTATGGTGTCAAAGGCAGAGATCTTTGGCCGGCTCTATTTTTGCGGGTTCAAAGTGGTTGGCGACATGGAAATCGATAATCGCTTATTTTTTATCGCCCAGAAGGTGAACATGCCGTCTTACCAAACCAACCCCACCTCCGGTCCCATTGTGCAGCTAAAACGTATCGGCTTCAACGGCCAGATGATTAATGTTTACAAGTTCAGGACCATGTACCCTTATTCAGAATTCTTGCAGGAATATATTTTTCAAAAAAGCGATCTTACCTCCGGCGGCAAATTCAAAGATGACTTCCGGGTCACCGATTGGGGAAAGTATATGCGGGCCACCTGGTTGGACGAACTGCCGATGATATACAACTGGTTCAAGGGCGACCTCAAGTTATTTGGCGTCAGGCCCTTAAGCCACCAGTACCTCAGTTTATATACGGATGAGCTTCGCAAACTGAGAACAACGGTGCTGCCCGGGCTGATACCGCCCTTTTATGCCGACATACCTAAAACACTGACGGAAATATGCGATTCGGAAAAGAGGTACTTAAAGGCCTATCTTAAAAGGCCCGTAAAGACTCAATGGCTCTATTTTTGGAAGGTGTTCACCAATATTGTCATCAAGGGGGCCCGGAGTCATTAGAACTTCAATTGAGTGAAAACGCTCAGCGTCAATTGCAATTATTCTCGCCAACATGCTAATCCCTATTTATTTTACCCGAAATGTGTCCGGAGATGGGAGGTAGAATCGTCTGATGATTATTCAATCTCATTAACTATTATTCTTCAGCTTGATATCATCCACCCTACCGCTGCCGCGAATGAAAATACCGTTGACCTCCAAAATTTCCACCCCGGGCTGAGCCGCCTCCAAGTCAACCTGCAGATCACTGACAAACGTATGCCAT
>CACVKW010000516.1 GCA_902749685.1 Olavius sp. associated proteobacterium Delta 1 | reverse complement strand
CTTAAAAAAAGGATCGGATCATTTTAGCTAAGCAATTAAAACAAAAAGGCAACCAATGATAGATCTATAGTTGCCTTCGTTTTAATCAATATTTTATATTTAAGACCAGACCCCGATGTCTTCCCCTTCACTCCTCCGCTCCCTGCGCCTGCTGCGCCACCTCCGCCAGCCCTTCGCATCTCCCCGGGT
>CACVKW010000515.1 GCA_902749685.1 Olavius sp. associated proteobacterium Delta 1 | reverse complement strand
GGCCGTTATGTCTGAGATCGTTGCTTTTTCCGGGCAGATGCTGGATGCTTGATACTTGATGCTGGATATCTAACAGGACACTATCGGTGAATTTCAACGACATCC
>CACVKW010000514.1 GCA_902749685.1 Olavius sp. associated proteobacterium Delta 1 | reverse complement strand
TCACCTAAATCCGTTGGGGGTCAGCCACAACAGCAAGGCCGATCTCAAACGCAATACCACCGATAAGATCAGTGCCCAAAATGTGGCCGAATATATGATCGCACATCCGGAAAAAGTATCCTATCAGCATCAGGATTCCTTGGCCAGCTTAAGAAAGCAATCGGGATTTATCACGATGCTTACCAAGCAAAGCACCCAACTATTAAACCAGCTGGAATCTTTGGTCTACAATGCCAATCCGGAAATTTTAACTTATTGCAAAGACGGCACTCCACAGTGGGTGTTAAAGTTGCTCACAAGCTATCCGACGGCGTTACGCTTATCCAGAGCCAAAGTAAAGGTGCTTGCCCGCATCCCTTATCTATCAGACGCTCGAGCTAAACAACTGGTTGCAACGGCTAAAAAAAGCGTCGCCTCAGCCAGCGATAAAGTCACCGAACAGCTAATCGTGGCCACCGTCAAACAGATCCTTCATCTGAAAAAAAGCATTAAAACCCAATCAGAAATTTTGGCTAATGAATGTCAGATTCCGGAAGTACAGCTACTTAAAACCTTTACTGGCATCGGTGATTATTCGGCCATTGGCTTGATGCTGCAAATACAATCCGTAAGTCGCTTCTTGACATCAAAAAGATTATCATCGTTTTTTGGGATCCATCCCGCGTACAAAAAAAGTGGCGATGGAATCTACAAATATCGCATGAGCAAAAAAGGACGTAAAGAAGGGCGCCGGATCCTGTTTATCGTGGCAATGTCGGCTATTCAGTCCAATCCACTTATCCGAGACGTTTATCAACAGGCAGTTGAAAGAGGAATGGAAAAAATGAATTAGGGGACGTTCCTCGGATTCTCGGATTTGTCCTCTTCCATAAGCTTCAATCCGTGCTCCTCGACGATTTGCCGTCCTCTCATCGCGGACTCGCTCGCC
>CACVKW010000513.1 GCA_902749685.1 Olavius sp. associated proteobacterium Delta 1 | reverse complement strand
TTTAAGGTCCGATACGTCTTGGGACTTTGCGATTCCGGTGCTCAAAAAAAGGAGCGCACAAACAAATGTCAAAACAACCGTAAATTTCATCTCTTTCCTCCTTTCTGAGAAATTAAACTTGTTATAGCCATGTGGATTTAACATTTTAAATTGCCGACTCCATTTATTTAATAAAAGACTGACGAGCTAAATACCTTTGTTTTGCATCATTGCGTCGGAGCAGGGTTGAGCGAATCTTTATTCCTGCCGACGGGCGCTTTCTGCCACAGTTTGTCTTCCGGCTCGCTGTTCAAGTAAAGCATTGTGATC
>CACVKW010000512.1 GCA_902749685.1 Olavius sp. associated proteobacterium Delta 1 | reverse complement strand
TAAATAGGGAATCTGGCCTTCGGCAAATTCGCGGCTGTCGCCGTAATATGTTTCAAAGCGCTTTTGGATTTGTTCATCGGTAAACCGGTATTCCGGAATCATTTTCACCAGCAAATGAAAATG
>CACVKW010000511.1 GCA_902749685.1 Olavius sp. associated proteobacterium Delta 1 | reverse complement strand
GGTACAACCTGATTTCTAAATCACTAATTTCCCGTTTATAACTGCCTGTTTTTATTAAAGGCAGTATTTGATTTTCAAATTATTTTGGACAGCAATGGCAAAAAATAATTTACTATCCAATGCAATTGCATCGCTAAAATCATTAATAGCTTCTTCTACTCTTTCTTCATTTAAATTGTCATTTCCCCTATTTAAGTATGCAAGTGTATAGTTTGGATAATATTGCAAGCAATTTGTGTAGCTTGAGATTGATTTTTTTGTGTCCCCTAATTTGGAATATGATAATCCGATATTATAATACAACACGGCTTTGTGATAGTTACTGTCAATTTTGTATTCTAATGCTTTCTTATAGAGCTTGATAGCCTCTTGATGTTTATTTTGATCTGCGAGCCGGCTTCCTTCCTCAAATAGTTCCTGTGGTGTAGAAGCATATGTTGGTTGCAACCAAAAAGCATGTATTAAAATTATTATAATAAGTAATGTTTGTATATTCATTTATCCCTCTATTTACTTAACGTGTTGCTGAGGGGCGCGCGCGCTTTTTGCGCGTCCCTTCCAGCAAATTGTTGGACGAAGCCGCTACGCGGCAGAAAAAAAGATAAAAATAGGGTATGCTCCCTTATCTGCCCAATTCCGGGCACACATAAGAAAGGAGTATACCATGGATCCAACAGAATTAAATCGATTTAATGAACTTTATCAACGTCACCTGAGATTGCTCAAACTTCAGGGCAAAAGCGACAAGACCATTGATGCCTATTCCCGG
>CACVKW010000510.1 GCA_902749685.1 Olavius sp. associated proteobacterium Delta 1 | reverse complement strand
AACGACATCCAGTATCCAGAAACCAGAATCCAGGATCAGTCAATACTTTCAATGGTCTTCATATCAGCAGCTAAGTTGGATTTCAAAATTTTATGCAACTATAGGGTT
>CACVKW010000509.1 GCA_902749685.1 Olavius sp. associated proteobacterium Delta 1 | reverse complement strand
CTACACTCTTGTCCAAAAACGGGTTTAGAATGAGTCATAAAGTGAGTAATAATACGAGTCATTGAAAAAAATCCTCCTTATATGTAGGGTGGTTGTTAAT
>CACVKW010000508.1 GCA_902749685.1 Olavius sp. associated proteobacterium Delta 1 | reverse complement strand
CCGGCTTCATATACAAACCGGCGATATCTTCTGATCCGCTCTTTTCGGCTTTTAAGACCCTTGTCCGCCGGAGGCGGATTAAATTCTTCTAAACCAAAATCAGTAGACAGAAACTGGTCTTTGTTTTGGGTTTGAAGATGATATCCAAGTGAATTCCAGCGATAGTCTTCAGGACGATCAACTAGGCCGGCCCGCAACGGGTT
>CACVKW010000507.1 GCA_902749685.1 Olavius sp. associated proteobacterium Delta 1 | reverse complement strand
TTTGAAGGTGTGGCTGCTGGTAGGATACTTGGAAAGATGGAAGCAGCTGGTAGCAGGGTCAATATAATCATCTTGGATGCCTGTCGTGACAACCCGTATAAAAGAAGCTTTAGAAGCGCAGGTCAAGGTTTGGCCCGAATGGATGCTCCAAAAGGCAGTTTTGTCGCTTATGCTACTTCTCCCGGTTCCATTGCAGCTGATGGCACAGGCCGAAATGGTATCTTCACAAAACATATTTTAAATAATATTGGGGAACA
>CACVKW010000506.1 GCA_902749685.1 Olavius sp. associated proteobacterium Delta 1 | reverse complement strand
TAACAACCACCCTACATATAAGGAGGATTTTTTTCAATGACTCGTATTATTACTCACTTTATGACTCATTCTAAACCCGTTTTTGGACAAGAGTGACTTCAGGTATAAGTTAACAAAACAAGGAGGTTAGTTATGGCGGAAGAGGGAAAAACAATTGTGAATTCGTGGAACGAATGGGATCCGCTGAAGCATGTCATCGTCGGGGTTGCCGACGGTTGTATGATTCCGCCGCCGGAACCGGCGGTGGAATGCAAAGTCCCGCTTGACAGCGACATGAAAGGCAAATGGGGTCCGAGACCTCAGGATACTGTGGATAGAGCCAACATTCAACTTGACAATTTTGCAGATATCCTCAGAAAAAAAGGTGTTCGGGTGGATCGGCCAACTCCGCTTGATTTCAGCCAACAGGCCAAGACGCCGGATTTCGAAACCGAGTCTCTATTCGGCTGTATGCCGCCCAGGGATGTAATTGCCACGGTTGGCAATGAAATGCTTGAGGCCACTATGTCTTACCGCTGCCGCTGGTTTGAATATCTGTGCTATCGCCCCCTGCTCGAGCAGTACTTCAAAGAAGATCCCAATATGAGATGGGAGTCGGCGCCCAAACCGCGTTTAACGGACGCGTCCTATAAAGAGGGGTATCTTAGCAGGGTAATGACGATTGAAGACCGCCTGAAACTTACGGCAGCCAGGGATTTTGTGACCACCGAGGTCGAGCCGCTTTTTGATGCGGCCGAATTGGCGCGAATGGGCAAGGACATTGTTGTGCAGCACGGGTTTACCGCCAACCTGGCCGGCATTGACTGGCTGCGGCGACATTTTCCGGACCTGCGGATCCATGCCATGAATTTTCCGGGGGATCCTTACCCGATTCATATCGACTGCACGTTTGTGCCACTGCGCCCCGGTTTGCTTCTGAACAACCCGAACCGCAATGTCCGGCCGGAGCACCGCAAGCTGTTTGAAATCAACGGCTGGGAGATCGTCGAAGCCGCCCAGCCGGCCCACGAGAATCCGCCGCCCTTGTGCTATTCCAGTGTCTGGCTCTCAATGAACGTACTTGTGCTGGATCCGAAAACCATTTGTGTCGAAGCCAGCGAAGTTCATCAACAGGAACAGCTGGACAAGCTTGGCTTTGAAATTGTCCCGGTGCCGTTTAGAGACGCTTATCCGTTTGGCGGCGCGTTGCACTGTGCCACAACCGACGTATATCGCGAAGGCAATTGCGAGGATTATTTCCCGAAACAGGTGGAGGGATTCTAGAACAGAGTTCGGAAGTGGGAAATCGGAATGCGGAAGTCGGAAAAAAGGCATGAAATAGATTGTTGGAGCGGTTTTCGGCCCGGCTGAGTTCGTCGCAGGCCAACTGCGATAAATTCAGTATTTAGATTCCAGCTCACCCGGATTAAATTTAACCCTTTACGATTAAGGAGGCTCAAATGAGAATCACAAAAATTAGTTTGTTGATCGTTGTTATCGCTTGCGCTTTGACGATGACAGGCCAGGCTCTTGCTGAAAATGTCAAAGTTGCCATGGTACTACCCGGCAATATTTCCGATAAATCATGGAACCAGGCTGGATTTGAAGGTTTGATGCGGGTTAAAAACGAACTCGGGTTCGAGGTGGCCTACAGCGAGAAGGTCCCGCAACCCGACCAGGCCGAGGCCATGGCCGACTATGCCCGCAGAGGCTACAATTACGTCATCGGACACGGCGGGGAATTCCAGGAAGCAGCGGCCCGCGTCGCCCGCAAATATCCGGATGTCATGTTTGTAGTCAACAATGGTATAAATTCATCGGAAAATATAGCGACAGTGGGGATCGATTTGAAACAGGTCGGCCTGGTCGTGGGATACATTGCCGGCAAGATGAGCAAAACCGGCAAGGCAGGCTACATCTGCGCTCAGAAGATTAAAAAATACGTCGAGATGGGCGACACCTTTGCCGCTGGTTTCAAAAGAGCGCGTTCAGACGCTAAAACGTACGTTGCCTGGACCAATGATTGGGATGATATTGCCAAAGGAAAGGAAGCCGCCCTCAACCAGATTAGCCAGGGAGCTGACGTCGTTTTCCCCACCATGGACAATGCCACCATCGGCAGCCTGCAGGCTGCCAAGGAAAAAGGTGCCTATGCCATCGGCATGTACTATGATGCTTACAGTGACTGGCCCGATATTATCCTGAACTCCGCAATTGTCAACTGGAGCCAAGCAATGGTCGAGCTGTTTGCGATCGTCAAGAACGGCAAAATGATTGAAGGCAAAGACTACTTGTGGGACCTGAATTACCCCAAAGTTTTGAATATCGGAACTTACCATCCTTCAGTGCCGGAATCGGTTCGCAGTGAAGCTGCTGCCTTGCTGGAACAGATTAAAAGCGGCGCAATTAAGCCCTAGCCCGGAATTGAAGATTGCAGATTGAATATTTAAAGATCAAGTTTAAGGTTTCAGGTGTCCCCCCTTCGCCTTTCAGGCTACGGAGGGCAGGCAGGTTTCAAGTGTCAGAAGCGATAAACATCGGAGTTGAAATCCAACGCCTGAAACCTGAACACTGACACCTGTGAGTTTGGCCAAAATTACCAGCAGCCTTGAATTAGAATCCGGCAGATAGACCCGGATGCTTCACTTTGGTGAGCTCTATGTTCCATCTAGTCATCGATCGGATAACCAAAAGCTTTGGCGAGTTCAAGGCCCTGGACGACGTCAGTCTGCACGTTCACAAAAACAGCATCCATGTAATCTTGGGCGAAAACGGCGCCGGCAAGACAACCCTGATGAACGTTCTTTTCGGTCTTTATCAGCCGGATGATGGCCGGATCGAAATTGACGGTCGCGAGGTGCCCATCGATAATCCTCGCAAAGCCATCGAAAACAGCATCGGTATGATCCACCAGCATTTTATGCTGGTAAAATCTCTGACCGTCACCGAAAATATTGTCCTGGGATTAAAAGGGCAAAAGGCTTCACTGCACCTGCGCGAGCACGAACAGCGTGTGCGAGAACTCAGCGATTCCTTCGGGTTTGAAATCGATCCCAAAGAACCCATCTGGAAACTGCCGATGGGCATGCAGCAGCGGGTTGAAATACTGAAGGCTTTGTATCGTAATGCCGAGTTGTTGATTCTGGATGAGCCGACCAGTGTTTTGGCCCCCCATGAAGTCGACGCGTTTTTAAATGGTTTGAAAAGACTGCGCGATGCAGGCCACACCATTATTTTCATCACCCATAAACTGGATGAAGTCATGCAGGTTGCCGATCAGGTTACCGTATTGCGGCAGGGCAGAGTGACGGCTGAAGTGGCTGTAGAAGAGACCACAGTCAATGAGCTTGCCCGGCTGATGGTCGGCCGGGATGTGATTTTCGATTTTAAACGGCATAAAGGTGAAATCGGTGAAATTGCCCTTGACGTGGCAGGTGTCAGTGCAACGAATGATCGCGGGATCCAGGCCCTTGACCAGATATCTTTTGCCCTGCACACGGGAGAAATTCTGGGTATCGCCGGAGTAGACGGCAATGGCCAGGCCGAACTGGCCGAGGTCATCACCGGCCTTCGTCCGCTGGAAGACGGCATTGTCCGGATTTACGGCCAGGATATTTCCGGGGCCGGAATCCGGGAGCGCAAGCAGATTTATGGAATCGGCTACATTCCGGAAGATCGCCAGAATACCGGTCTGGTGCTCGATTACCCGGCCACCGACAATCTCGCTTTGCGGGATTTCAATCGTGCGCCGTTTTCCAGGGCAGGGTTTATGAATGCGGCCTTCCTGCAGAACCATGCCCGGAAAATTGTCCAGAAATATGATGTGCGTCTGCAGTCGATTCAGCAGCAGGCGCAATTTCTCTCCGGGGGCAACCAGCAAAAGCTTATATTAGGCCGGGAACTGGAAGCTGATCCCAAAATATTGATCGCCATGCAACCCACCAAGGGACTCGACGTCGGTGCCATCGAGTTTGTTCAGAAGATGATCCTGAAGCAACGTGACAGCGGTAAAGCCATTCTGTATATCTCAACGGAGCTGGAACATCTCATGGCGGTTTCAGATCGCATTGCCGTCATGTTCGGAGGAAAGATCACCGGAATACTTCAACCTGCTGAGGCAACGGCGGAACAGTTGGGCATGTTGATGTCGGGTGTACAGTAAGGGAGCGTGTAATGCTCAAAGCGATTCGGGTTTTTTTCATGCTAAAGAGTCTTTGGGCTGTTTTGGCCGCCCTTTTGGTCGGCGCCGTATTGATTGTCATTTCCGGCTCCAATCCCATTACGGCGTACCGGGCGCTGTTTAAAGGCGCTTTTTTTGACTACTATGGTTTTGCGACAACACTGGTGAAAATGTCGCCCATTTTGCTGGCCGGCTTGGCGGTCCTGCTGCCGCTGCGGGTCGGACAATTTAATATCGGCGCCGAAGGCCAGATTTACCTGGGAGCGCTGTTTGCTACCGTGGCGGCGCTGTATTTGCCGGAAATGCCCGGCTGGCTCCACATACTGGTTTGTATTCTGGCCGGCATGCTCGGCGGGGCTTTTTGGGGGGCGATTCCCGGCTATCTCAAGGCATTCCACGGAATCAACGAAGTGATCATAACCCTGTTAATGAACTATGTCGGCATCGACCTGGTCAATTATTTTGTCAGCGGCCCGATGATGGCCGAAGGTGCGCCGTATCCGTACTCACCGGAAATCAGGGAGACATTGTGGCTGCCGATATTGATGCCGCGCACCGATGCCCACCTGGGAGTGGGCGTGGGATTGGTCTTTGCCCTGATTCTCATCATCGTTTTTCGCTACACGTCATTCGGTTTTTCCCTGGATACCGTCGGCAAAAATCCCACAGCGGCGCGCTACGCGGGAATTTCCGTGCGGCACAGCATATTTCTGACCATGACGCTGGGGGGATCACTGGCCGGACTGGCAGGCACATTTGAAGTATTAGGGCTCAAATACCGCCTGTTTCATCATTTCAGTGCCGGCTATGGATTTGATGGGATTGTGGTCGCTTTTCTGGCGGCCGGCAGCCCGATATGGGTGCCGGTGGCCGCCATATTCTTATCCGGGCTCAAAGCCGGCGCCAACATCATGCAGCGGGCAGTTGGCGTTGAAACCACCGTGGTGGAGGCGATCAAGGGACTTGTGGTGATTTTCATCGCCGCGGGTCTTGCAATTCGCTATAAAGAAAGTTTTTGGGCGCGGGCCCTCAGGCGTCGTAAATCAGCGGCCGCCGGGTTGAAAACTGCCGCCAGGCCGAAAAAGGAATAGCATGTATGGAAAGTCTGTTTAGTATGACTGTGATTGCGGATTTCCTGGGCAGCAGCCTGCGGTTGGCGGTGCCCCTGACTTTTGCCACCATCGGCGGCATGTTGTCGGAACGCAGCGGTGTCTATAATATCGGCCTGGAAGGCATGTTGCTGCTGGGGGCCTTTGGTGCGGCAGTCGGCGCTTTTCTGATGCACACGCCTTTCGGCGGCGTATTGCTGGGTGCTCTTTTCGGTGCCACAGGCGGGCTGTTTTTAGCCGTACTGGCGGTTTCCCTGGGGGTCAATCAACTGGTTGCCGGCATCGCCATCAACATGTTCGCCATCGGGCTGACTTCCTTTCTTTCACGCGTGATTTTCGGTGTGACGGCAACGACCATGTCGCTGCCGGGCTTCAAGCCCTTCGCCATTCCGCTGCTTTCAAGAATACCCGTGATCGGGCCGGTCTTTTTTCAGCAGGATCTGCTGGTATACGCCATGTACGGTGCCATACCCCTGCTGTATTGGTTGTTGTTTTATACCCCCTGGGGGTTAAATATCCGGGCCGTGGGCGAGTATCCGCGCGCGGTCGATACCGCCGGTGTCTCGGTTTATGCCCTGCGCTATGCCTGCGTCATGACAAGCGGGCTTCTGGCAGGTCTGGGCGGATGCCACCTGGTGCTTTCCCAGGTTTTTCTGTTTACCGAGCATATGAGTGCCGGCAAAGGATTTATTGCCCTGGCGGCGATTATTCTCGGCCGCTGGAATCCGATCGGCGGATTTTTCGCCTGCTTTTTGTTCGGGGCCTGCGAAGCGCTGCAGCTGCGCCTTCAGTTTTATCATCAGGATGTACCCTATCAGATTTTTACGATGCTGCCCTATGTCGCCTCGATTCTGGCCTTGATCGGAATCGTCGGTAAGGCCAACCCGCCGGCCTCAGCGGGAATCCCTTATGAGCGTGAAGGGAAGTAAGGAATTCTATCAGTTATAAAAAAGACTGAGCGAAGCCAATCCGCACTTCGACATTCTGCGGTTCGATATTCGATATTTTGCAGTTCGCTTTTAATCTAATCGATAAAGCGCAACGTCATCAATATTCGATCACGCCAAGGCGTGATTGGGCGTTCGATGTTGGACGTTCGATTTTTTAAATAGAATTATGCTCGATCAAGAAAAACAGCACAAGAAGAGGATCCCCATGATTAAAGAATTAGGCTGCCTGCAGGAAGCATGTATCAGCATCCTGGCTGAGGATACCATCGCTTTTGACACCCCTTATGTCGGAAGATTCGGGTTGTCGATGCTGTTGGAATTCAAAGCTGAATCGTGTCAAAAGCACATCCTGTATGACACCAATTCCGCCGCTGCTCCCATCCTCCACAATCTTGAAATTATGGAGAAGTCCCTTGACCGGGTGGACACCATATTTCTCTCCCACTGTCACTATGATCATTCAGATGGATTGGGCGGTATCCTCGAAGCCATTGATCGACCGGTTGCCGTAATTGCCCATTGTGAAATTTTTCGTCCCTGCTTTGAGATTAACCCGGACGGGATTCGGCATATCGGGATTGTCGGGCAAAGCCGGCAAGAACTGGAGCAAAAAGGCGCCATATTTACCTTAACGAGTGCGCCTTTAAACTTGATGACCGGGGTGACGACTTCGGGTGAGATTGAACGGATTACTTCATTTGAAATACTCGAGGACTTGTACACGACTATTGACGGTCAGGTGGTCCAGGATCACGAAAAAGATGACGGGGCGGTTATTCTGAATTTTGAACAGGGTCTGGTCATCATCACCGGTTGCTGCCATGCCGGAATCGTCAATACCATCATGCAGGCTCAAAAAATCACCGGTGTCGAAAAAATTCATGCGGTTATCGGCGGATTGCATTTTCAGGATGCCAGCGAAGAAAAAATCGCAAAATCAATCGGGGCGCTGAAAGAAGTGGAATGGATTTTTGCGGGCCACTGCACCGGTTTTGAAGGCATGTGCCGGATTGCCGGCGTGAAGGGGGAGCGGTTTAAAGCCATTCATACCGGAACCGAGATTCGCATTACCGGGCCGGAGTGCGAACCGGTGGTAACCACCATCCCTACCGCACAGCGCGATCGCCACCGAATCTTATGTGGACTAAAAAAGTGAACGCCTTAGATGAAAAAATAAATTACATCGACGTTGTCGATATTAATGATCATTTAGCCTATTTTTATTGGGGACGTCACAAAGACCATTCTGCGATGGATATGCGATTAGGCGGAGGAACGCATGCAATATACCGGGGTGATTCCGCTATCGTAGTTGATACCATGAATCTCCCCGGACAGGGAGAGCGGGTTCGGAAACATTTACAGGATAACTACGCCATAAAATATTTTATGGTGGTAAACACACACTGGCATCTGGATCACATTACCGAAAATCACCTGTATAAGAATGGATCCATTATTGGCCATGCGGACACCAGAAAAATAATTCTGGCCAATAAAGACGCCATCGAGGCGGGTACGTTGTGGGGACCGCCGGCCTTTCCCGCCATACCCCCTAATGTCACCTTCAAGGGAAGAATGGATTTGTGGCTGGAAGACCTAAAGGTAGAGCTCCATGAGTTTGCAATTCATTGTGAAGGTCACCTGGCTGTGCATCTACCCGATGATAAAATTCTGCTGGCCGCTGACATGCTCGAAGATCCGATCTGGATCTTCAATTTTGACTTCGCAACACCTGAAACTCAACTGGCAGAGTTTGAAAGAATGATGGCCATGGACATTGAACGCATCTATGCCAGCCACTGCAATTTAGATACGGTTAAGGCCGGCGGCTATGACAAGCATTTTATAAAAAACAATGCCACCTACCTGAAAAGAATGATAGCGGATGCAGATAACTAGGACTTCGGCACCAAGACGGCGCCGGTTTGCATCGACGACGCGCTTGGGGCGGGGGAACTGACCTGGTGGGAACCGTATTCGGAAATTCATGCCCGGGTTAGGAAAACTTATGGGGGCAGTACATCCGGAAACCCTGATATTGAACCGACAGACCTTGCAGTCGCTCCTAACCATGTCGGAGGTTAACCAGGCCGTCGAGGACGCTTTTCTGGCATACGGCAACGGACACTGGGGGGTGCCGGCCAAAATTATCTTTTCCCAGGAGCAGTATGACGGCGATTTCGGGGCCATGCCGGCTTACTGCCACAAGCCGGAGTATATTGCCATCAAATGGGGCGGTGTGCACAACCGCAACCCGCAAATCGGACTGCCCACGACCCTGACGCAAATTATTTTAAGCGACCCCCAAACAGCCTGGCCTCTAGCGATTGCCGATGGCGCCTGGATCACCGAGATGCGAACCGGGGCGGCGGTGGTTTACCGGGCCTATCACATGGCCCGCGAGCGGGGGCTGGGGCAGGTTATTGGCCTTCAATGATGCAATGACGGTAATATGACAAATCCGGAAATAGCTGCGATAATATACGGACTGGTTTCAGCGGCATCGTGGGGTTCGGGGTTTTTTATTGCCTTTACGGCGATGATTACCCCGAAATTTTAAATGAAAGGATCATTTTGACTCTTGATAAATCAGAGACAAACTCTGTTACAGCTCAACCTTTCGGTTTTTGCAAATTTCATTGAGGATGTTGAAATCATGGGAGCAGTTGAAAAGTTCAAGTTTTTCCACCAGGGGCTGGTTGTCTGGCAGTAAAAACGATCCCCCCTTAACAGCCAGACCCTCGTCAGAAAGGCCGATAAAGATGGAAATCGATTTTCCCTTCGCGTAGCGGGCGGCTTCAGCCACGTCTTCCAGAAGCGGTGGAGTGTAACTTCCATCCCGAAAGGCGCTTTCAAGCGCCGTTCCCCTAGCCACATAAGTCGGGTTAAGATGAATGTTAATCTGGATATCGTGCTCCTTGACGATTTGGCTTAGGTAATCAATGGCATTTTGAATGTCGGTCACAGCTTCGACATCACTCATGCCCGGTACCGATTTTTGCATGAAATAGCATTTCAAATGATAACCGTAAGGCGCCATCTTGTTTACAAGTCCTTCGAAGGTTTCCAAGCTCAGGCCTTTGTCAAACACCTCATTACGGATGTGATGGTCGAAGGCTTCAAATCCAATAGCGAGTTCAAGCTGGGTCGGCGTGTCGCCTTCGGCCAGGGCCCTGGATATGAACTCCAGCTCCGCCAGATCAACGTATTCCGGACGCGATTCCATGGACAAAATCGACAGGTTGGGGAAATTGAGATTCAGCTGGGCAATGAGATACATCAGTGCTGTGGAGGAAAATGTATCTTCATCGAGCACCGATCCGTTATTGCTGACAATCACTTTGCGGATTAATGATGCCCGCGAACGGACTTCACGATCGACAATGACATGATCGATTTGGGCCATGAGTGACTTATAAGGAACATGATCCTGTGATACTTTTGAAGGCAAGTTGCATCCCAGACAACGCGACCAACGACAGGCCTGGGTATAAAAAACGATGAACAAAATCAAGCCTTCATCGGATTCCTGAAACCACATATCGGCCGGCAGGGTTTCGTCATGTTTCTCATCAAAGGTATATGTTTTCCCCGCTTTTTGGGATCCGAAAAGAATTTGCTTGCTAATTGCATCTGGTTTCATCCGTCAATGATCCTCATTTAATATCTATTCTCGGATTCGATTAAACTGTCTTTCAATTTGCGATTCGATTTTAAAAGTATGAACTGCCTGGACTATGAATCATACTTTGTTGTACCATTCAAGCGGAGCTCTTCTTCTCGCAGCGTCCGCCAGGAAAACGGGTGTTTAAGATTGAAATCCTTAACATGCTTATTATGACGAGCATCAACTTCTAAACGAATCTCTTCTATTAATTCGCCAAACTCTGCAGTCTTTTTGGCATCTACTGATTTGGCTGTTACCGGAAGCGGATGGTCGGCTATAATCTTGGCTCCCCGTTTGATCTGACTTTCTTCACCCCTGTCATCCAAATATTGGTGCGAAAGGACAATGATCCTGGTTCCAAGGAAGACCGCTTCATGAAGATCATGAGTGACAAAGAAAATCGTCATGCCAAGATCCTCCCATAGCTCAAGCAGGAAAAGCTGCATACTCTGCCGGGTACTTGGGTCTAAGGCGCCAAAGGGCTCATCCATCAAAAGGATCTTGGGCTTCATGATCAGCGACTGTGCGATTGCAACCCTCTGCCGCATGCCGCCTGAAAGTTCATGGGGATACTTATTTAGATCTGAAGCTAGATTTACCTTTTCAAGGAAGTGTTTGGCTTCATCGATGAGTTCTTTTTTTCTTCTGCGCCTTTCCATAAACGGCAGACTCAATCTGGGTCCCTCGAGCACATTTCCGAGAACTGATCTGTGGCGAAAAAGGGAATATCTCTGGTAGACGATCCCTCGGGTAGGATCAGCAAATCCAATTGGTTGGCCTTCAAGCAATATGGACCCGCGGGTCGGGAATTCCTGGCCAAGAATTAATCTGAGGAGCGTAGACTTCCCGCAACCACTAGGACCTACCACAGTTACAATCTCACCGGCAGCTACCCCCAGATCAATGTCATCAAGGACTACCTTGTCGCCGTATATCTTATATACGTCCTCAATCCACAACAGACTTTTCGCTTTTATCAGATCATTCATATGAACTGCCCCTTTAACCACCTGATTCCAGATACCATGAATATTTCCAATGGATCGTCTTTCTCAACAGCCAGTCCACTGTAAAGCCAATCAGAACGATCCATAATACGTATGGTATGATGGTATCCATGGCAAGATACCGGCGGACAAGAAAGATTCGATACCCCAGGCCGGATGTTGCGGCTATTGCCTCAGATGCAATCAGGAAGAGCCAGGCTGGTCCCATATTGAGCCGGATAGTATCAATCAGCTTAGGAATGATCTGTGGGACGATTACGCGATAAGCTACGGCAAACTGTGAGGCACCCAATGTTAGAGATTTTATTATCTGCTCTTTTGGTATTTTTTTTACTTCGAGATAGATATCCCTGGTTATGAAGGGAAAGGTTCCAATAAATATAAGCACGACCTTGGCCAGCTCATCCACACCAAAAGTAATAAAGAGAATCGGCAGAATACTGAGAGGTGGTATGATGGATACAAATGTCAGAAATGGCAGGCCCAGTGCCCTGAATCCAGGCATTAATCCCAGATTTAATCCCAGAAGCATACCGCACATTGCAGCGGCTCCTAAACCAATGCCAATCCGTCTCAAACTGCTACCCGTATCTGACCACAGTCGGTATCGGCCTGTTCGCTTGTGTTTAACAAAAGCGGCACTCTTCATGGCATCATACATCTTGGCGATGGTGGGCAGTAGCTTGTCGTTTGGATTCTGCCGGTGCCTGTAATCAGAAGAAATAAGATACACAACAATAAGAATTATAAATGGCACCAGCGCGAGAAAGACACTAAATTTTAGGCCGGGTTTAGCATGGAGTCCAAAAAATATTGGTATTTTTTTCATTTTGAAAATCTCAGTGAAATAACCCCGCACTGGGAGCTGACTACTCAGCGATGCGGGGCTAAGTTATGTTTACAATTAGTGGCCTACAGGTTGCCGTCTGACGCCATCTGCATGTATTTGGCCGGGAAGCGCAATTTCACATTGCCCTTATCGCCGATTACCGAACCATCATCAAACTGTATTCCCACAACATTCTTATCCGGAGCATTCTCCCCATACAATTCATGCTCAAAACTAAAGGTTCTCACATATTCCATAGTTTCCTTGAGTTTTGGGCTTCTGGCGAAATCAGCAGCCTCCGTGGCCTTATAGAACATCGCTGTGGTTTTGAGCTGTGCTTTGAACTCCGGCAGGGTTCCACCGGCAAACTTGGCCATGGATTTAACCGCATTTTGACCTGCCTTACTGCGGCTGGACATGATACTCATGGCCTCAAACCAGGCACCGACTAACGCCTTTTTGACATTGTCCGGAAGATCTGACCTTACCACCAAGCTGTCAATGATCTCACCGGGTATCTTGGAGCTATCAAAGACAAGGTTGGCGCCTTTAACATTGCGGACCTGCATCAGCGGCGGGTTCCAGGTACAAACCGCTGCCTTGGGATCCCTCTCTGATTCGGTAATAAACAGACCGGCAATGTCAGCATCACTTGTATTCACAAGCGTAAGATCACGCTCCGTCATGCCGTTCATATCCAAAGCTCTGGTCAGGAGATAATGAGACACAGACAATTCCACAATTCTCAGTTTCCTTCCCCTTAGATCTTTGATCGAAGTCCCGTTCAGCAGAACAATCCCGTCGTTGCCATTGGAGAAGTCGCCGATAATCAATACCGTTGAGTCAACTCCGCCAACAGCAGGGATGGTCAGAGCATCCATGTTGGTCATGGTACACCCATCAAACTGACCGGCGGTGTACATATTAATAGATTCGATGTAGTCATTAACAAGGATAATTTCAATTTCGATTTTATACTTGTCGGCCCATTTGTCCATGATTCCGGATTCCATGATGAACTGCCAGGGCTCCCACCCCGTGTAATGGCTCCAGGCGATGCGATACTTGTCGCCGGCAAAAGCACTTACGTTTGCACCAAGGCAAAGGACCATAGCCAGAGCAATAATCAAAGCAATCTTTTTCATCAGAATATCCTCCTTTTAGGGTAAATAGGTTATATCTGAAAGGAGATAACCAAAGAATCAGCTGTCCCTAAGACCATATTTTTGTTTTGAGTTTTGGATGGCAAAAATTATCCGGAAGAGCCGGGAAGCGCACCGGGTTCCGTAATCTCCTTCATGCTCTCCTGGAAGTCATTCATCACATCGACCAGCAGGGTCTCAGACTCAGAACGAATCTGGGCATTCTTATCATCGAGGTCCTTGAGCTTCTTGCAGGTCTCGATGATCTTCTTGGCTTGACCTTCAATCAGCGAAACCTCTTTTGCACCTCGGACCTGACCCTCTTTAGCTTCCACAGCGACCTTATCAAGGGTTTCGCCCTTGAGTTCTGCAAGCCGCTCTGCAAGTTGTTCACGGCGTTTCCGATCCTCCTGGGCGCCCTTTATGTTATACAGTGCCAGCAGCATGTTAATGGTTTCTATGAATGCCGGTAGGTCGAACAGGAGTGAATCCATCAGGTTCTGGACCTCAATCCTGCCAGCTTGCTGGGTTGTCAAAACCTCCTGGAGCGTTATAGGAGCCTTGACATAGGCAGACTTCATCCGAAGGAGTCGCGTATCTAATGCAATGATCTGTTCTCTGAACAGATTGGTTTCGCTAATCTTGATTGGATCAGCGGTTTCCAGGACTTTCTCCCGCATCTTACCATATTCCTTTGCTCCGCGCTCCAGAGCAAGTTCGCCGGCATAAACCCACACGCCAATTTCATAGAAATTGGATTTGACCTCACCGAACATCGTATCAAGGCGCGCATTATCCGTCATGATCTGATGCATCTGCTCTTCAATCCGATCCTCAATATCATTGATAAGGGTCATGAGTTTTTGTCGTCTTGCGGCAAAGGCCTTTAAGGCATTGGTTAAACCGCCGAAGATTTTGCTTAGGAATCCTCCACCACCCATGATTTTTTTCTTCAGCGCTTCGATGCCGGCCAAATCAATGCCCTTTTCGATCTCAAGGACGATGCTTCCGGCACCTTGGAGGTCACGGATTCTGGCATCACCCAGAAGCAGTTTAAGGTTATCAAGGTATTTCCTCTGGGGACCGGCACCAAACGTAAGCGCAGCGTTGGTATCCATGAAGTCATGTACAGCGGCGACTTGCTCTGCCTGTTGTTTGTGCTGGGTTTCGATTACAATAGCGTCAACGATTTTTTTCTGAGTCGGAGCCAATGTTTGCATCTTAATTACCGCAGGTAGGCTGGCCCCAGTTCCCCCCGAACCCAGAATATCAGAGCCGGCTTGGGCTTGATCCTGTCCCTTAACCATGGTTTTGGGTTTGGTGTCGCTGACATCAATTGTTATTTCTTCTTTTGATTTGATATCACTTTCATCAAGCTTCTTATCGTTCATTAAAATCTCCTTTCTATATCGGTGAACAGTTACTGTGCTTTTACTAACATGTGGTTTTGGGTTACTAATACTTGGCTTGCAGTTGTTGCCAGCTCCGGGCCACTCTATTAAATATCTGTTTATTTCTATCAGCGATGTGGTGAAACTTCTTCATCGCCTGAGTCACGTTATGACGCATGCTTTCCCTGGTTGCGGTTATCTCTGATAGAGACCTTGTAACCTCGGTGAGCGCGGTTAAAGAACCTTCTACTTCCGCAATCAGATCCCTGGAGTTCTCCTCAGCAAGCTCGAATGACCTAATCTGCCTTTGCTGCGCATCGATTTCATCAGTATTATCCCTGATGCCATCCGCATGTTCGCGTTTCAATTCTTCAATTCTGTGCTTGGAGTCTTCAACATCAATGAGTTTCTTGTCACGCTCATTGTCAGCAACAGCTTTGAGGTTGTTGAGTGCAGCCAGATACATTACTTCGGCTGAGCCCAGATACTGCTCATATTCGGGCTTGTCTTTTCCAATCTGGGTGACAAGCTTCTCCTTGAATCGAAAAAAAGTATCCTTAAGGTATTTGACCTGTTTGGCTGCTCTTTCACGACCCAGCTCTAAAAGGCTTAATTCCAGTTCCTCGGTTGCCCGGCGAGCCTGTTCAGCCAAGGCCTTCCTTTTCATGCGCTGAAAATTTAGTGCGATCTTGTCTTTAAGAAAGAATATCCTTAAGGCCGCATTTCCAGCTCCAGCAAGGATACCTAAAGCCGCAAGATAAAACAAGGCTTCAACCCCGAACAGAATTGCAACAACTCCAGTACCTATTCCAATTACCGGGGGATACAATGTCAGTGGGTGTAAATACCCTGAACTTTTCACGGCCTTTTGGACGGCTACATCTGAAAAGTCCGTAACAGTTATCTCTTGCTGGATATTCTTCATGTAAAGCGCACCTCCTCTCTTTTTCCAGCTAAAAGCTTTCCTTTATTAAAATAAGTTCCACGCGGGGAAGCCGATAGCGCCAGCCCTTTAAAGACTCTCCCGGCTTTCTGGGCATAGGCTTGTCGCCACCAAAGCCCACAGAACGTAACCGGTTGGGGTCCACGTTGTAGGTTACCACGAGATACTGTTTAACAGCATTTGCACGGTCCCGGGACAGAACGCGATTCCTCCCAGGATCTCCCCTGGTCCCGGTATGGCCTTCAATCATCACCCTTAATGCAGGGTAATGCTTAAGCTTATCCACAGCCGCGTCCACAATTTCCTTTCCTTTGACATTCAGGCCGGAATCACCACGCAGGAAGGAAATCTTGCCAACCTTGAGTCCGCCAACCACCTTGAGCTGAGCCCAGCCAGCTTCATCAAGAGCCGGGAATCTGGCCTCAATCGCACCAAGTGCAGCAGCCCCGGAAGCGGCGGCCTTGAAACCTGACCCGATACCCTCCTGATTCAGCTGTTCAAAAAATTCCCGGTATGTCAGCCGGTAAGGGTCTTCATCAGGCAGCGGGTTGGATTTAAAATCACCTGCATTTTTAAGAACCGTTATGGTTGAATCAATGGTATCTACCAGACCTTCATTATAGGTCCCGATGCCGAACCAATCCTCAAGGTTCTCGGCGAAATTAATCCACCGGATGCTTTGCATGACAGACTCAATCTTCTTCTCTGAAAGTCCCGTATCTTTTTTCAAATCCTTCATGAGAAGAGCCTTGTCCTGTCTGTACTTCTTCAGGACCTTGAAATAGTTCGTCATGAAAAGCTTGACCACCTCAGGATTCTTGGCGGCAAACTTCCGGTTGACCAATAAGATATCCACAATAAGCTTTTCCGTAACCTCGGTTCCAAGGAGTTTTACGACCTTGCTGTCCCTCAGGCCCTTGGAGACATCCGGCTCCCAGGCAACCGCCACATCAGCCTTCCCATTCAAAAGGGCCTTGACTGCCGCTTGTGATCCGTCTGTCTCGATGCGCAGATGGCTCTGCCGAGGCAGGAGTTCAGGAACGTTAAAGTGATCCGAAGCTGCCTTCAGGAGATGATGACTGGGGCTGTCAGGCGTATAGGCAACTTTGATGTCACTCATCCCTTTAAGGGCATCAAGGTTTGCAATCTTATCCTTGAGCGCCAGGATAGCATCGGCCCCCTTGCTTTCATCGATGATCATGATAATGGTCCCTGGATAGTTGTGCATTTTCCCGTTCAGGACATAGGCGTCGACTGTACAGACCGCAAATTCAGTCTCTTCATCAGCAAGCTTTTGCATCCGCTGCGCATAGTTCGCCGCATCATCTTCGAGATCGAGTATCCAGCCAGCCCTTCGCATTGCCTTTTTAAACTCAGGACTCCTGATGAAAAAGTAGCCCATGAAGTTGTCATTCGCAATCCGGATGGTTCCCTGGGTCTGTTTAGCATCACTGGTCACCTTTTGTGTGCGATCCTGCCATTCCGGCAAGTAGCCTTTGACAAGAAAGGCGCCCGCCACAATTACAACCAAGAGAATAAGTGCTACAATTAAATTTTTCATAAGCAAAACTCGCGGGGAGGAGAAATGGGTAGATCAAAGCTCCCTTCCTCTTCTTTATCTTACTTAAATTCAGTTTCGTCGAATGTTTCGGCTTCGGCCAAGGTCTCCTTCAAGCCCTTTTGTAGCTCTGCAAGGTTCTCAGCCGGTTTATATTGAGTCAGACCGGGTTGGTTAAGGGTATGGTCAGTCCCGATACCAAACCCAATTGTATAAATCTGGATGGGCGAATTGTCCAAAACGAAATGAACCAATTTATTTAATCGATCGGCACTACTCGCCTGACCATCTGTGATGACAACTATTGTGTATTCGCCATAACCAAGCTGCTGCAGACCTTGCTTAGTGAGCATGAAAAAGGATTTCTGAAAAGCCCCGGATAGAGGGGTTCTTCCACCTTGGTTAATATTTAGCACGGTTGAGATCAGCCGTTCTTTGCTCGCAGGGGTGAGAGGTTGCAACGACCAGACACCATTATGAAAACTCACAAGGCCAACATTAGCTCCAGTCGGAACTGACTTGCTCCATTCCACGACAGCCTTTTTCGCAGTGTCGATCTTTCGATTGCCATCTGCGTCCGGATCAGCCATACTTCCGCTATCGTCAAAAATAATCACAAAATTCCTTGTAATCATTTTATCTGAAACCGTTTCTGGTTGCACCTCTCCGACAATCTCTTTTTCAAAGCCAAAGGGCCAAACTGTCTTTGCGACTTGCCCGCTTTGAACCTCCTTGGTGTCTTCCTTTTTCTGCACTTGCTTTGCTGTTTGCTTTACAGGCTGTTTCTGTTTTTGTTTCTGCTCCGGCTCCGGACTACATGCGGATATTGCGACCAAAGAAACAAGAAATATAAGGGCGATAGACAGGTTAAACCATCTGCACAATCTTTTTGTTATCATTGTTATACACCCCCTTTCTTACTCCAAAGGTTCGAAGGCTTCTTCTTCAGCCTCGATTTGTATGATGCGAAAAACCACCCGCATGTTTCTGAGCCACTGCTCCTTGGTTTTAGGATTCGGATATAACGGCTGGGAGACACCACGGCCAATGACCGTAAACTGGCTCCTATCAAGGGGAACACCGTTAGCTTCGGCGAACGTAATGACAGTATCTCGAACACTAAGCGCCCGGCTCACACTTAGATTCTTGGCAGCCTGCCTGGTTCTCTTGATGACAAAGTCAGCCGAGCCTTTTTTCTTGAGCTTGTTAATCTTATGCGGATCGCTGTGACCCTCAACACTAATGACTGCGCCTCCGTAGGTTGCTGACATCTCAACTACCTTGCCAAACTTATCACTATACATATCAGTACTGAAGATCTTTTGATTGGGCTTGAAGTTGA
Organism: Olavius sp. associated proteobacterium Delta 1; assembly: GCA_902749685.1. Lineage (GTDB taxonomy): Bacteria > Desulfobacterota > Desulfobacteria > Desulfobacterales > JAFDCJ01 > JAFDCJ01. The sequence goes on along the minus strand of CACVKW010000506.1, from coordinate 18,448 downwards.
TCTCGAAATTGAAAAGCTCCCCCTCCTCCAGGGTACCCAACGCAGCCTTTCTCTCAATCACTTTTGCCACAATGTCGGTCTTAAATCTAGGGGTCTCGACATCATCGATACCCACAAGACCGGCCCTCATTTGATCGTAACTCAGCTTTGCGTGGGCAAGTGCAACCTTGCTTCCCAAAATGCCCATGGCAACAAAAGAAGTCTGAATCTCATCAGCCATCTTGGAGAAGTTTCTCGGCCATTTTGTATCACCGAAGTATTTGACATTGCCTCGATACCCCACAAATTGACAATCGTAGTACAACGCCTCTGCATCAGCAATTGCCTGCTCGTTTGCGTCCGGGCTTTCAAGAAGGATCTTTGCCGCAGCGGTCTTGACGTCTTTCCATACCTGTGAATTACCCTTGACCGCGTTTCTCAGTTCCTGCTCTGCAAGCATGAGGCCGTGGACCAGCTTCTGAACCTTATCCCTGTTTGCCTCGAGATAATCCTTGCGTACGGCATAAACATCACTGATTACCCGGTTGGCGGTCTTGGTTGATATCAGAATCTTAGCTCCCGTCACGGCATCATCACCCTCTGTCAGGGCAAGCCCGTCCGGGATGATGACAAAGGCTGCATCCACATCCTGATCATAAAAGGCCTCCGAGGGGCTATTGGCAGTACCTGTAAGATCCTTAACATATTTGACGTTAACGTCGTTTATGCTAAGGCCTGCGTCAGCCAAAAGCTTTACCAGGTAGTCCACGTGTGGACCATAGGCCTGCAGGACAACTGTTTTTCCTTTCAGGTCCTTTACTGTTTTGATACCCTTTTTGACCACAAGGCAGTCGCCGCCATTTGACCACGTCAGCTGGTAGATAACCACAAGTTCGGTTCTAGGGTCTTTGGCACTGACGGCACTGGCCATATTGATCATGCCCATCGTTCCGCGCAGAAGCCACATATCGCCGCGTATGAACATCTCGACCTGTTTCTTGAAGTCATCCATCCAAGCAAGTTCAAAATTCAGGCCTTTCTGGGCAAATATGCTTCCCGGCTTTGTGTTAATGGCATTGCCGTTTGCTAATATAGTCGCTTCGTCGCCACCCCATGTAATCAATGGCAACTTGTCTTCCTTACCGGGCGTTACTGAGCCTGCACTTATCTTGATTATTTGCTCAAGAGGCCTCATCTGGATATACTGCACAGTATGCCCTAACTCAGACAAGTTGAAAACAACTACAGCCACCGAAATTACAGATATAACAAATAATTTTTTATTCATAGGTCCTCCTTTCTTTTTGAAGTTAATACTAATGACCTACGTTTCTCACTCCCTTAGTATCACATTAGTGGCGTAATAGGTAATTTTTTAGCCCTCTTGCTGTCGTTTGCTCACAATACCAGCATAACTTTTTGTCTGGAGATTGAATTTATTTTGCGCGTGCTGTAGAAATATGAGATTAAGATTGAGAACCTTTTTAACCACGAACAACTGACCCCGGACTGCGAACATTGAGCGTTTTTTGATTGGAGTTACAGTATATTATACTCGAAAAATTTCAAATGATCTATCTTACCTATCCAGACCGGTCCATAAATAAAAAGACTGAGTATTGGTGTCGAATCAAGATAACCAATTAAAAATACTCTAAAAATTTGAAAATTTTAGCCAAAAATGGCTATTGGCACAAAATCCCATTGGATAAAAAATCTTTAACAATTCAAAATGTTTAATTATCTGCACCTTTTTGTTTCCAAATATATCCGCTTCCTATTTATTCTAATATAATTTGAAGCATTCAATTTGATATACTGGGCTGTTGATGGTAAGAAACAAAGAAGGCGGATATACTTTTTATGCCTTAGCTGCCAATACCGGCAGGCTTGACACGGCAGCTGTTCTGGCCTCAATGTATCCTGCTACAACCGTTATACTTGCGTGGCTGCTTTTGAAAGAGCGCCTTTCGGGCAGGCAATGGATTGGGGTTATCGCCGCATTGACGGCAATTATTTTGATAGCCGTATGAGGGTGAGAATTGAAGCTTGAAGATTGTAAATTGAATATTTGAAGAAATAACTTTTAAAGATCTAAGAGGAGGTTAAGTATGATTAAAAATCCCGTACCGTGGCCGAATGGAGCGAAGTGTGCAGCTGCAATCACCTTTGATATGGACTCGGACAGCCTGATTCATCTGGAGCATCCGGGCGATGGTATCAGCCGGGTTTCAGGCCTGTCGATGCTGCGCTACGGACCGGAGGTCGGCGTGCCCCGCATCCTCGAAACATACAAACAACTGGATATCCGGCAAACATTTTTCGTTCCGGCCTGGTGTATCGAAAACTATCCTGATACCGTGAAAGCTATGGTTGAAGGCGGTCACGAAGTCGCCCATCACGGATACCTTCACGAAAATCCCCTGGACAGCAGTCGGGAAGAAGAACATTATTGGCTGCGACGCAGTATCAAGATTATTGAAAACATTACCGGCCAGCGACCGCGAGGTTGGCGGGCACCGCTTTACAATTTTTCGGATAATTCAGCCGACCTGCTGATCGAGGAGGGCTTTCGCTATGATGCTTCGTTAATGGGTGATGATATTCCATATGTCTTAAAGACCGATCAGGGCGAATTAATCGAGCTGCCATCCCACTGGGGCATGGATGACTGGCCGCAGTTTGTCCAGTCCATGGATCTGGATTATATGATGCCCATCAAGTCGGCCTCAAAAGGCATCGACGTGTTCCGCGAAGAATTCGACGTCCAATACGAGTTTGGCGGACTTTGGGTCGGTGTCTGGCATCCATTTGCCACCGGTCGGCTGGCGCGCTGGCGCAAGGTTGTAGAACTCATCGAGTACATGAAGAGCAAAGGCGATGTCTGGTTTGCCCGCATGGAAGACATCGCCCGCCATGTTCGTCAGTGTATAGATGACGGCAGTTATAATCCCAGGATCGACAAACTGCCTTACTACTCCAATAAAATCTCGGTGCTGCCTTTCGAGAAAGTCGGATAGAATGCTGATATTCCTGAAGCAAACTTAAAAGTGGAGGAATGCAAATGGCTATAGATAAAAACAGCAACGCGCCGCGTGTTGCTTTGGTAACCGGTGCAGCCGGTACAATCGGCAGCGCGGTGATTCGGTGGATGCTGGCAGACGGCTGGCGGGTGGCTGGTGTTGATCTTAAGCAATCCGAAGCCGACCTGTCACTTTGTATTGATGTTACCGAGCGCGCCGCAGTGATCGAGGCGGCAAACCAGGTGACTGAAAATCTTGGGTCGATTGATCTGCTGGTTACCGCCGCCGCAGATTTTGAGAAAGCGCCAATTGGCGCGATGGCACCGGATCGATGGCAGCGGATGATCGATGTGTGGCTTGGCGGAACCGCCAATGCCTGTGCGGCCGTTGTACCGGCAATGGTGACAAAAGGTTGCGGCAGTGTTGTGACATTATCGGTAAATTTCAGTCCGCCCGAACCCGGATATACCTATGTTGCTGCTGCTTCGGGGACCGTTGTCGCGTTTGCCAAAAGTTTCGGCTGCGAGGTAGCGCCCCATAATGTAAGAGTCAATTGTCTCGCACCGCGGCTGCCTTTAAATCCTGATCGAGTGGCATCGACCGTCAAATTCCTTGTAAATGACGGCGACTATTATGTCAGTCAGGTGTTCTTCCCCGCCTAGGCGCTCAGAAATTATCATTCTGCATTTTGTGGCTAGTAAATTGTATTGGGATTATTCGCTATCCTGTAACGATTGAATATTTTCGATTGAATAATGAATATTTAAGGAATCCTTTCCATTTATAAAAAAAGGACGGCGCGAAGCGACATCCACTCCGCCTGCGGCGGATCAATCTGCAATCTTCAATTTTCAATTCCGACTTGTCCGGATTAGAAGATTTACGATACAAAGGGGTGTAGATATGGAAAATAGTCGTAGGCTTCAAGACAAGGTGGCACTGGTCACCGGAGCCGGGCAGGGCATCGGTCGGGTGACTGCTATACGTTTGGCTCAAGACGGATGCAAAGTAGCCGTAAATGGACGTATTGCCCACCCGAAGATTAACGACGTCGTTCGGGAAACCGGTGGCATCCCCGTGATTGCCGACATCGCACAGGTGGACCAGGTCAAGACAATGGTCAAAGAAGTCGAGGAACAACTCGGGCCGATCGAAATCCTGGTGGCCAATGCCGCCCGCATGACAATGTTGCCGTTTTTGGAGCAGGACCCCGCTCAATGGTGGGAGCAGGTTGATGTCAACCTCACCGGGCACATTAGCTGTATTCATGCAGCATTGCCCGGGATGAGACGAATCGGTGCCGGTAGAATTATTCTGATCAGCTCTTTTTTTGGTACCCTCGGATGGAAAAATGCCACCGGGTACAGCGCGTCAAAGTCCGGTATCAGTGCTTTGGGAGAATCATTGGCAGCGGAATTAAAATCAGAGAATATTTCCGTCAGTATTATCGCTCCCGGGATAATTGACACGCCTCAGCTGCAGGTGGATGCCGACGATCTGAATGTATCGCGGGAAGAAGTCAAAGCCATATATGCGCGGGACATACCGCTGGGCCGCGTCGCAGACCCCAAGGAGGTGGCGGCAACCGTCGCCTTTTTGGCAGCAGAAGGCGGGCCCATCTATAACGGCTGCACGCTGCACATCAATGGCGGGAACTGTAGATGCTCGAAATAATTGAATAATGTAGATTGAATATTTGGAGTATGTTATTCATCTTGATTAAACAGCGAACCGCAGAATATCGAATATCGAACCGCAGAATTTTGAAGGATAGAATCGCTGCGCTCTGTCTTTTTTATAATAGACCGTTCGACACAGAAGCTCACGACGGGCAGAATACATTCCTTCGACATTCGATATTCATTACTCGATATTCGATATTCGCTTTTTATATTTGTATGAGACCCAGCGTTGCCAAAGTCTCTTTTTCAATTAGACTGGCCGCCCACCAGCAGCGGGTAAACTCCCCAGGCCAGCGGCATTGCTGAAACCTGAAACCTTCAATATCAGGTCTTACCCGCCACCATCATCTCTTCGGTTCGCCGCGCCTGCTCGCGGGTGAGTGCCATGATGCGGTTGCGCAGACGGAAGAATTCGTCATTTTCTTTGGTTGCTAAACTTCGCTCACCGGGCAGATAGTCACCGACGGTTACCTCCTCGAGGATTGTCGCCGGACGCGCCGAGAAAACAAAAATGCGATCAGCCAGAAATACCGCTTCTTCGACATCGTGGGTGACAAATATGACTGTTTTTCTTTCGGCCCGGCGAATATCCAGCAGCTGTACCTGCAAAAACTCGCGATTCTGCGCATCCAGGGCGCCGAAGGGTTCATCCATGAGTAATATATCCGGACCCGCCGCGAAGGTTCGTGCAATGGCCACGCGTTGCTGCATACCGCCTGAAATGCGGTTGATATAAAAGCTTTCAAAGCCCTTCAGACCGACCAGGTCGAGATAGTGGCGGGCGATTTCATCTTTTTCTTTTTCGCTGACGTCCGACCGGTACTTCAACCCAAACATAATGTTATCCAGCACCGTTAACCAGGGGAAGGATGAGTACGATTGAAATACCATACCTTTCTTGCGGTCCGGTCCCGTTACATAATCGCCTTCGAGAACCACCGAGCCCGACGTTGCGGTCTCCAGCCCTCCGACAATACGCATCAAGGTTGTTTTTCCGCAGCCGGACGGTCCGAGAAAAACAATAAACTCACCTTCGTCAATGGCCATGGATACGTTGTCAATTACGGTAATGATCTCAGCGCGATTCTTTTGCTCAAATCTCTTGGTCAGGGAATCTATTTTCAGAAAGTGATCATAGGCAGCCATGGTCTTCCTCAACGCAGGTAAGTGAACACTTTACGGCTCAGCAATCGAATCGCCTGATCAGTCAGCAAACCGATGACGCCAATGACCAGTATCCCCCCCAGCACTTCCGGGGTTTTGACAAAGCGCCGCATGTACCATATTACATGGCCAATGCCCGAATCCGCTGCCACAATCTCGGCAACGATCAAATACGTCCAGCACCAGCCGAGCGTGATGCGCAGATTGTCCACCATACTTGGCAGCATCGATGGCAGAATGATGTCTTTTAACAATTGGCGCGGTTTGGCACCCACCGTCAGACCTACCTCGACATATTCGTGCGGCACGCGCCGGGCATCGTCTGCAATGAGCAAAACCAGTTGGAAGAAAGTACCCATCCAGAGCAAAGTAATTTTCGACAACTCACCGACACCCAGCCAGAGAATGGTGAGGGGAACAAGTGCCGGCACCGGCAAATATCGGATAAAATCAATAACCGGTTCGTTGATAGCGTTGACGATGCGATAACAGCTCATCAGGATCCCGAGCGGTATTGCCATCAGCGCTGCGACCAGAAACGCGACCCACACGCGATAAATGCTGATCCAGACGTCATGAATAAAATTAAATTTGACGAAAAGCTGATATAGGGCTTTAAATACTGCTAAAGGAGAGGCCAGGTACTGTCTTGGGAGCAACTCCAAGTATGTAATCAGCGACCAAATCGCAAGAAGCGATATGAAGGAGGCAATGGCCAGCCCTGTTTCCAACCTGGGGCTTTTGGGCCCCCGAAACACAAACAACATCTTCCACGATGCCGCCTTGGACCTTTTCGAATTGTTCATAACTATCGCTTATGGCCTTTCCATAGATCGTTTAAGAGTGTGTTGTCGATGGATTTGTCGGCCGACAATTTAACATCATTGAGGTCATGTTCCAGGGCGATATCCATGAGGGTATCGAAGACTTCATGAATTTTCCCCTGTTGGCCGGGAGTCCCAAACAATTCGACCGCTTTTTCGTAGCTTGTATATTCAACGCCGACATCGAGTGATTCCTGGAATTCCTTGGGCGTCAGGGTGTAGTGCGGCGCCATCATCTCTTTAGCCTTGACGGGGTTTTGGTTGAGATAGTCGATGGCGCGATATATCCCTCTGAGAAATCCGGCATATTTGTCCGGATGCTTCTTTAACTGTTCGGTGCGAATCACGATGACGTCGACAATTAAGCCCGGGTAATCACCGGAATGCAGGAGAATATGTGCCCCCTTACGACTGGTCGCCTTGAGCGTCTGGGAGATCATCGGCTCAAAACCCCCAACCGCGGCAATGGAAGAATCCTCGAAGATGGCCATCCCGTCGGCGGTTTGGATCGGCCGATAGATGACGTCTTTCCAGGCCACTCCGACCTCCTTCAAAGCGACCTGGATCAGCATGTAGGCGGGGTGGTTGGGTTCGCCGGCATATACCTTGCCCTTGAGATCAGCGACGGTTTTTATTGATCCGTCCGCGATGACTGCATCCGCACCGAGGGATAGATCGATTGTTCCGATAGCGGTGCCGGTAGTCTCATCGGTGCGCGGCCGTGTAAGGTATTCGCCGATGGTCCGCTCCGAGCAGTCAACATCCCCTCTCATCATGGCCGGCAGAACGTTGCCGCGGTCGTCGTCGAACACGATATCCACCTTCAGGCCTTCCTCCTCAAAGTAGCCAAGGTCGCGGGCTAAGAACGTCGGGGCAAAACCCGTCCAATACGGGAAAATACACTTAATTTCGTATAAATCCTTTGCCTCCGCTCCGATCGAGAACAGGACAATGATAACACCTACCAGTATTGATGCTGATTTTCCTTTGAAATGTTTCATTTTTACATCCTCCCTTCACAAGATTTAAGAATTTATTTTGAATGGGGTGCCAATTTTAAATCAGAAATCGAGGTTAAGCCAGTTCAGCTTGCGGTTTTTGTATTCTCTTGTTGGAATCAGGGCACGAAGTTTCTTGTAGATTATGTCATCGAGTTAGATATGGGGTCATAATCATTAATATGGATCCTAACCCGGTCAAGCAAAATGACTGTATGTTAAAAAAGAATTGATGTCAAGGTGAGAAAATAATATTTAATATCAGGATGTTAAGCCGATATGAATAAAATGCTTGACAAGAATCGGCGAAAAAGTTAATTTGCGTATTATGAAAGATCGTTGCGTTTTATGCAACTATCTGACTGGGTTTGTGAAATCGATTGAAGATGCTCTTAGAACCAGAACGGGCATTGCGCGGCCTTCTAGATAGTTCCTGATAATTTAAGAAACCGATTTGTCAATTGCATACCATTCAATTGGATCGGAGTTTCCAAATGACTCATAAATCGGTGGAAAAAGCGATAGCAGTATTAAACTGTTTTAGTACCGAGAAACAAATACTTGGTGTTGGAGAAGTCAGCCGATATACCGGCTACACCAAAAGTACAGTATCGCGTCTTCTCTCGACCCTCGAAAAACACGGTTGTGTCACCAGAACGAAAAATCTGGGAAAATATCAACTGGGTTACCGGATTCAATTGTGGGCCAACATGGGCGCCAGGCAGAATAATTTGGTCAACATAGCCCGGCCGATCATGGAGAAACTCAGAGATAAATGCGGCGAAGAAATCGCTTTGTACGTTATCGAAGGCGACAGACGGGTATGTGTTGACCGGGTAGAGAGTTTACACGAAATTGCCAAGGTGGGACCTGTCGGCACTTTCTATCCGTTGCATGCCGGCGCTTCCGGCAAGGTTTTGCTGGCCTATCTTCCGGCAGATAAACGTAACGCGATCATTCGTAAAGGACGCCTGGAAAAATATACCTCCCTTACGATCACAGATACAAAAAAACTTGAAAAAGACCTCAAGGCTATTCGCAAGAAGGGATATGCGGTCAGTAGAGGTGAACGCGAACCGGACGCCTTTTCGGTGACCGCCCCGGTTTGGGATGCCAGCGGACGTGTTGTCGCCAGCATCTCGATTTCCGGACCGAATTTTCGTCTCACAGACAAACAGCTTAAGAAGAACATTCAAGAGATTTTGGCTGCCTCAAAGGAGGTTTCGAACAAGCTTGGCTATGTCGGTAACTAATAATTATTCAGACAAAGAAAAATCATCAATTAAATGCTGATTGGGTGACTCTTGCTCAACTACTAAAGGAGAGGAAATTGACTATGTCTTTGCTTACGATCACTAAAATTCATGCCAGAGAAATTATTGACTGCAGAGGGTGGCCAACGGTACAGGCGGATGTTTGGATTGATGGCCGGTTAATTGGACGAGCCGACGTTGCATCAGGACGCTCAACCGGCAGTCACGAGGCCCATGTTCTCTTAGACGGCGATCCGAGCCGCTACCAGGGACTTGGTGTTCTCAAGGCGGTCGATAATGTCAACAATGTTATCGGCCCCGAGCTGGTCGGATGGGATGTCACCGAGCAGAGAAAAATCGACTTGGCCATGATAGACATGGATGGAACCGCAAATAAAAGTAAATTGGGGGCTAACGCTATTTTGGGCGTCTCTCTGGCTGTCGCCCGGGCGGCTGCAAATGTCAACGGCGTTTCATTGTATCACTATATAAATCCAAATGCCCACGTGTTGCCGGTTCCGCTGATGAACTGCCTCAATGGCGGAAAATTGACCGCCAACGAGCTTGAAATCCAGGAATTTATTTTCATGCCGGTGGGGGCAAACTCCTATGCGCACGCGCTGGAGATGACCACCGAAATCAATGAGGTTTTGCGGGACCTGGTAGTCGAAAAATACGGCATCCTCGGCACCAACACCGGAGACGAAGGCGGGTTTGCCACTCCCATGCGGGGAATCTGGGAGCCTTTTGAGTTTATGTCCAAAGCGGTCGATCAGGCGGGCTATGCCGATGATATCGTTTATGCCATGGACCTGGCCGCCAATTCCTGGTTTAACCAGAAATCCGATGTTTATGAACTGGACGGCGAAGCATATGACCGTGACGCCCTGATTGAACTCTACAAAAAGGTCGCAGAAGCATATCCGATCGTATCGATGGAAGATCCCCTGCATGAGGAAGACTTTGAGGGCTTTGCCACTCTCGCCCGGGAGCTTGATATGCAGATCGTCGGTGATGATTTGTTTGTGACCAATGTGGATCGACTCAGAGAGGGTGTGCAAAAAGGTGCCGCCAATGCCATGCTGTTCAAGGTCAATCAGATCGGAACCCTGTCCGAAGCGCTGGACGCAGCTGAATTTGCCTATCGCAATAATTACGGCGTTCAGGTGTCGGAACGATCCGGCGAAACCGAAGACCCGATTATTTCGGATCTGGTGGTCGCGTTAAACAGCGGCCAGATAAAAACCGGTATGCCAATCCGGGGGGAACGAACCTCAAAACACAACCGGTTGCTGCAGATAGAAGAAGAGCTGGGAGCTGCAGGCGTTTATGCCGGGCGGGACTTTGCCAGGCCGGCCTAGGGTTGTAGCTCAAAGCTGAATGCTCGCAGACGATGGCATCGGGTGTAAGGTTTAAGGTGAAGGGTTAAGGTGCCGGCTCACGGCACACGGCACACGGCACACGGCAAAAGCAAAAGAGAACCGCAATGACCTACATTAATAATAGAAAACAGCTTCTTTCGCATGGCAACCTGGAACTGCGTGAAGCGGCTCTTGATATTATTGACCATGCCCTGGCGCAAGCCGATCCTTACCAGGCAACCCGTAACCTGGTTCGAGTTGATGGCAATCATCTTTTGGTGGGAGAGCTGAGTTACAATTTAGCTGGGCACAAACGTATTTTTCTGCTGGGAGGAGGAAAGGCTACCTATCCGATCGCCCGGGCACTGGAAGATTTACTGGGCGAGAGAATTACCGATGGCGTGGTCATATGCAAATACGGCCAGGAAGGGAAACTGTCCCAAGCCAGATTGTACCATGCGAGCCATCCCATCCCGGATAAGGCCGGTTTCGAAGCATCCCGGCAAGCGATCGCACTGGCCCGTCAAACCCAACCCAATGATATTGTATTCGGCTGTATTACCGGCGGCAGTTCGGCTTTGATGCCGCTGCCGGTTGACGGTGTCACCCTGGGAGAAAAGAAAGCAGTCAATCGGCTGCTGTTAACCTGCGGCGCCAATATTTATGAAATCAATGCCGTACGAAAACACCTCAGTCAAATTAAAGGCGGCCGACTGGCCCGGGCGGTTCATCCCCGGGCACAATTAATCAATTTGACGGTATCTGATGTTACCGGTGATGAACTGGACTATATTACCGATCCCACGGTACCCGATTCGTCCTTTTTGGAGGATGCCCGCACAACTCTGACAAAATACGATCTCTGGGACAGGGTGCCGGCCGCTGTCGGTAAATATCTTAAAGCTGCCGGAGCTGAACATGAAACACCTAAAACTAGCGATCTGGCAGGCCACAACCTTCACAGTTTTATTCTGGTAAAAAGCGCCAGTGTCTGCGAAGCGGCCGCCGATAAGGCCTCTGAGCTTGGTTTTAAGGCCATGATCCTTTCCACCGTTCTGGAAGGCGAAAGCAAAGAGCTGGGCCGAACATTTGCCGCCATTGCCAGAGAAATTATATCCAATCAGCGCCCATTGAATCCGCCATGCGCGGTCATCGGCGGCGGAGAGACAACGGTCAAAATAGATGGTACAGCAGGTGAGGGCGGACCTAACCAGGAATTTTCTTTAGCCTCAGCGCCCGGTCTGGATAAAATCGGTAACGTCGTGGTCGTCGGTCTTGATTCAGACGGCACGGACGGCCCCACGGATATTGCCGGCGGTATGGTTGACAATCAAACTTTAGCAAGAGCGAATGACTTTGCAATTGATATTTTCGTTGCTCTTGCCGGGCATGATGTGACACCGGTTCTCAAAAAACTGGGTGATGATATTGAAACCGGGGCGACCGGAACCAACGTAAACGATCTGAAATTTATGTTGATCTCATAAACCGCTTTTATAACCCGGCATTAGCTGCCGCAAGAAAGGAGAAAGAGATGATACCAATTATGTTCTGCATTTTTATGATTGCTGTTTTCTACCTTGCCTTTAAGGGTTATCAGCATGTCAAAACAGCAGAGGATTTTATTGTCGCGGGCTGGAATCTGCCCTTATCCATGGCCACCTGGAGCCTTGTTGCGGCACTGATGGCGGCGCCGTTTTATTTTGCCGCCGTCGGCTCCGGGTACTTTACGGGCGGATTTGAAGCATCTGCCACCATGGCTGGACTGGGCTCCTGCATGGTTCTCGGCGCTTTTATCTGGGTCAAACCTATCCGGCGTTTAAAAGGTTGGACCATCGGCGATTACTATGGGCTAAGATTTGCAGATCGCAAACTGGGCGCGTTTGCCGGAACCATTATGATCATCGCCTTTGGTATGTTCAATGGCGGCGCCCTGGCAGTGGGCGGCGGTTACATCCTCCAAACTATTTTCAACATACCTTTTTGGGCTGGCCTGCTGGTTTTTTGTATCCTGACCCTGATTTACACTCTTTTGGGCGGTCTCTGGTCGATGGCCTACGCCGATATATTAAACGGTATCATTTCCGTCGTCGGAATTCTGGCTATTTCGGCAGTTATTTTTTTTACGCACGAGGATAAAATATTCAACCCCGAATGGTGGGATGTCGGCAAATTGTTCAGCAAGGGCGGCACCGAATTCTGGACGCTTTACCTGGTGCTTGCCATTGGCGACATCCCGGCGGCCGACCTCGGTCAAAGAGCCTGCGGCGCCAAAAATCCCCGGGTGGCCCAGTTGTCCATGGCCATTGCCGGTTTAATCGTTTTGTCCATTTGCTGGACTCCCGGAATGCTCGGTGAAGCATTCAAGACCATTTTCCCCGGCGTCGAAAATGCCGAACCGCTGACGCTCGAATATGCAAGGACATACTGGCACCCGTTGTTTGCGGCCTTTTTTCTGACCGCCATGGCAGGAATGGCCATGTCGACCCTGGCGGCCTGTTTTGTATCCTGCGCCGGCATATCATCTAAGAATATCTATCTCGATTTCATCAAAAAAAATCCCAGCTCATCTGAGCTTTTACTGGTGTCCCGCGGCGGAGTGCTGTTGTTTACGATAATATCCATCGTTTTGGCATTGTCATTTGCCAAGGTTCTTGAGCTGGCTTATCTGGCCTGGGATATCATTTTTGTAACCATAACCTGGCCTTTAATTATTCCGCCCTTCTGGAAGGGTGCCTCGCGCAAAGGCGTCTGGGCCAGTATTATCGCGGGGCTGGCGGTTTATACGGTAACCAATATCTGGGGGGTTCCAGGTGCCGATGAAGGCGGTTTAATCTGGAATATTTTCCAGGTTCCGGTGTTTTTCAGCACCAGCATTTCATTGATTGTATTCATTGTGGGCTCGCTAGCCTTTCCGCCAAACGAGGAAGAACTCAAGGCGCATGAGATCGAGACCAACAAGGACCTGGATGAAGTCCACAGTGCCGAGGATCTGAAGGCTGCCTGATCAGCACCTGACCAGCAGGATATCGAAAATTAATTGGGTTCGGTCTTTGATCGAATCCAATTACCAAGCCGAGCAATAAGCATTCGACATAAAATTCTTACTAATACCTATTATGGGAAGATGATTCTTCTCCTTTCGCCCTGAGCCCTGCGCCTTGAGCCATTTCGAATTCGGCAAAGGATTGGAGGGTGGAATGAGCAGTTTTTATGTCGACTTAATTTCGGCAATATCAGAAAATGTGGAGGATACACTAATGACTGATTTAAAACTGAAAGACAGGGTCGCCGTCGTAACCGGCGGCAGCCGTGGGATCGGCAAGGGAATCTGTTTGGCTTATGCTCAGGAGGGCGCGCACATTATATTTTCCTATGCTTCCAATCAGAAAGCGGCGGAGCAGACCGCTGAGGAAGTAAAAGCGCTGGGCGTCAAGTGTATTGCGATTCAAGCCGATGCCGGCCAAGAGTCGGATTTTGTCAGGATGCAGGAGGTGGCCCGCAAGGAATTCGACAAGATAAACATCCTGGTGGCCAATGCCGGCACGATTGGCAAGGAGCTTCCCGTCAAAGACATGCCGGTTGAAGAATGGGATCATCTGATTTCAATCGATCTGCGCGGGGTATTTCTGGCAGCGAAATACTTTATTCCGTTGATGGCAACCGATCCGGTGGGAAAAATCATCAATATTACCTCCGAGCTTTCAAAGAAGGGCCGAGCCAATTATGCCCATTACTGCGCCGCCAAAGGCGGAATCAATGGGCTGACCCGCAGCCTGGCGCTTGAACTGGTCCCGGGCATCCTGGTCAATGCCATTGCTCCCGGCCCCATTGAAACCGACATGATTCTGGCGGACATGGAACCGGAATGGATTGAAAAGGAAAAAGATATTCCCATGCAGCGCCTGGGGACCGTCGAAGAAATTGCAGCGACTGCCGTTCTGCTGGCCTCTGACGGCGGAAACTTTTACTGCGGACAAATCCTAAGCCCGAATGGCGGAGCCGTGTTTTTCTAATACCTGAATTTTCCGCTAAAATAATCCGTACTGAAGCCTGAGGTCAAGTCGCCGCAACTGCCTTGGCGCGATGATCGGTGCTTAAAAATTCAGGTATCTATTTTTTTAATATTTTTGGATTGAACATATCCATCCGCACAGGAAAATAGATTATTCAGGTTACCAAAAAGGTGGAAAAATAAATGACTTTCAAAGGACAGCTTCAAAACAAGGTGGCCCTGGTGACCGGTGCCGGTCAAGGAATCGGCAGGGCAACTGCAATTCGACTGGCCGAGGAAGGCGCCAAGGTCGCTGTCAATGATTTGGATACCCATCCCGACCTGCAAGCGGTTGCCAGGGAAACCGGTGGGATCGCCGTGGCCTGCGATATGTCGAAAGCTTGCCAGGTCGAGACCATGGTCAAGGAAATAGCGGAACAGCTGGGCCCGGTGGAGATTCTGGTCGCCAACGCGGCCTATATGACGATGGTCCCTTTTTTGGAGCAGGATCCTGGGGATTGGTGGAAGCATTTGAATGTCAATCTAACCGGACATCTTGGCTGTATTCAGGCAGTGCTTGCCGGCATGCGAAAACTTGGGGGAGGCAGAATAATTATCATGAGCTCGATGTTCGGCATCGAGGGATGGAAAAATGCGTCAGCCTATGGTGCGTCCAAATCCGGATTGACCGCGCTGGGGGAAGCTCTGGCAGCAGAACTCCGGTCCGAAAATATTCATGTCGGCATCGTTCATCCAGGCGTCATCGATACCCCCCAGCTTCAGGTCGATGCCGATGATTTCGACATATCGCTGGATGAAGTTAAGGCCATGTATGCTAAAGACATACCGCTGGATCGTGTGGGTGATCCGGAGGAAGTGGCGGCCACTGTTTCTTTTCTAGCGGCTGAGGGCGGTCCCATTTTTTCCGGTCAGATAGTTCAAATCAACGGCGGACTGAGTCGCTGTTCTCGATAATTGAAGAATGAAAATTGAATATTGAATATTTGTGGAATTCTATCTATTTTACTATCGACTTGTTTATGAAAAGAACAAAAACATCAATAAACCTGAATAGGCTATTATTCAGGGCGGATTAATTAATGAAAAACAAATATTGGAGGTTGATATGGTCAATGAGAGCAAAACAATTGTTAGTTCGTGGAATGAATGGGACCCGTTAAAACACGTTATCGTTGGGCGTGCCGAGGGCGCCATGCTGCAGGCGCCGGAGCCGGCTGTCTACCGGGATTTTACAAAGGACGGTTTCCCATACGGTACCTGGGGACCTATGCCCGAGGAAAGGGTAGCCAAAGCCGTTGAACAGCTTGACAACTTTGCCGGTATTCTTGAAAAACGTGGCATCCGGGTCGATCGACCCGAGCCGCTCGATTTCAGTCAGGCTGTCCAGACACCGGACTGGAAACAGGAGTCTATGCTGGGCTGCATGCCGCCGCGGGATGTTCTGCTGACCGTCGGCAACGAAATCCTGGAGGCCACGATGTCCCATCGCAGCCGCTGGTTCGAGTACCTTGCCTACCGACCGGTGTTGCAAAAATACTACGCTGAAGATCCCAATTTTCGCTGGGAGGCTGCCCCCAAACCCCGTCTGAGCGCGCGCACCTACAAAAAGGATTGGCACAAAATCTGGAATGATCTCAGTGAGGAGCAACGCTCGCAAAAGGCGGAAGCCAGTGACTGGCTGATCACCGAAGTCGAGCCCCTGTTTGATGCGGCCGACATCGTACGCTTTGGCAGGGATCTTTTCGTGCAATATTCAATGGTCACCAACGATGCCGGTATCCGCTGGCTCTCGCAGCATTTTTCCGATCACCGAATACATAAGATCCGGTACAAAGAAATGCAGCCCTGGCACATGGACTCCACCCTGGTACCGATCCGCCCGGGGCTGGTTGTCTGCAACCCGGCCCGGCCTGTCCTGACACCGAAAGTCATGGAACTTCTCGAAAAAAATGACTGGGAGGTTATCTGGGCACCCAAATCGGTTCTGACAGAGAAACGGCCCCTTTGCTACTGCAGCATCTGGCTGAATATGAACTTCCTGGTTGTCGACCCGAACACCGTTTGTGTCGAGGCCAGCGAGACCCCGATGATAGAAGAGCTTGAAAAACACGGGATCGAGGTGATCCCGGTGCCTTTCTACGACGTGGTCATGTTTGGCGGTTGCCTGCACTGCGCAACAGCGGATGTTTATCGTGTGGGTACGCTGGAAGACTATTTCCCCAATCAGGTCGAAGGCTTCTAAAACAGATGACAGAGGACAGAAGACGGAGGACAGAAGACAGATGACAGAAGTCCAAAAAATGAAGGGAGGATTATTATGAAGAGAAGTAAAAGTGCATTTAATTTAAAAATGTTGGCGGCAATTTTTATTGTGCTAGTATTTGTTATTAGTTCGCCGGTTATGGCTAAAACACTCAGCATTAAATTCGGTACCTATGATCCACCTTTGGAATTGGGATTGGAAAAGACCAATGGCGAGTTTGCCTCTACGAATATTAAAGGCCAGGCATTTAAAGACATGGTCGAGAAAAGAAGTGCCGGGGCTATTACCGTAAAGGTATTTCCTTCGGGTCAACTCGGCAATGATCGCGAGGCTCTTGAGATGATTAAAGCCGGATCCATGGATATGAGCGGGTACCCGGGAGGTCCGATTACCAACTTTGCTCCTGAGGTCCTGGCGCTTCAGATTCCATACCTGTTCAAAGATCTGAATGTGGCCAGAAAGGTGTTAAACGGACCCACCGGGCAGGAATTGGTAGAAATGATTGCCAAGCGCGACGGTATTCGAATCCTGGCCTGGGGTTTTGAGGGGCCATTTTACAATTTCATGTCGGCCAAAAAACCGATTCGCGTGCCGAGTGATCTGAAAGGTCAAAAAATCAGAACCCTTGAAACGCCCAATCTGGTGGAAATGGTTAAAATTGCAGGCGGCACCCCTACACCCATATCATTTTCCGAGCTTTACACGTCATTGCAGCAGGGTGTTGTGGACGGCTGTATAACGGCCGATCCCTTTGTCCGCATGATCAAGCTTGACGAAGTTTTAAAATATATCAACAAGGCTGATTTTTTTCTGGGAATGTCCAATATCTATGTCAGTCAAAGATTTTGGAAAAAGATTTCACCGGAGCAGAGATACCTGATCAAAGATTCGGCCTTGAATGCCATGATGGCCTTTGAGGGGTTGACGTTGTGGGGTGGAACCGTCTGGGTGGACTATTTTCAGAAAAAGGGCGTCGAGGTTTACGTACCCAGTGCCGCTGAAATGAAGGTGTGGAAAGATACCATGCACAATCACATGGTAACTTGGACCAAAAACCGGATCGGTGCCGAATGGGTGGATAAATTTATGAAGGCTTCCCAGGCGGCGGAAAAGGAACTGTACGGTAATTAATCCCTCCCTAAAGGAGTGATCCGATGCGAAGAGTTAACGATCTGTTACTTTCGCTCTGCAAGTATGCCATTATCGCAATGGTTCCCATGATGACGGGGATCATATTTGTGCAGGTCGTCCTGCGCTACGTTTTTGAGTCGCCGTTCAGCTGGGCCGAAGAATTGGCGCGCTATCTGCTGATCTGGATTACCTGCCTCGGCTCGGCCTATGCCATTCGGGACGGCATGCATATCAGCATTGGTTATCTGCGCAGCAAACTGAAAAACTCTGCCCAAACCGCTGTCAGCGCGGCAATCTATGTAATGACCCTTGGCTTTTTTGTTTACTGTATCAAAGAAGGGACGATGTTTTCACTGGCCCAGTGGACCCAACGCTCAACGGCCATGCAGATTCCGATGACAGTGCCCTACATAGCGATTCCGCTTGGTTTTGCAATTATGTTCCTGGTCGCCCTTGAATGCTTTATTGATGAGATACGAAACTCATCTATTGGCAACGCCGCAGTCTGAACGAGAAACCGGCGCTGGTGAAACCTAACCCGGACAAGCCGGAATTGAATATTGAATATTGAAGATTGAAGATTTGTTGTATCGCTTCGCTCAGTCTTTTCAATTTAAATCGATAGCATTCCTAAAATATTCAATCTGGCTACGGCACAAATCATGTTTGCGCATGATTTATGAGAAAGCCATAGTGGGCAGGATAACTCGTTCTTTTAATTGCAGAGCTGCGACAAGTACTTTTTTGCCCAATGC
>CACVKW010000505.1 GCA_902749685.1 Olavius sp. associated proteobacterium Delta 1 | reverse complement strand
TGTGCACCACGAACCAGGCCGGTCTTTAAGTGTCCCAAATGTCAAGCTCCCATGAGAATCTTAGCTTTTAGCCGCCCTGCCTGGACATCTGGATAACACCTTCATTCGGCTATAACCCATCACTCACTATTTCATAGGAGGATTGATTGTTTATGACATAGATTCATTTTCTTTTTAGCTTCTGGCAGCTAAGTGATCTTGCTCGCCTTAAAAAAAACACTCA
>CACVKW010000504.1 GCA_902749685.1 Olavius sp. associated proteobacterium Delta 1 | reverse complement strand
TACAACCTGATTTCTAAATCACTAATTTCCCGTTTATAACTGCCTGTTTTTATTAAAGGCAGTATTTGATTTTCAAATTATTTTGGACAGCAATGATTTT
>CACVKW010000503.1 GCA_902749685.1 Olavius sp. associated proteobacterium Delta 1 | reverse complement strand
GCCCTCCATGTGCCAAACCCCCTTGTAGTCGGCATCCCACACCCCGGCGGCATTTTCCTGCGAAGCAGTAACGCTGCTGTTGCCGTAACACAGGTAAAGCACGGTGTCTTCACCTGCCTTCAGCACGGGCACCCTGACCCAGGCCGCCAGGGTCCCGGTCGCAGCGTCATAGGACTCGATTTCATGGTCCAACTGCCCGCTCAACGTTGCATCCATGAAGATCATATCATAGCCGTTGGCGCTGGTGACCCGGCCGGGGCTTTTCAGATCAACACTGGTCAGGCTGACCAGCACGGGAAAGTTTGCCTGGCCGCCGGAATCTTCGATGGTCATAAAACTGCCCGGGGAGTTCTGGTTGTTGTAGTTGGTTTCAATCCACTCGGCCGAGCGCACGATGTTGGAGATGCGCACCTCTTCGATGGTGCCATTAAACGACTCTTCCGCCACATCTGATTTACCGATGCGCAAAATAGCATCAGTGCCGGAATTCCAATTAACCACCGCGCTACCTGCATAGGCTGTGCCATCCAGATACAGGGTCGGGACACCACCATCGGTATGCGTTAGGACCACATGATTCCAGCCGGCACTGAGGTCAACTGATGAAAAGTCGACAAAACTTCCCTTCGCGTACCATAAAATCCGAGCAGGATCAGCGTCCCGATGAAGCTGCCACATCATTCCAGCGTCACTCCAGTTTGATCGTTTCGCAACGATAGCCTGATTATCACTATCAGCGCCGGACCAATTTACCCAGGCCGATATTGTCAGGCTACTGGCAGATGGATTCCATGTGCCAAGATCAACCTCATCACCGTAACTGTCAAAGCTAAGGCCCCTGCCCATTTTTCCACTAGTATCAACTGCTACATCGCCGCCACCGGTTCCGGTGTGACCGTTAGAGGTGGAATCGACTGCATCCGTTTCTGTCATATGCCACACGCCGACATAATTACTGTCCCAAATCCCGGCGGCATTCTCCTGGGAAGTGTTGATGGAGCTGTTGCCGTAGGCCAGGTAAAAGACGGTATCGGCCGTGGCCTTGAGGGTCGGAATACGCACCCAGGCCGTCAGCGTCCCCGTGGTGCCGTCGTAGGATTCAATCTCGTGGTCCAGTTGGCTGCTCAAAGTTTGATCATAGAAAAGGATATCGTCGCCCTGGCTGTCTGTCACCTGGCCGCCTTGGGCTGTGGTTTTTAATCCGGCGTCTGCAGGGATGCTGACCAGCACGGGAAAGTCGGTTAAATCAGACGATCCGCTGACCTTGGCATTATTCACGGTGATTTTCTTAACGGCGCTAAAGCCGGCCGGCGGCGCCGTGTTCGTTCCACCGACCCGGGCAGCGTCGATGGTGATCTTTTTCATATAGTCATAGCCGGAGGGAATGCCAAAGACTCGGGTATGATCGACGGTGACCTTCTTGTTGAAATTATATTGCGCCTGGGCGGCCGGCCCTAAGCTGAGCAAGGCAATGGCACTGATCAAGGCAATCTGTAATATCTTGCGAGTCTTTTTCATTTTGACAACCCCTTTAAATTATTTACCGCCGCAACGGTTTAGCGGATAGCTGATAGTTCCCAGCTGGTAGTTGGCCATTCATAGTCCCTGGCTGGTGCCCCAATTGAGTTGAAACTAATTTGGAGCTAACTATTAAAGTCCGCTTTATGCATTGCAAGATAAATGCCAACTTGAGCAGGACTGGTCCATTAACCCAATTATGTCTTACTCACTGATATTATGGAAAAAGGTGAACGCGACCCATATTCGGCAGTATGCCCGGTCCGGCAAGAGCATTAAAAAATTTTATAAAAACTTTTAAGGGTCTGAGAGGGGAATTGAGGGATTGGGGCTATTTAAATAATTGAATCCATTTTAGAATATTGTTGACAAATGAAATGTGGTATACCATATTCTAAGAACTAGTATACCTTGAATTGGAGTGTATAACAATGGCTAAAGTGACTGCTAAATATCAGATAACGATTCCGCCTGACGTAAGAACTGAACTCGATATCGTGCCTGGAAGTGAGGTCGATATTCGGAAAAAAGGTGCGCACTTCGTCCTAGTGGTGGATCCAATTGCAGAACTTAAAAAAAAATGGCGCGGTAAATTTAAAGGCAAGCAAACATCAGATAATTATATGGATCAGATCAGAGGGCAGGTACCGTGAAAATCTGTATCGATACTGTTGTTCTCATCGATGTATTAAAAAATGAATTTCAACCATATCAAGACAAGCTCTATTCTGCTCTGACAGCAAAAGAGATACTAATTGCTCCGGCAGTAGTGTATGCCGAACTGATGCCCCAGTTTAGCGGCAATACCAAGCATGTTACCGCATTCCTTAAAGACCACAAGATAAAAATTGATCCGTTGGAAATAGACGCGGTAAGTATTGCGGGAGCAAGGTGGATGAGATATTTAAAGCGTAAATCAAAGTTAAAGTGCCCAAATTGCGGACAGAACCTAAACAAGAAAGAGCACTTTCTCTCTGATTTTTATATCGGAGGTTTTGCGCTTGCTAAATGTGATGCGATTTTGACGCGCGATCGCGGTATCTACAAAAAATATTTTCCAGAACTTAAGAACTATACGCCGGCATAAATTGAAGATTGTCCGCATTCCGACTTCGAATATTCCTCAATTTAAAAAGGCAGGGCCGTAACCGGCCCTGCCTTGGTTGCTAGATCAAGTCGCCTACCATCTCCATCTCTTATAGCGTGCATGGATTGGTTGTGATTCGCAG
>CACVKW010000502.1 GCA_902749685.1 Olavius sp. associated proteobacterium Delta 1 | reverse complement strand
GGGTATTGGCTATCAGGTATTGGTTTGGTGGCCTTGCGTAACTCATTTCATATGGCCCTTGCGGGTGATATATTAAAAATCAAACCCATTCCTTAAAACCAATACCCAGTACCAGATACCGAGTACCCACCAATTGAGT
>CACVKW010000501.1 GCA_902749685.1 Olavius sp. associated proteobacterium Delta 1 | reverse complement strand
CCTCAATCAGTTCTATGGACTCTATACACGGAATCTGATCCTTCCCGCAACCACACGCTATTAGGGAGGCTTTAACATAACCGCGCGAAACATGCATTATGCCCCAAATATTCATCAATATCGAAAATTAAAATCTATTATATTGAGGAAGAAAAATGGATAAAGCGACTTATGGATTAATTGGAGTGGTTTTAGGATTTCTTCTTCCAGTCGTTAAGGATTTGTGGATTCAGCGTTCAAAGAACCAAAAGAATATTGAATATCTGTGCATCCACGTAACCTGCATGCTCGATAGATTTGTGTCCGGATGTTCGGCTGTAGTAAGTGATGATGGACTATATCATGGTCAACCTGACAAGGATGGTTATAGCCGTATACAAGTGTCCGCTCCTGTTTTTGAGCCAGAAAAACTAGAAGTGGAGTGGAAGTCTCTACCAGCAAATATCATGTATGAAATATTGAATTTCCCATTGAATTTAGAATCTGCTAATTCTTTCATCGACTCAACATTTGAACATGCTGCATCACCTCCGGACTATTCAGAAGGATTTGAGGAGCGTCAATATCAGTATGCCCTACTGGGAGTCAGGGCAAACGTATTAGCGTTAAAACTTAGATCTTTGAGCAAACTTCCACAGAAAGAAATTGGCGATTGGGATTCGATTCAATACATGAAAGATCAAAAACTAAAGATAGAGGAAGTCAGGAAAGAAAGATATAAACAACAAGGGAAGATGTTTAAAGAGTTATCGTCTTCAAAGGCCAACAACAAAAAACAGGCATAACAAGCCTTTTGCAGCGGAGCGCAAAAAGCCACGCCCGCTGAAAAGCACGTTAGCGGCAAAAAAGGAAACAGAATGATGACCGATTCCCCACCGGAGGATTCAGAGTTGACTTACGATGAACTGGCGAGACGCGCCCAGCGATTTCTCTCTGAACGCCCTGTCGTTGTCCTCGGGACAGGTGCAACGATCCCCCACGGCCTGCCGTCAATGACGACCCTTGCAGACCTGCTTCTTGCCGACATAACGGATCATCCCGAAGGCTGGGATGCTTTTGCGGAGCGCTTGAACGAAACCAAAGACCTCGAACAAGCCCTTCACGATGTGCCGCTCCCGCAGGAAACCGTGGAGATTCTTGTCCATCGGACTTGGGAGATTGTCTCGGCGAAAGACATCGAATTTTACGAGCAACTTTTAAAGGGTGGCGTCTCCTTTCCTCTCACTAACTTGTTCGGCTACCTTCTGCGGACAGCGGATGCTCATCTCCGTGTCGTCACCACAAACTACGACCGTGTCGCTGAGTATGCCGCGAACGCGGTCGGCGCGTATGCATCTACGGGCGTTACTGCCGGATGGCTCCAGCGCTTTGTCGCAACATCCGTTAATGCAGAACGAGCACCTTCGCCTGGCTTTGAGGGACTGGTGACGATTCTTAAGGTTCACGGTTCCCTCGATTGGTTTCGTGATGCTACCGCCGATGTGGTCGCGGTTCCCATTGCCCAAACGGTTCCTGACGACATGAAGCCCCTTGTCGTGACACCTGGTGTCTCCAAGTACAAGGAAGTCCACAAAGACCCTTTTCGAACCGTGATGAGTGCCGCGGATATGGTTCTCCGCAGATCCACATGTTACGTGTGCATCGGATATGGGTTCAATGACGAGCATGTGCAGCCGGTTCTGGTTAGCCGTGTTATGAAGGACGATGTCCCGCTAATTGTCGTCACGAAGGAGCTCACCGAGCAAACCCGGAATGCGTTTCTTAATGAACCGCCCAAACGGTTTCTGTTTGTAGAAGAAGCACCTAGGGGAACAAAGGTGTACACACCGGACGACCCAAGCGGCGTTCTGCTGGATGGCGTGTCAGTCTGGCAGTTGCAGGATTTCATGAATATGATCACTGGAGAAGGAGGGAGATAAGGAATGCCTATTTTCGACTACCAGACCGAAGATGCTATCGGCTCCGTGTACAGTGTGGACACGGGCACTGTTTTATTGAGCGTTTCGAACCTCGATGCGCTTCGCAGGATGCAGGTTAATCATTTAGTCGTTCTACGAAGTTCTCGGGCTGGGCAGCACTTAATTGGACTGATTAACAAGATTATGCGCAAGGCTCTCGTTGGGGTGAATGAGGATGAGCAAGACGACAACGACATCCAGGACGACAGTATTGCCGTTGAGAACATCGTCCGACTGACACTCATCGGCACGCTTCTCGATGCCGTCGGTACTGAGCAGAACGTGTTCCGGCGAACACTGGAAACGGTGCCCGAAATTGACGCTCCTTGTTTTATGCTGGGCGGTGAGCGCCTTACGGGGTTTATGCGCGCCATTTCGAAACAAATCGTAGAGGGCCAAGAACCGCTTAGCCTGGGCAAGTATACACTCGACGAGGAGGCTGACGCCTGGATTGACGGCAACCGCTTTTTCCAGCGCCATGCTGTTGTGGTCGGCAGCACAGGGTCCGGGAAGTCGTGGACTGTCGCACGCATACTTGAGCAGGTTGCCCAGCTACCGAACGCCAGCGCTCTCCTTTTCGACATTCACGGTGAATACTCCCCATTGGACGGTGACGGAATCAGCCATCTAAAGGTTGCTGGGCCGGGCGATCTGACCGCGAACAAGACCCTGGCGGACGGTGTGCTCTATCTGCCTTACTGGTTGCTGACATACGAAGAAATGCTCGCCATGCTCCTTGATCGGAGCGACCAGAACGCGCCGAATCAGGCGATGGTCTTCAACCGTGAGGTTACTGATGCAAAACGCGCCTATCTTGAATCGAGCAAGAAGGACGAAGTGCTTGCAAATTTCACGATCGACAGCCCTGTGCCATTCGAAATACAGGCCGTCCTCGAGAGGCTGATATTTCTGAATGAAGAGCGAGTTGAGGGAGCCAGGAAGGGAACGACTAAAGCCGGTGATTTCAACGGCAAACTCTCGCGGTTCATCCAGCGGCTTGATGCAAAGCGTCAAGACCGACGTCTCGGTTTCATGTTCAGCGCGGGCGATGATGCGATGCGCTACGAGTGGATGCAAGAACTTGCAACCGTGTTTCTTGGTAGCACCAAGGTTAGAGGAGCAGGGGGCGTCAAGATCATAGACTTCTCGGAGGTCCCGTCAGACATATTGCCGCTCATCATCGGCTTGGTGGCTCGAGTGGTCTTCTCGGTTCAGCAATGGACCGACAAAGACAAGCAACATCCGGTTGCGTTGCTTTGTGATGAAGCCCACTTATACATTCCGGAACGGCATGAATCCGGTGTTTCCGAACAAGGGCTGAAGTCGTTTGAACGCATCGCAAAGGAAGGCCGGAAGTATGGAGTTGGATTAGCAGTCATAAGTCAACGCCCGGCGGAGGTGAACCGAACGGTACTGAGCCAGTGCAACAACTTCGTGGCGATGCGCTTGACCAATGCAGAAGACCAATCGGTCATCCGCCGATTGATGCCTGATACACTCGGGGGATTCGCGGAACTCTTACCCATTCTGGATATTGGGGAAGCTCTGGTTGTTGGTGATGCTGCCATGTTGCCCAGCCGAATTCGAATTGACGAACCAACGAAGCATCCGAGCAGTGCAACCGTGGACTTCTGGGACAGGTGGGCCGCAGAAAATGTCGAGGATGGAATTGCAGATGCTGTTGAGGCACTGCGAAAACAGCAATCTAGTGCGGAGTGAAGTTTGCGTATACCGCTAACAAGGCGCTGCACCGGACAGCAACCCCGCTGCGCTCCATTGCTGCCGGTGAGCTATTTCGTTATGTGCAAAAGGAGGAGCGATGTTTTATCACATGAATCTTGCTGCCAAAGAAACACACAAATTCGAAGGCAATGAATTTGAGTTGGTTGTTTATCGCGCAGAAGAAGATGGACATTTACGTGGGTATATTTCCTCTGGTGGGTTTAGTGACCGTATAGCAGAAATATCTGGAGAAACAGCCAGCGACATGAAATCGGAAACAGGTAACGACCCAGCAGATACTCTCATTTCGCTCATGAAAGATGAGATCAATGCAGGAAAATTTCCTCTTTCAAACGATACATAACAACATACCGTTTCTTAAGCAGGGTGAATTCTACAACCGTCTCTCCAAAAACAAAGGAAAGGCCTGGACATAATTATCCGGCCTTTCCTGTTTCTCTGTGTTCCCTAGGTGTTCCCTCGCGAGCCAAGGCTATGCGTAAGTATGCGAAATATACACACTATGCACAACATGCAAAATGATGCAGTGTTTTTGGTGTGCCCAGAATACGCAGTGTTTTTAATTGGTTATCAATTTTATTGGATCTGCGAAGCGCAGAATGGGGTTCAAGGGGTCGGAGGTTCAAATCCTCTCGCCCCGACCAATCATTTCTTAGTTTAGGGGATCGACCCGCTTGAAAGCGGGATCGCCCCGACCAAATCAATCAAACCAATGTGGGGTTGGTGTTCAAGCCCCATTTTTTTTGAGGGTCCTAAAAGTCTCCTCACAGGCCGATACAACGGGTCTCGCCATAATCACTCGAGCATGCCAGGACATGGCATAGAATCCAATCGACAAACTATGACTGGTGATGATTTGAGGGCCGGAAAGCCTGCTTTTGCATAAAATAAGTATGGCTTAGAAAGAATAGGATGTCAAATTAGGAGGGGGACTTGATTTTACTGGATGTGCTATTTTTCAGGGCGGATTAAATAGGATGAACCCGCTCAATGTCTTTTAACTGGCCGGTTTCCATGTAGTGTGATACCGTGCCCTGTTCATACACCGCATCGAATGCCGCCACGATGGCCGGGTCAAACTGGCTGCCGGAACCCTCGTGGATCACCTTGAGTATTATTCTTTCTTCCATGCGTTTGCGGTAGGCGCGATCCGATGCCATCGCGTCATACACATCGGCCACCGAGAGTATTCGAGCCAGAAAGGGAATCTGCTTTTCCTTTAAGCCATCAGGATACCCTTTCCCATCGAAACGTTCATGATGGCAGCGAATTATTTGTCTTTCTTTCTCCCACATACCAAGCTGTTCCAACATGTTAGATCCGATAGCCGGGTGTTGCTTGATTTTCTCAAATTCCGCTTCGGTAAGCCGGCCCGGCTTGAGCAGGATATCATCGCGGATTCCGATTTTGCCGATATCGTGAAGATGACCGGCAAAATTCAAAATGTCGAGCTCTTCAATGGTGCACCCCAAATGTTTGCCGATAATCAGCGAAATCCCGGTTACGCGGCTGGAATGCTGCCGGGTATATAGGTCCCTCGCCTCAACAGCGCTGACAAATGCATAAAGCGTGGCGAATAGATTCTCATAAATGTTTTCGTACAGGGCCAGGTTCTCAATGGACTGGGCCGCACTCTGGGCCATAAAAGACAAATAGTAAAGGTCCTTTTCGTTGAAACGGTAATCACCTTGCCGGATCCCGGTGGTCAGAATTCCGAATACTTTGTCACGAATTTTCAAGGGTACCAGCATCACGGACAATAGATTTCTCGGCAAACCGCGCGCACCATTATTCTGGGAAATAAGCAGCGGTAATTCATCCGACACAACCTCCATAATCAGGTCCAACATGGACGATGGTTCAGCAGCAGTCTCTGCTCCATTGGATTTTGGTCGAGGTAGTTGGCGATTTTGCCTGTTTTTATAATCCACCTGAGTCGCCGGCGTACCGGCCGAGGCAACTTCAAAAGGCTGTTTGACCGACTCGTTAATAATGTGAAACATGGTGTGGTCGGCCTGGGTGATTTCAAGAGCGATGTCCACCGCACGTTTGAAAACATCGGCGCTGGAAATTATGGTGGTAAAACTGCTCATTATCTTATTTAAAATGTTCAGTTCATCAACTTTATACAGCAACTCCTGATTCAATTTCTCAAGACGCTCTTTGCTCTGGACCTCCCCCTTTAAGAGGACGTTTTCGATAAAAAGCCCGCGCTGCCGCAGCACACGCCGCATGCATAGCTCCATCTGCTTGAGATTGACCGGTTTGATCAGGAAATCAACAACGCCGTTTTTGATGGTTTGAATGGTGTTTTCCAGGGACGGATACCCGGTCATGACGATGACCGGCATGGTATTATCGTGCAATCTGATATTTTCGGCAAGATCCAGCCCGTTCATGACAGGCATATTAATATCGGTGAAACAGCAGTCCACCTTTTCATTTTCAATAATTTCCATAGCTTCCGCACCGTTGCTGGCGGAAAGGATTTGATAGCCCTGACGCTTAAAAAATTCGGTGACAACATTCAAAATACTCTCTTCATCATCGACAAAGAGAATGGTTTCTTTTATTTGATCGTCCATGCAATAGAGTCCGGGATATTTCTAACAAAATTTACTCAGGTTGCATTTAACCCAAGCGACAGTCTCTTCTCAATCCAATTCCCATAAATAGCAGCCGGTTCTGAAAACCTATATGTTTGATATCGTCAGATCAGGCGAGAACTTTAGTCGGATTCGGAATAAAATGAATGATTGATAATTTTCGATTGATTATTGAATATTCAATAGTCAATTCGCAACCGAATACCAGGGCCGGATTATCTGAAATATCTCTTGACGAAGCTAACAAAGACCTTGTAATTGAAGGCACCTATGAATCCTCAAGCGCCATTAAATATCTGCCTGTTAAGCTACCGCAGCAACCCCCACTGCGGTGGACAGGGGGTCTATTTAAAAAATTTAAGCCGCGCCCTCAAAGATCTCGGCCACAATGTTGAAGTAATTTCAGGTCCGCCGGACCCGCAGTTGGATGACGATATCCCGCTGTATCAGCTGCCGGGGCTGGATCTGTACAATCCGGCGGATCCGTTTAGGGTTCCAAAACTGAATGAACTGGTGGATCCGGTTAATCTTATTGAGTGGATCGGGGTTTCCACCATGGGTTTTCCCGAGCCCTTCACCTTCGGGCTGAGAGCCTATCGGTTTTTGCGCTCCAGGTTACCGGCCTTTGATATAGTGCACGACAATCAAAGCCTTTCTTACGGACTTTGGGCCATTAATAAAAAAGTACCGACGATCGCCACGATTCATCATCCGATTACCATAGATCGCAAAATAGCCATCCAGGCAGAGTCTGCCCCTTTAAAGAAAATGAAACAGTGGCGCTGGCACTCATTTATCGGAATGCAAAAGCGGGTGTCCCGCTCCCTGGCCCGTATCATCACCGTGTCCAGATCAGCCAGAGATGACATTTGTCGAGATTTTAACATCCGACCCGGTCATTTCCGAATCGTGCCTAACGGTATCAATACAGACCTGTTTTATCCCATTCCTGAAATCGAAAGAAAAAACAACCGCATCATCGTCACCAACAGTGCCGATACGCCGTTAAAGGGCCTCTTTTTTCTTTTCCAGGCCGTGGCCGAACTGGCGAAAACCCGGAAAATCGAAGTAACCGTGATCGGGGCTCCGAAAAAAAACGGCAGCATTGTTAACCTGATCAGAAAGTTAGACATCGGTCACCTCATTAATTTTACCGGCCGGATTGACAATGGAGAGTTTGTTCGCCAATACGCCCGGGCGACGGTGGCGGTCGTTCCGTCCGTTTATGAAGGATTCGGCTTGCCGGTGGGTGAGGCCATGGCCTGCGCTGTTCCCGTCGTCAGCACCACCGGGGGTGCTCTGCCCGAAGTGGTGGGAGATGCCGGTATTTTGGTACCGCCGGCCGATCACCGGGCGTTGGCCCGGGCCATGCGGGAAATTCTTGGCAATCCGGAGCGGGCCGGCGATCTGGGCCTGGCCGGCTATCAGCGGGTTCAGAAACATTTTACCTGGTTCAGAGCCGCTGAGAAGAGCGTTGCGGCTTACCGGGAGGTTATCGATGATTACCGTCGATTTTGACCGGCTGGCGATCAAACCCGGATTTAAAATCCTTGACATCGGATGCGGGTCCGGCCGCCACACCTGTGCTGCGTACAGGCTTCCAAATGTTATCACCGTCGGAGCCGACCTCAAATACGACGATTTGACCGAGGCCGCCGAGCGGCTCAAACTGCACGACCGGCTGGGTGAACACGGAGGTGGTGTGTGGAGCCTTGCAGCAGCGGATGTGACCGGCCTGCCATTTCAAGATGATTATTTCGATCTGGTTATTTGCTCGGAAGTTCTGGAACATATCGATAATTATTTGCAGGCCATCCATGAAATCATCAGAGTATTGAAACCGGATCGCAATCTGGTGGTCAGCGTCCCCCGCTACTGGCCGGAACGCATCTGTTGGATGCTTTCGACTGATTATCACGCAGCCGAAGGAGGACATCTTCGGATTTTTAAACAGTCACAACTTGTCACAGAGCTACAAAACGCCGGCGTCAAACAATGGGACCGCCATTATGCTCACAGTCTGCATACGCCGTTCTGGTGGCTCAAATGCCTGGTAGGCCCGGACCGCAAAGATTGCCTGCCGGTCAACCTGTATCACCGTTTTTTGACCTGGGATATTATGAAGCAGCCCCCATCCACCCGCCTGTTGGATAATCTGCTGAACCCGGTTCTGGGCAAAAGCATCGTCTTGTATTTGCGCAAGCAAAAAAGCTCATGACGGCACGAGCATTACCGGACACGGCGCTTTTTCGAGGATGGTATTTCCCACATAATTGATGCGGCCCATCGGCTTTTTTTCCGGTTGTTGGTGGCTTCCTAAAATGATGAGGTCATAGTTGTTATGCCGCGCTAATTTGCAGATTCCCATGGCCGGATCCGCCGGCTGACACCCGAATGTCGCGTTATTGGAACCATTCAGGAGCGGTTTCACTTCAGTTTCAAACCGTTGCTCGGTCGCCCGGCTTATCTCCACCCGTCTGGGGTCGCGTGCGTCCAGTTCCTGGAGCCGAAAATCCAGGGCATGGAAAATGTGCAGTTCCGCCCCATGCTCGCGGGCGATTTCAACGCCTTTTTCCAGGGCAGTTTGGCTGGCCGGGGTGAACTTTAATGCAACGAGAATTCGTTTAAACATCGTTCCCCCCTTTCTGTTTGATGGTTGGTTTTCTGTAACACTTTCCTGAAAATCCAATACGCAAATTTCGTGCCTGATTCGAAATAGAATGAGGGTTTGGCCCACTGCCCAATATAATACTCTGTTATTATTTTAATATTTTGTTTCAACCACGGCACTTGGATACGCCTAGTCATAAGGTTAATGCGATATCTAATGTAAAGTTGGTTCACGAATTCAAATGGTTTATGTAAACTTGGCTTACACTTTATTTTTTTTCGTTTTCTAAAATAACACCCTACCCTTCCAATTGAATTTTGATTGGCATAAATACCTGGCGAGATTAGAAAAAAAGCCTCATTAACAAACGAGGATCAGGTGGGAATTAAATGGTGTTGCGGCCCATACACATTTTTCCAGTCGTGGGTGTCTTCTCAGAATGATGAGGTCGATATTGATATGTCGGGCTAATTTTCAGAATCTCATGGGCTGAATAAACATTGCCTTATCTTTTTTTAGCGGAAAGAAATGGACGGGCAGACCGAATCTCTGCCCGTCCAGCCGAAGGCAGTGCTAAGATTCTCAGCTCGAATCCATCAGCAGGCAAGAACTAGGGGCAACAAATACAAATATAGCCACCGGTTACCATTGGGATATAACACGATTTTTTTTCAGGTGAATGGGCATAGATTATTGTGGTAGTTTTTATTTCTATGCATGACTCATGCCTTTCATCTCGCAGTCTAGCTAAAAAATCGATGGGTACGCACTGAGTATTTCCGCTGGCAAATTCAGTGCAGTCCCCGACGGCTATCGCATCCATGGCGTCTCCATTTTCATCAAAGGCTAAAAGAAACCTGGCCCCCTTCTCGGCACATTGCTCAATTTGTTTTTGGACATCTTCATAACTCATGATTAGATTCTCCTTTCCATAGATTTGCATTAGTTTCTTATTCGAACTGACATTGGGTCCAAACAACCAAACTAGCCAGCCAAATTTATCACCTCCCCATTTTTAAGTACTGGAATTACTTTCATTTCCTCCAAACAGGGCTAAAACGAAAGTGTTACCTTGCCGAAAACGAAGCGCTCCGGGTAGATACTCGGGGTGGCGGGATCAGTGTCTTGGAAATTGAAATTTTCATCGAACAGATTTTTGACCCCTATGCTAACGAGGCCATAGCGTTTGGGCATGCGATAACCGACAGAGGCATCCGCCACCCAAAAATTATCGCTGTCCTCTGTCGTACTTCCAAAACGGGGATCCCCAAAATCTCCTTTCTGATTTAAATAGGTGGCTTGCAACCCGCCAAAAAAACCTGAGGGAAGGAAAACATTTACACCGAATGGCAATCGGTGGGTCTTTAAGTTGTCTATTTCCTCTGGACCGACAAAGTCAAGATCCCGATCAAAACGCTCATATTGATATTCTGCTTTCAACGCCAACCAATTGTACGGAGTAAAGTAAAGGTAGACTCGACCGAAGCCTTCTGTCCAATCGGCATGTTCTTCCTGCAATGTCAGTGTCTGATACGGCACATCCAAATCGCGCCATAAAAATTCTAACCCACCGGTTAAATTCCTGGTGATTTTTTGGCTAATGGCACCACCGTACAGCCATGCATCGGTACCATTCCCGTCGTCATAAAATTGATTGAACCCAGCCACCTGGGTGGGCTCAATTGTCTGGTCCGAAAACAATGATCGTTTCAAAACCCTGAACACAGCTCCACGAACTAAAGTGCTAGAAAAGGGATTCCAGATAAGTCCAAATTTTGGATTGAACTGGTTTTTATCCACAACCTCGTCCTCGAAAAAATCAATACTCGCACCAATTGTCCAGGTAAATTTTATCGGATAATTGATTTGAGAATAGATATAGGGATTCGTATATCTTATATCTGCTTTTTGCTTGGTTGATGAAGCAATCGGTGGCAGGGACGGGATTACAGTTGTCGAGTCGACTACAATTTTTCGATCTGAGTTGAAATGGCCGCCGCCGAGGGTCAGATTCAAACGGTGTGAGTGATACAAATACTGCGCTTCCGTCATATAACCATCTTCGTCCTCTGAAATATCGACATCAACCGCAAAGAACGGTGTTGATGCAGACTCCTTCGTGGAACCATCAATATCCTTATAAATAAACGTCGCAATGATGTCAGAATTAGATGCTAAGGATTGACGCAGGCCTAAACGAAAGGATCTGGAGATGCTGTCCTGCCGAAAGGCGGGAGAAAAATTATCAGAATCAAATCTCAACGGAAGGTCCCCTTTTTTCGTGTCATCGTATCGATATTCGGTCAAAAAGCTCGTTTGGGGTAAGGGATTTATCTGGGCATACGCATTCAAAATATCTTTATTCAGATCGTTGTTATCCCTAAATCCATCGGTTTCATAATGAAACTGACCGAGACTGTAAGATAGTTTTCCCCAAACCGTACTCTGAATGAGATCATCGCCCCACGTGTCATTTTCGCCTAATATACCGTTTGCCTGCAATGCGAACCGATTTCTTAAGAAGAGCGGATTAAACTCATTTAAAGAAAGATCCGATGGCCCCGCGCCCTCCAAGATGAACAGATTGCTCTCCGCCAGTTGAGGCTGAACCGGGGTGATGTTTATAGGCTGAAGCAACTGAGACTGTAGGAGTTCGCTTACTCTGGCAATTTCATGCCGCGGTAATGCAGCGTATAAGTCGGCCAGCAACCTATGGGCAGAATGATTTGCCGGAGCGGTATTGACGGACTTCCACCCCTCGACCAGACCCAGCTGCTGGAACCCAAGATCGTTGTATATTCGTCCCAGGCTGGCACTGCGGGCCGCCAGATCTTGATCGAGTAGCAAACGCGATCGATAGACAGCCCGATTGTCGTTTAATTCAATGGATTTTTGCATATCCTGCAGGGCCTCGACCGGGCGGTTGATTGTCTGTTTGCGGATGGCGTCGTAAAACCAGGCGGTCGGATCCAGCGGATCTAATTTTTTGGCGATTTGGTACTGGGCTTCAGCCAGTTTATCGCGCTTTTCCTCATGGTAAGCTTTGCCCAGATAGCTGCGAATCAGGGAGTTGTTGGGATCAAGACTGGCGGCGATTTCAATTTCAGCGCGCCCCTCCTTTAAGTCACCGCCACGGATCTTTGCCAGACCAAGCCCCAGCCGGGGCAGCGGTGCGGCCGAATCCATTTCGATGGCCTTGTTGAAAGTCTCCTTGGCCGCTTTGATCTTAACCCGGTCGATCAGGGTAAATCCCAGCACCGTCTGTGTACGGGCAAGAGCTGGATTCAAGGCAACGGCCTGTCTGGATGCCCTGGCTGCTTTCGTGAGTTCACCCACCGACAAATAAAGTTCGGCCAATCTTGACCAGGCCAATGCATTTTCTGGACCCAGTTCCACGGCGTTTTTAAGGCTGTCCAGGGCACCCTGAATATCAAAGTGCGCCTGCCGAGCATAGGAAAGTGCAACCAGGGCGGTCGATGATTGGGGAGCCAGTTTAACCGCCCGGTTGGCCAGTTCAAGCGCGCGGTCCCTTTCATTATGAACCACAGCAATGATCGACTGCAGCGCAACTGCGTAACTGTTTGAAGGATTTAGGCTGAGTGCCTTGGTAATATCTGTTTGCGCAGCACCAATCCGCCCTACGGTAAGAAACAACGCCGCCCGATATAAATAAAAGCGCGGATCGCGAATTTCTTCAGGGGCTTTTCCCAGGGCGGAAAAAGCCCCGACCATATCGCCTTGCCAGTAATATTCAATCGATTTGCGAGCCATCCCCCGCCAATCGGTTTCCTTGCCGCCGGCAATATCGATCGGGCGCCAATCGATGATGGGCGGATAATACAGGGCCCACTGAACCGCATCCCTGGGATTAACGACGACCTGCAGCACAGGCGCTTTTCCTGCCTCCGCGACTGCCGATTGTCCAGTGGCCACTGCCAAGCTTCCGGCAGCATTGGCAACGGCCACCCGCCCTTCAAAAATGGACAAAAAGGTCTGATCGTCTTCAACCCGCAGGTAAAATTCAGTGCCTTCCACAGCCGCATTTACAAAAGGAGTCGAGACTCTAAATTTTTTCGGAAAGCGGCTGAAGAAATGCGCCACGCCTCTGATGAGATTGATTAGAGATGTTTTTTCTTTCTCTTCAGCGGTGAAGGTAATGGTTGTATTTTGATCGACACGGATAAGGGTATCGTTACTCAAGGAAATGGCAGCTCGACTGTTTTTCAGCACTCGAATTCTATCTTCGGGACAGTAGGTTTGATTGAGTTGAACCGGATTCCAGCCTCTTTCTGTGGCTTTGCTGGCTTGAACCGCACCTTGCACAGATACAATTTTTGCAACCCACTGCTCGCATGATTGGCAGTACGCGGGACTGGCATTCATGAAAAACGACCAAATGGCAACACCGATAGCAACGATATACACGAGAGCCCGGTTGTGCTTCATTGCAATTCCTTTCGGGTGAAGGAAAAACCCTTGCTGTTCTGCAGGCATCCACTGGCTCAAAGTTCCCCGTTTAGAGTTCATGCGACCATGAGCCCTGAACCCTGAATCCGTGAATGATTATGCTATTTTTTATTTATATATACGATGCCGTCCCAGTCTGTTTCCGGAGTTTCGGCCCGATGTTTCTCAGTCAGCGTGCGATAAAACCGTGAGGGCCCATCCGTATCGTCCATTTCCAAAACATGACTAAAAAATTCCATGGCCTCCCCCCAGGACTGCCTTCGATAGGCATCAACCCCGCGGGCGAATAGGCTGCAAAGTTTATTTTGCTTCTCACTGGTCGCTTCCACTTTGCATATCAATTCGTAAATTTCCACAGGCTTTGATTTTCCGGCCAACACGAATTTGCCAAGCCGTCTGTTAAAAAAACCGTCGAGTTGATCCAACACCTCGTCGGAAACCAGTATTTGGGTTCCCAGGTATTTGTTTAGACCTTCCATCCTTGATGCGGTATTCACAATGTCACCGACCGCACGATACTCGTAATGGTCCATGGCACCGACGTTTCCCAAAGAGATGTAGCCGGAATGAATCCCGATGCGAATGGGAAGCTGCCGGGCCTCTGAAGACTGATTGAACTGTTCCACTGCCTGCACAATCTCCAAAGCCGCACAGCAGGCGAGATTTCTGG
Source organism: Olavius sp. associated proteobacterium Delta 1 (assembly GCA_902749685.1). Classification (GTDB taxonomy): domain Bacteria; phylum Desulfobacterota; class Desulfobacteria; order Desulfobacterales; family JAFDCJ01; genus JAFDCJ01. The sequence continues at coordinate 49,795 of CACVKW010000501.1, read as the reverse complement.
CAGCCGCATCAGGATGGGCCGTCGCCCAAAGGGCCAGCATTGAATCCCCAATGACATCCGATACAATTCCGGAATTTTTTTTAACCGGCTCAAATATGACCTCATAGTATTGATTCATGAAGCTGCTGAGTTCGTCGGGATCCATGGATTCGGACAAGGCTGTGTATTTCTGGGCATCGGTCATCAGGCAAGTCCCATAAACAACCCGGCGATTGCTCGCGAAACCGGATATGTTCTTGGCCAACTGGTTGACGACATTATCCGGCAGGTAATATCCGAATGCCGTGCGAATATTGTTCCGCTCCCGGTTGGCCTGGAAGTACTTCCACATTACCGATGCAAAAAAAGCGAACGGCATTTGGAAGAATAATGGGATAATGAGCGGGTACCAGACGGCGGCATGCTTGAATTGAAAATGAGCAAAAGTTAAATAAGCCAGGCTTAATCCGACGGCCCAGCCTGCGGCAACAACGGCCGGCGACAGCAGACACAAGATAGTGATCAGCACCCCGCCAAATACAATAATTACAAAATGCATACCATAGTCAAGCGGCTCAACCGGCATATCCTCCAGGAGGTTGGCAAAAGCACTGGCGGCAATTTCAACACCGCTGATATCCAATCCATTGGGCTGTGAAAACGCCGTATAGAATCCGTCCTTTTCCTCCGGACGCAATTGTTCCGAGAGTCCGATAAAAACGACTTTACCGCTTAAATCATGCCGATCGGCAGCACCGGATGTGTCAATTTGTTCTTCTAAAATTTGATAGTAAGGTATCGTTTGAATGGTACCGGGCGGGCCGTAAAAATTCAGATATCGCACTGGGGGATCCTGATACATCCGGATCAGGGAGACCAGGATCTCATTTTTGTCGGCATTGTCCGTCGCCACCTGCGATTCCCGCAGCCCTTTCAACAGGGTTTGCGGCATCAGCGGATCCCGTTCAAAATGATCTTTCAGCGCCTGGATGACTTCCTTAATTTTCTTTTCAGCAATTACTTTCTCACGGCTGGTCGGCAATTTCGCTGTCAGCTCAGGGTTGTACCCCTGCAGCAATTTGATCAATTCCTTGTAAACCGAATTGGCGTATGCCTGAAAAACCACCACCGGTAGGGAGGGTGTGTCACCGGCACCTGTCTTAAAGGTCCAATAGCTGTTTACCTTGACCGGCACCTTAGGCAGAGTAAACGGGGCTGTAGCCAGAGCAGAATATGCGAAAGAATCAATCGGTGGTATAATTTTTTCGATCTTGAGGGTACCGGTACGATCGCCCCTCTGATCGTGGACAGGAATTTCATCGGTTTTAAGCCATTCCACCAGAACCACGTTGCCGGCCTTACGAAATGCCTCGGCCAGGGCACTGTCGGGCCCGGGTAATCCCGGGTCGCTGAAAATCAAATCTAATGCAATGACAGCCGGCTTTTTATCGGCCAACTTGCTGATCAGGTCGGCATGCAAAGCGCGCGGCCATTTGCGGGGAGCGGTTGGAAGATTAAAATGATCAGCGGAGGATTTGTCGAGGGTGATGACGATCACATCCGGCGGAGCCCGGCGCACCCCCCTCATCTTGAACAATAAGTGCAGGCCGGCATTCTCCTCAAGTTCTTTGCCGAAAGGGGTTATGGTGATTATTACCCCTAAAGTCCCCACAACCATACCTGCAGCTGTAACTTTTAGCAATCGACGCATGCCCGAGTCCCAATCTGGACTTGCCGTTTAACGAGTTCATATCGCGGTGCTGAAAGAATGAGGATTTTACTGCAACCAATTTTGAACGCAGAAGATCAGTTTGATATTGAGTTCAGCGGCCAGAAGGTAAGACCGGTTCAATCTTAATTGAAGGTTGTGTTTAACAGAGTTCAGCTAAATACTGGACTAATCAAGCGCGATCGGCATCCAGGATCAGAGCAGAAGGAGGAGGACTAAAACAGCAGACAAGCTAGACCGCAGGCAGCATCCGGTGCACAATACCTTAGCTGGGCACCACTATAGGCTAAGCTTAATGACTTGTCAAATGAAAATATTGCAGGCGCTCACAGGTTCAGGGGTCACCGTTGACGGCCTCTTTTTTGAACAAACTGCTGCCAGTTGAAGGGTTATTGGCCGGTACCGCGATAGCTGCAATTTTTCTCAGAGTCAACTATCATTTTTTAAGGTCTGCGGCAGATAGGGCTTTAGATATTGGCAAGGATGGCCGGCATCTCTGCGCCGGGCCGACGCTGCAGCACGCCCAGGGTTTTAACCGTATCAACTTCCCGGAAGAGACCGGAAGCAAGCGCCAGATTGTAGATTTGGAAGGGCGCCTGTCCGCCCCTGGCCGGATCCGCGAAAATATCGTGCACCAGCAAATAGCCGCCGGATACGATGTGCCCGACCCAAACATTGTAGTCGGTAAACACCGTCTCAAGGGCATGGCCGCCGTCAATAAAAACCAGGCTCAGGGGGGTAGCCCAGCGCCGGGCGGCAACTTCCGACCGGCACACGATGGGTACCACCGTATCCTCCAGGCCGGCGGAGGCGATGGTTTTTCTGAATTCCCTGAATGTATCCAGATGACCGCTTTGGGGATCAAACAGCCCGGGTTCAAAGTATTCCTCGCCCGGCTGCTGCTCTTCGGACCCGCGGTGATGGTCAATGGAAAATAGGATGCTGCAGCTTTTTCGACAGGCCGCCCCCAGATAAAGAGTGGATTTGCCGCAGTAGCTTCCGATCTCCAGGCAGGGTCCCATACGGCCGGCCTGCAGCGCCATTTCATACAGACACCGCCCTTCGTCTTCGTCAAGAAAACCCTTGACAGAATCAAGCAATTTTTGATCAATATCCATGTTTCTGCAGTATATGTCGTTTCCGGCGTCCAGTTGAGCGTCAATGACCTCCGGTTGATAGTCCAGGGTTACTGACGGAGTGGTGCTGCTCACCGGTCGCCACGGAGGCCGACCCTACTATCCCTTAAACCATTAGCCTTGCGCCATGAGTCTGTTTATTTCCAGCATCCGGCATCCAGCTTTAAGTTTTCGGCTCATAGTTTCTAACCAGGACTTCCCGGGGTTTGACACCGTCGGACGGACCGACGACGCCCTCTTTTTCCATGACTTCGATAATACGGGCGGCCCGGTTATAGCCAATGCGCAGGTGCCGTTGAACCATGGAAATTGAGGCCTGCCCGGCCTTAGCGACCAGTGCGACTGCATCATCATATCGTTCGTCATATTCCTGTTCTTCGTCTGTCCCGGCTTCCGGAGCGGCTGCCTCAGTGACTTTCTCATCATACTCGGGTTTGGCCTGGGCCCGCAAAAATCTTGTAATCTGAACGAGTTCCTCCTCGGAGATGTAGGCACCGTGAATTCGCTGCAATTTCGCTGTCCCCGGGGGTAAAAACAACATGTCTCCGCTGCCCAACAGGTTCTCAGCCCCGTTGGTATCAATGATCGTTCGCGAATCGGTTTTGGAAGAAACTTGAAAGGTCAGCCGGGTGGGAAAATTAGCTTTGATGATGCCGGTTAACACATCCACCGAGGGTCGCTGGGTGGCAAGAATAAGATGAATGCCCGCCGCACGTGCCATCTGGGCCAAACGGGTCAAAGTGACCTCGACGTCCCGGGAGGCCAGCATCATTAAATCTGCAAGCTCATCGATAATAATGACTACATAGGGCAATTTTTTTGAATCTTCTCCTGCAGCGAGTTTTTCCTCCTTCTCGATTTTATTATTATACTGCTTGATGTTGCGGGTATTATTCTGTGAGAGCAGTTCATAGCGCCTTTCCATTTCCCGAACCGCCCAGTAAAGCGCATTAGTCGCTTTTTTAGGATCAATTACCACCGGTGTAATTAAATGGGGAATTCCATCATAGCTGGAAAGTTCAATTCTTTTCGGATCCACCATAATCAGCTTAACTTCATCGGGGGTGGCCTTGTATAAAAGACTGCATATCATCGCATTTAAGGCAACGCTTTTGCCGGTTCCCGTAGCGCCGGCGATCAGCAGGTGAGGCATTTTTTCGAGCTCTGCCACCACCGGATTGCCGACAATATCCTTTCCCAGGCATATAGTCAGTCTGGACTTGGATTTATCAAACACGGGGGATGCCACGATTTCTTTAAACCGAACCATTTCGCGGCTGCTATTGGGAACCTCGATGCCGACAGCGGCTTTACCCGGAATCGGTGCCACAATTCGTATACTGGCAGCCCGCAGCGCCAGGGCAAGATCATCGGACAGATTGACGATCTTATTGATTTTAACGCCGGCCGCCGGTTCATACTCAAAAGTGGTAATTACCGGACCGGGGGATACCGCCACGACCTTGCCATGAACCCCAAAATCTTCAAGCTTCTTTTCAAGCAGCTGCGACTGCATACGCAAATTTTCACTGTCCGATGATGCCGGTCGATCTTGCGGATCTTCAAGGACATTAAACGGCGGCGGCTGGTAGCCTCGGCCGCTCCGCATGAAATCAAAGACTTCCTGTTTGGCGGGAGGTACGGTTTTTATTGGTTTTGGCAGCGTCTGCTTGATCTTGATTTTCTTGACTCGTTTAGCTACTTTTTCTTGGTCAACCCGCGAGCGCTTTTTGACCTTTTCCTTGCGTTCCTTGCGTTTCAGATAAAAAGTCTTAAAACGATCGCTGACGGCGCTTATCCATCTCCAAAAGCGTTTGCCGAAAGCAATTAAAGAAAATCCCGTGGCCAGTATAAAGCCAATGATCCACAGCAGGACTAAAATGATCACGCTGCCGGCAGTGTTGGTATACTTGATTAAAAAAGCTTTAAGGGGGATGCCGACAATCCCGCCGGCTGAGAATTTGTTGCCGAATAAAACAAACAGATTTTGTTTGACGGAAAGCAGGCTGCCGGTGATGACCACCAGGATAACCCCGCCGATCAGCGTTGCAATCATGGCCCGGCTGGGATGGTTGCCGAAAAAATGAATGCTTGCCAGCAGCAGGAGAATCGGTATCCAGAAGGCTCCCAGACCGAACAATCCAATCAGCATACCGGATACATGGGCACCAACGACACCGAACAGATTGTGTATTTGCCCGGCGGGCCTGGCATTATTTATCGAAGGATCGCCGGGGCTGTATGATAAAAGGCTGATCAGCGTGAAGATGACAAGAAAAAATAGAATGATGCCGTATATCTCTTTGCGCATGCTATACTATCTATGAAGTATGGATTTGTATTCAAACAATTTTAATCATGATCCGGCTAATGAGCAATTTGATAGTGGCTCAAGGCATAAGGTGCTCGGAATGACAAATGTCGAATTATTGAATTCTGTAATTTTTAAAGCTTGTTTTCCCCAACACCTTGAACCATGCAGCACTCTGTCTTTCACCGTGCGCTGTAGGCCGATCATATTAAGCCTTTCATTTTCCGCCTCAAACCTCAAGCGCAGCGATCCTCAAACCTAACGCATTGTTATCTTGCCTTGCGCCGTGTGCCGTGAACTTTGCGCCGTTCGCCGAGTGTCTTTATTATACTTCGATAATAAATGGAAGTATAACCGGCCGGCGTCCGATGGTAAAGAAAAAATATTGCCGCAGGGCGGTTTGGATTTTTGAGCGAATCTTATCGACCCGCTTGGGGACTTCGGGCGCAATTTCTTCAACGACCTCAAGGATCACACATTGAGCGTCTTCGAGCAAATGACCGGTTTCAGTTTCGAAGACAAAGCCGCGGGAAACGATTTCAGGTCCATAGATAATAATTCCGGTCTCCTCATCAAAAGCCATGGTCACGGCCACCAATCCCTCTTCCGAGAGGATGCGCCGTTCCCGCAGAACACTGCGTCCGACATCACCTACGCCTTTGCCGTCGATCAGCACCCGGCCGGTGGGGACACTCCCACTGAGCCGGCCGCCGGTTTTATTAAATTCTATAATCTGACCATTTTCAGCCAATAAAATTTTATTTTCGGCAATTCCCACGTCCCGGGCCAACCTGGCATGCAGGATTAAATGGCGGAATTCTCCGTGAACCGGGATAAAATACTCGGGCTTTGTCAAGTTTATCATCAATTTGAGCTCTTCCCGAAAAGCATGACCCGACACATGAATATCCGATATTTTTTCATAGATTACGTCGGCGCCTTTGCGGTAGAGGCTATTGATAATCTTGCCGATTGCCTTCTCGTTACCCGGAATAAACTTGGAAGACAGAATTACGGTATCACCGGTTTTAATTTTAATCTGTTTGTGGATGCCCGATGCCATGCGCGCCAGAGCCGACATCGGTTCACCCTGGCTGCCGGTTGTAATGATGATAATTTCATCATCAGCATAGTCGACCACCTGGTCGATATTGATCTCCATCCTGTCAGGGATCATCAAATGACCGAGGGATTTGGCTATCTTGACGCTGACCTCGATACTGCGGCCGTCGAATACAATCTTTTTGGCCCGTTTGGTGGCAATGTCAACGATGAGCTGGATCCGGGCGACATTGGAGGCAAACAGGGCAACGATAATTCGGCCATCGTGTTCGGCAATTATTCGATCCAGCGTCTGGCCGATTTCCTTGTCGGAAATGGTGTACCCTTCTTTCTCAACATTGGTGGAATCGGATAAAAGTGCCAGGACACCTTTCTCACCACAGGCGGCAAATTTATTTAGATCGGTTGTCATACCACCGGCAGCGCCATAGCCGATTTTATAATCACCGGTATGAACAATAAGACCACGGGGAGTGTGGATCGCCATCCCCAGGCCATCGACCACACTGTGCCCGACCCGGATAAATTCGAGTTCAAAAGGACCCAGTCGCAATTTTTCATCCGGGTAAATTTCATGCAGCGCAATTCCTGAAATCAGTTCCAGTTCTTCCAGTTTGTGGCGCACGAGTCCCAGGGTAAACGAGGTGCCAAATACCGGCACATTAATTTCTCTGAGCAGGTATGGCAGGGCCCCGATATGATCTTCATGGGCGTGGGTCAACACAATCGCGGCAACTTTGGAACGATTTTGTCGAATATAATCCAGGTTCGGTATAACGAAATCAACCCCGAGCATGTAATCTTCAGGGAACATCAAACCGCTGTCGGCCACAAACATGGTATCTCCGTATTCGAAGACCATCATGTTCATGCCGATTTCTCCCAGGCCGCCCAGGGGTATTATTTTTAGAAGTGACATTTATCCCTTTTCAAAACCTTGGCTGATAACAGCTCGAACGGATTTGATAAGATCATCTTTGTTTTCTCGCGTGTAATCGGTGGTGGCGATGGGTGTTTCGATGTTCAATGAGACTTCTCCGGTATTGATTCTCAAGCTGCTTTTGTCCATAATTGTCCAGGTTCCCTTAAGAACGACGGGTACAATCGGTACGCCGGCATCCAGCGCCATGACAAATCCACCTTTTTTAAAAGGTCTGATCTTGCCATCCCGGCTGCGGGTTCCTTCTAGAAATATCATGACGGACACACCATTTTTCATTTTTCTGGCGGCCTCATTTAGACTCTCAAAAGCTGCTTCCCGATTGAAGCGGTCTATTTTTACATAGCCGGCGCCACGCATGGCACGCCCGAAGATGGGTATTTTAAAAAGCTCTGCTTTGGCCAGCCAGCGGAATTGAACAGGAAGATACGCCAATAAGACCGGGATATCAAAATTGCTCTGATGGTTGGACATGTAGACATATGATTGGGTTGGGTCTATATTCGCCAGGCCATTGACTGTAACCTTGATGCGGCTGACATATAAGATGCCCCGGGCCCACATTCGGGCAACTATGTGGACCGGGTTTCCTGTGCGGGTAAAAAATGAGGTGATTATGGCAGTCGCGCCCCAAAAAAAAGTAGTCAGCACCACCCACAGAATAATGTATGTCGTTCGTATCATTTAAATCTTAGCCAGCCGGCTGGCAACGTTCAGGTCATTATCTCCAGCTGGTTGAAAATGTCATCAATAAATGCAATGAGCCAGTTGCGCTGCGCCTGGGTCGCATAACAAATACAGTCGCAGCGCATAATGCTTTTGGTACGGACTAAAAGTTCCAGGGCCAAACGGTTTTCAGCAAGATCGACGGCAAAATAATGCGGTTGGCAATCGCGGTGTGCTTTCTGAATATCCGTTAGTAAACCATTTTCAAGCGGAATCCAGTAAATACCGTCCATGGCGACTGGGCCGTAATGTTCTTGCAGATAGGTTTTGAGCGATTGGTAATCTGCCGCCCTGAGCTCGTCGATCACGTATTGTTTCATAAAAAATAGAATTATCACAGATTGTTGCAGCGTGCAAGACGTATGTCTGTATATGAACGGATCTTAATTTACAGTTGCTTTAGACGATTAAGTATTTTAAACTGGTGCCGATAATACCTTCAACGCTACCTGAATTTACCGATGACCAATAAAGAGGTTTAAAGCATGCTGAATCCCAAGCGCCATTATAGATTATGGGCGGTTCTGACCGGTTTAATATTTATATTGATAGTCCCGGAAGTTTCGGCGGATTCAGGCCGTCCTGCAGGCACGGCAGCGGCGGCAGGCATTGAAAAAAAGAAGCACCGGAATTTTGAAACTGATTTAACGTTCAGCGCTGGCTATCGCAAAGATGACCTGGACTGGAATATCGGTGGGTATTTGTCGCCGGATAATTACGTCAATGTTTTATCCGAGCTTACCTGGGATGACCTGGAAAGCTATCAGGTAAAATTCCAGGGCAGTCTAATTTTTCCCAACGTCATCGCTTTGCGTGGCATCGCTGATTATGGCTGGATTTTCGAAGGTGACAACCAGGATTCAGATTATGCGGCTGACAACCGCAACTGGGAATTTTCCCGTTCCAACAACAAATCGGACGATGGCGACGTGTGGGACGTCTCCCTGGCAATCGGCTATCCATTCAGAACCGGTCGCGAAGTTATCGGAACCATCACCCCGCTGGTGGGCTATTCCCATCACGAGCAAAATTTGAAAGTGAGCGACGGATACCAGACCATCCCCCACCTGGGAGCATTTCCCGGACTGGACAGTTCCTACGATACAGAGTGGTACGGTCCCTGGCTCGGAATTGATCTGCATTTCAGAGCGTCCGAAATAAAAACCTTTGCCCATCGATTCGAAACGTTTATCAGCTATGAATATCACTGGGCTGATTATGAAGCTGAGGCAAATTGGAATCTTCGCGACGATTTCGAGCATCCCAAAAGCTTTACACACGATGCCGACGGCAACGGCTGGATCTTAAGGACAGGATTCAATTTTGTGCTGCAGCGCCACATTGCTTTGAATTTTACCTACGATTACCAGGACTGGTCCACCGATAGCGGAACGGACAAAATATTCTTTGCTGATGGAACGACCGCAAAAACGCGCTTAAACGAAGTCAACTGGAAATCATATTCACTGGGTCTGGGATTATCTGTAAGATTCTGATCCCAATGCCTTATCTGATAATTCGTTCTGGGTTTTATGTTTGCTGATGCAAGGTTGAATACCAAAATTGAATATTTTCGATTGAATATTCAAGGAATTTTCCCCATATTATTAAAGAACGGCGCAACGCGCCAGCAATAAATATTCAATTTACAATCTTCAATACTCCGCCTCAGGCGGATCCGGATTAAGCTGATTGGGGGGGGGGCAACAAAGAAAAGCGCCCCCTGCCCTGAAATTAACGAATCGGGCAGGGAGACGATATTAGAGCCATGATTAGGTCTCTTCGACAATAATGGCGCCTTCTTCGCAAACTTCGACGCAGCTTTCGCAACCAAGACATTCTTCGGCATTGACCGGCACAGACTTGCCATCCTGCATCTCGAACACTTCGACGGGACAGACATCCACACACTCTTCGCAACCAGCGCATTTTTCTTCGTCGACGATAGGATTAAAAGACATTATTACGCTCTCCTTTCAATAGATTATTTGAAAATGGTGCAAATACCTTTCATTAGGATCTTGTAGAAATATAATATCGTCCGCCTGCGGCGGTAAAATTTGAGGCATCCAGTCATTTTATGGCCGAAATTTAAATTGTACCTCGCTTTATAATTGACAGAATGCCATTAATCATCAATTTTCAATCTTCAATAATTCGTACCAGGGAAAGGTCCATATACCAATTAAAAAAGCGAGTCAAGCCTTCTTGACAATTTTTCTAGCATTTTCCTTTTTTTCTCAATTAAACGAACCCTGAATTAAAGCGATGAGCGTACTACTAAATTTACTCTTGTAATCAACGCCGTCGGCAACAGGCCAGTCGATTTCGACAGAGCGGGCAAAAAACTCGTAGGGCGTTTGATCCGGCACCCGGTAGACGCTCATTGATACCGTGTTTTCAGCGGCCGGCAAACCCAGTGGTTCCATTGATTCACCATCGGTGTCGATCTGATTTTGTTCGACAAGTCGCACCAAATTCAAGGCCAGTCCTTCCTGCCAGGATTCCCTCTCAGCGTTCTTGTGTTTGCTTATCGGTATTGATTCTAAATGCATAACCCGGGCGGCTGTCGTAGCCCGGTCCAGCAAATGGTCCAAAACTGCCGCGCTGTGGGTAACGAATAAGCCGGGTACTTCCGGATCCCGGCAAAAGATGCGGGTCCAGGCCTCCAGGCGGTCTGAAATCATATAATCCGCAAATGGATCCGGCAGTATCGTCGGGGCCTTCCGGAACTCGACCGCAACGGGATCTTCTTCCATTTTCAATTGACGGATCAAATCCGCTTCCTGTTGATGGTGATGATTTAGATCGTCGGTCAACTCACGGTTTTGGCGATCGAGTTCCTGGGCAAAATATAGAAAGATCCGCGCGGTCAAGACCGGATCCGGGATTTGAGATCTCGAGCTAACAGGGATATTTTCCTTTATATTTTCAATAATTTTGTGAATTGATAACTCATTAAAAAACGGCATCGGATCTCTAGGTGACTTTAAAATGGCGGCCTTTCCCCTTGAGCTGTCCCGGTGTAGATCGGCCCAAGCCTGATAGTTTTTGACCGCGGTTATCAATTCGTTTTCATTTCCGGTCACAGGCACCCGGACATCCGCCACCCCGCGATTAATCCAAAGCTGCAACTGCTCGGTTAAATTTTCGCTCATGGGCCGGTAAACAATAAATTGGCCGAAGCAGGCCGAAAGCGCTTCTGCCACAGGATCGGAGATGTAGGTAAATGGAAAATAAATTGGTTTCATGGTAATTAATCCGCTCAGAAAAAGGTTTAGGTATTAACTCATTTTAGATGAGCAGAAAGCACCTGCCGTATATCCGCCCGGACCTCATCGATCTGCCGGGATGCATCGATGATCGTAAATCGATTGGGTTCCATCCTTGCAAGTTCGAGGTAACCGGCTCGAACTTTCTCGTGAAAACTGATGGCTTCATCCTCAAAGCGGCTCTCCGTGTCGCAACGATTACCGCTGTCAAGCTCCTGCCAGGCACGTGCCAGGCCGATACGAGGCGGCAAATCCAGCAACAGGGTAATATCGGGTTTTAGATCTTCGAAAATAATTTTGTGCAAATCACGGATAAATCCGGTATCAAGTCCCCGTGCAAATCCCTGATAAACTACAGTTGCATCAAAGTAGCGGTCACAAACGACAATTTTACCTTCAGCCAAGCGTGGTTTGATCAGTGAATTAATATGCTGGGCCCGGTCGGCCATATACAGCAATAATTCAGCTGCAGGAACCAACTCCTTGCTTGCCGGATCCAGCAGAATCGATCTGATTTTTTTCCCGATGGCAGTGCCTCCCGGTTCGCGTGTCACCACATAGGATCGCCCTTTACCTTCTATAAAAGTGCTCAAATATTCCAGCTGGGTCGTCTTACCACAACCCTCTATACCTTCCAGGGAAATGAACATATAATCTTATTCGCCTTTCGTTGTACTTAACTTTTAAACTTTAGGAACCTATTACCATGTTTTTACCGTATGTGGCGGGGAAAATAATTGAGGGATTTAGGATTTGAAATAGGGATAATTCAGGAATTAGGAATTGAAGGTATTCTGTCTATCTAATCCCTTAATCCCAAAATCCTCAATCCCTCAATTTCTCATTTCCTCGATCAGTTCATCTAAATCCCACTCGGCCAGATCTTCCAGCACGCAATAATCAGTCATATCGCATTTTACCGGAGTTATGGATATATAATTTTGGTTTAGCGCCACCCCATCGATCCTGGAGTCCTCCCCAAACGATTGCATATCCCGTCCCTGCCAATAATAAGTTCGATTGCGGGGATCCATACGTTTGTCGACATATTCAGTCAATATCTCCACTCCCTGGCGACTGATCTGAACACCGGCGATCGCTTTCAACGGGAGATTAGGCATATTTACATTGAGAAATGTTCCAAAAGGCAATCCTTTTCTTAAAACCGCTTCGCCTAATTTGGCAACAAACAGGGCGGCATCATCGTAAAATTCTACTTGCGGCCCCTCAATAGATACTGCAATTCCTAGCGTGCCACACAGGGCCGCTTCTTTGGCAGCTGCTACCGTACCGGAATAATTTAAATTGGCTCCGACATTGGCACCCGGATTAATCCCGGCAACGACCACGTCCGGTCGGGTGGGAAGGATTTCCAATATAGCCAGTTTAATGCAATCTGCCGGAGTTCCGTTTACCGCATAACCGCTATATTCACCGTTTAACGAAATTTTGGTGGCACGCAGCGGTTGATTCAAGGTGATGGCGTGCCCGATCGCACTGCGTTCGCGATCCGGGGCAACAACAACCGCTCGATGGCGTTTAGCAAAGCTATTGTAAAGCGACCACAACCCCTGAGCATAAATGCCATCATCATTGGTTAAAAGTACATTCATGGGTAACTTAGAATTTCGCTTATGGATTTTGTATCATATTTTTTATAAAAACACTGTTTGACGATATTAGGGTCGAACAATATCTTGACTTTTTTCGTTGACTTAGATTTATATCTTAAATCGTGCTAAGGTTCAAGATGTATAGTTTATTACAAACACCTAAAGTGCATATTGCGCCAAAAAACAAGGCGGATACGAATTAAGCCGGTCCACTCGTGCCCGTCCACTTCGCTGCGCTTGGCAAGCTGGCGGCCATGGCATGGCAGGCGGGCCTGCCTGATCCCATCTTGTTTAGCCGACGTGTCGGTTCGAAGTTTAAACAAAGCCTGAGGCTTTTACGAAGTGGGAAGCCTGGATGGCGAAGGGACAACAACCAGAAACCTGAGAGACCTGTGAACGCTTACTATGGTGCCAACAAAATCTAAACCCGGAATCAGGAATCTGCCCAGCGGGAAAATCCCTTGCATCGCCAGGCACCCGGGTTCCCTGTTCGGCCTGCTTTTGATTGCCGCCCTGGGCATCATCGCTGGTTATCATTTCATATTTCCGGCATCCGCTGTGGCGCAGATAAATTTAAATGAGGGCCAGGTCGACAGCGTAATCAAGGATCCAAAAATACCGTGGCAGCTTGAAGCCGATGAAATCTTCTACGATCAAGAATACGATGCGTACATTGCTAAAGGCAACGTATCGATATATAAAGGAAATATTAAGTTAGTGGCCAACTTCATCCGATTCGAACAAAAGCAAATGATGGCCTATGCAGAAGGGGATGTGGTGTTGACAAATGGGGAGGACATCCTGAGCGGTTCAAGCATGGACATTGACCTGGAGAACCAGATCGGATCCGTCGAAGATGGATACCTGTTTATCAAGGAAAACAACTATCATTTAACCGGCGATGTGATCAAAAAGGTCGGTGAAAAGACCTATACCATTGATGAAGCCACGTTGACCACCTGCGATGGTGATAAGCCGGATTGGAAAATAACCGGCAAGAACGTAAAAGTAACGCCAGACGGCGAAGGCAGCGCCCAGCATGCGACCGTGTGGGCCCGGAATATGCCGGTCCTGTATACCCCCTATTTTTATTATCCAGCCCGCAAGAAACGTCAGTCCGGTTTGCTGTGGCCCGAATTCGGCAAATCCGATCGCTGGGGCTGGTATTATAATCAACCCTTATTTTGGGCCATTGACAAAAGCTCGGACGCCACATTTTACGGACATTATATGGACCAGCGCGGCATGAAAGGCGGTCTGGAATACCGCTATTACCTGGACGACTGGTCCAAGGGAACCTGGATGATCGATGGCTTGGATGACAAACAAACCGATAGGGGTGGCCAGTCCAGCAAAGATTGGGGCTTTGAAGACGGTACCACGGATATTCTGCGCAAGAACACCGATCGCTACTGGCTGCGGGGCAGCCATCGTCAAAAAATGCCCTATGACTTCAGAGGTCAACTGGATCTGGACATTGTCAGCGATCAGGATTATACGCGAGAGTTTTATAAAGGCTACATGGGCTGGTCAGAATCAAAAGACTATTTTGAGGAAGTTTTCAATCGTGACCTGGACGACTATAATGATCCGATTCGAACCAACCGTTTAAATTTTAACAAGCTTTGGACCAAGTACAGCCTCAATGCAGAGATGCGCTATGATTTGGACAGCACTATCCGCAACACCAAAAAACCGGATATCACCCTGCAGCAACTACCGTTTATCAATTTTGATGCCGTCAAACAACGCATTTCCACTTCGCCTTTTTTTTACAATCTGAATTCGCATTATGTGTATTATTGGAGTCAGGATGGACGCCGCACCCAACGGGTGGATGCCTTTCCACGGCTCTATTTGCCTTTTCAGCTTAAGCCTTTTTTCACGATAGAGCCGTCGGTGGGATGGCGCGGAACCCTGTGGTATTTAGATAAAAAAGAATTCGGTCCGGAAGGCAATCAAAAATTTTACAGCCGCGGACTGTACGACACCCGGCTGGATTTTTTCACGGAAGTATTTAATATATTTCGCACGGAAGGCAAAACAATAGAGTCCATTAAACACACGGTGCGCCCCCGGGTCGTTCATACCTATATCCCCGATAAGGACCAGGACGATCTGCCAAGTTTCGACGGTATTGACCGCATCAATAACCAGAACCTGCTCACCTACTCGCTGACCAACACCTTGACATCCAAAACCAGAAAAGAAGGCAGCTTTGAAATTACCCGCCGTCACGACAATGATAAAGCCACCATAATCGACTCGCAAACCGATTATAGCTACAATGATTTTTTACGCTTTGAATTGGAGCAAAGTTACGATATTAAGAAAGCCAAGCAAAAAGATTCGAAGAAGCCGTTTTCTCCAGTCAGGGGCAGGCTGGATTTATTTCCGGGAAAATATATCGGCCTGGATGCCGACGCGTTGTGGTCCGTCTATGATTATAAATTTTTGTCCCACAACATCGGTGGTAAAATCTGGGACCAGCGGGGAGACAGGCTGCTGGTGGAATACAGGTATACCCGGGAATCAGATGAAATCTCTCTGAATAGGGCCAAGTCCATTTATGGAAATTTACGCCTGAAAGTCACCGACAGGCTCAGGGTTTCAGGGCTTTACGAATATAATTTTCTGGATAAGACCCGGGTTCAAACAGGTTTGGGACTCAACTACAGGGCGGATTGCTGGTCATTCGAGGGCCGTGTAGTCGATAAAGTCAATGTCAAAAAAAAATCTGATTTAAATTGGGAATTTCAAATAAAACTCTTCGGATTAGGTGAGTTTGGGATTTAAGAATTCTGGAAGCCGGCCAGGAAAATTTTACAACACCGTTTCCAATTTAACATTTAATGTGTTATTTGCCGGTACTTGATGCTAGATACTCGATGCTGGATACTCGATGCTGGATACTCGATGCCGGATACTCGATGCTGGATACTTGATGCTGGATGCCGGATACTGGATGCCGGATACTGGATATTGGATACTTGCCTCCGAAACCGCCTGAGATTGAGCATAAAGGGTTATAACGATTGAATATTTAAGGTTTTCTTTCCCTCGAGAGCTAAGGATCTAATGACTGGGTAGAACGATTAACTTGAAAAAAGTCGGAGCGCAGCGACATCCACAAATATTCAATCTCAATTCTTCAATTAGATATTATGGTAATCGTTAAATGAATGATCGCAAACTCGAGCGTCTGTGGTATGTGATGCACACCAAGAGCCGCCATGAAAAAGTCGTTAATGACCTTTTACTAAAAAAATCAGTTGAAACTTATCTGCCCATCGTGACGATGCGCAGCAAACGCCGCGACCGCAAGGCGATGATTCGGGTTCCCCTGTTCCCGGGATATCTATTTGTCAAAACAGATTTACACCCGAATTCGCATCTGGAAGTCGTTAAAACCGCAGGGGCGGTGCGTCTGATCGGCAATAAACAAGGGCCGGTTCCAGTGCCCGACGAAACCGTAGAATCCTTACAAATTATGGTGGATAGCAATAATCCCGTCACCACGGGTCATCGTCTCACAAGCGGCGATAAGGTGATGGTAGTCTATGGGCCGTTTGCAGGAGTCGTCGGAACCTTTGTCAGATATGGCGGTAAAGGACGCGTCATCGTTAATATTGAGGCTCTCGGACAGTATGCTGGGGTGGAAGTCAGTGAAGAAGATATAGAAATTATTCCGAAAATATTATCATAACTACTTGACATTTTATCATGTTTCGGGCTATAAATTTCTAATATACCAATAAAAACCTGACGGTTAAGAAGGAGGCTGTATGAATAAACTGGAGCTAATCTCCGCCTTGAAAACTGAAGCGAATATCTCGAAATCGGAAGCAGCAAAAGTGGTTCAAATATTTTTCGATAACATGGCGGATGCCATGGCCCGAGGAGAGCGTGTCGAAATCCGGGGCTTGTGCAGCTTTTTTGTAAAAGAATACAAAAGTTACACGGGCAGAAACCCGAAAACCGGCGACAAAGTTACCATCAGTCCCAAAAAACTTCCATTTTTCAAATCGGGCAAAGAATTGAAAGATCGGGTAGATTATTGAACTCGTGTCTGGGTTTGATTCGATAATAGATCAAAATCGTCCCCTTCGAATTCTTACCGCCTGCCTTCAAAAAGGAACCATCCCTCACGCCCTTCTGTTTACAGGAATAGAGGGGGTGGGCAAAGAACGTGCGGCTGTCGCATTGGCCATGGCGTGTAATTGTGCGGCAAACCGTGAAGGATCCGACTCTGAACGGGTGGTCGGCCGCACGACCGATCTTTCTAATACCGGCCGGTCATTCACAACCCAACCCTGTGGCAGCTGCAAATCATGCCGCAAAATAGAGTCAGATAATCATCCGGACATCATCCGGCTCAAACCGTCCGGGCCGTTCATTAAAATCGATCAGATTCGTACCCTCTGCCAGACCCTTGCCATGAAACCGTATGAAGCCGGAATGCGGGTGGTAATTATTTCTGACGCCCAGGCGATGAACCCTGCAGCAGGCAATGCGCTTCTCAAGGTGCTTGAGGAGCCGCCGGTCAGAACCATTCTTGTCCTTATCGCCGCCCATATATCCAATTTGCTGCCGACCATTGTTTCTCGCTGTCAGCATATTCGTTTCAATCCAATTTCGAAAATGAATCTGGAATCCGTGCTGGTTCGCGACCATGGGATTGATGCCGGGGATGCAACAGTCATTGCCACCATGGCCGCAGGAAGCATGTCCAGGGCATTGGGTATGTATCGGACCAATTGGATTAAACGTCGATACTGGCTGATCAACGAGTTGGATTCATTGTCAGCGGGCTCCATGAATCGCCTTCTGGCGTTTGGCGGCCAGTTAGCAAAAAATAAAGACGACCTGCCGGATGCACTGGAAGTCTTAAAGACCTGGTTGCGGGATCTGGTCATCGCAAAACTTCATCCTGACAGGATGATCAATCACGATCTGGCTTCGAAACTGCAGCAGGCTTCACAAAAAATGAGTTTGGCCTCGCTGCTTTCAAAATTTGAAACCATTCAGTCCACCCAGAATGCAATCCAAGCCGGCACCAATATAAGATTGGCAATGGAATCCATGGTGTTGAAATTGTCGCGCGTTTAATGCTTTCTTCAAGCAGTGAGGTGTGCTATTAGGCCCTTATTGGGTTTGTTCTGACGACATGTTGTCGGAAACAGATGGTTTCAGGTTTCGGGTGTCAGGTTTCCGCAACCGAATTCGACCGCTGTGTCGGGGTCGCTGATGAAATGGACTCTCTTTTACCGGTGTCGGCCTTCAGCTGCAATCAAATCAGTGTTCAGGATTCGGTATTTACTGATCCGCCTCCGGCGGAAAACCATGAACAGATTTGATCTATGGCGGAGCCGATCATCTCTGACCCCCGGCGGCAGGATCTGCGACTGGCCCAGAGGACCAAGTTTTTGATTTTCAATATTCAATAGTCAATTCCGGCTCGTTCGGATGAGGAAATAATGAATAAAAAAGTTGGCATTAAATTTAAGCCTTCCGGCAAAATATATGATTTTGACTGCGGCGCTTTCGTCTTGAACCCCGGTGACCGCGTTATCGTAGAAACCGAACAGGGACTCGGGTTCGGCACGGTCACAGTGGCTCCGGTGGAATTCGAGAGCAAGCCATCCGATCGGCCGCTTAAAAAAGTTTATCGAATGGCCAATGAAAAAGATTATAAGCGACGCAGCCAAAACATTGCTGACGAGAAATCAGCTCATTCTTATTGCATAAAATGCATTAATGATCTGGTTCTGAAGATGAATTTATTTTCTGTTGAAAAATCTTTCGATGGCAATAAATATACTTTTTTTTTCACTTCCGAGGGCCGTGTCGATTTTCGGCAACTGGTAAAAATGCTGGTTAAACACCTGGGCGCGAGAATTGAAATGCGCCAGGTGGGCATTCGCAACCAGGCCAAGATGTGCGGCGGCATCGGCCGGTGCGGACGGGAACTTTGCTGTGCTGCCTTCCTTGATAAATTCGAGCCGGTATCCATCCGTATGGCCAAAGAACAGAGTCTGTCACTAAACCCCACAAAAATCTCGGGCCAATGCGGACGATTAATGTGCTGTTTGACATATGAATATACGACCTATCAGAACCTGAAAAAGAAATTACCCAAAATCGGAAAATCCGTAAAAACCATCAGCGGCAAAGGCAAGGTGATCCGCCATAATGCTATCTGTAACCGAATAACCGTGCGTTTGGAAGGCGGAATGGAAGTCGAAACCACCGTTAATCAGCTCATAAAGGAATAGAAAATGACCAGGCGCTTTTATGTCACCACTCCGATTTACTATGTCAACGCACGACCCCATCTGGGACACGCCTATACGACCATTGTGGCCGATGTTGCCGCGCGTTTCAATACCATGCGGGGAAGCCAAGCCTATTTTCTAACCGGTACCGACGAACATGGTGACAAAGTCGTACGGGCGGCCAAAAAAGAAAATATGACGCCCAGGGAGTATGTCGACACGATCAGCCAGCTTTTTCGCGATCTTTGGCCCGAATTAAGCGTCAACAACAGTGCCTTTATTCGCACCACGGATCCCTCCCATATGGCCGTGGTGGAGCAGGTCCTACAAAAAATTTATGATGCCGGCGATATCTATTTCGCTGAATACGAGGGACAGTACTGCTTTGGATGCGAGCGATTTTACACCGACCGCGAACTGGTGCAGGGAAAATGTCCCGACCATGAAACCGCACCGGAAATTATCAAGGAATCCAACTACTTTTTTAAAATGAGTCGCTATCAGGATTGGCTGATCGATCATATCCGTAACACACCGGATTTCATCCGCCCGGAACGTTATAAAAATGAAGCCCTGGCGTTTTTGAAAGAACCGCTGGAAGACCTGTGTATCTCACGCCCCAAAACCCGGTTGAAATGGGGCATTACCCTACCCTTTGACCGGGATTATGTCACTTATGTGTGGTTTGATGCCCTGCTTAACTATGTTTCCGCCCTGGGATACCCGGAGGGTGAGAAATATCAGAATTATTGGCCCGTGGTGCAGCACATCGTGGCCAAAGATATCCTTAAACCCCATGGCATTTATTGGCCGATCATGTTGAAAGCCGCCGGAATTCCGGTATACCGGCACCTGAATGTTCACGGATATTGGAATATCGAGCAAAGCAAGATGTCCAAAAGCCTGGGCAACGTGGTTGAACCCCTTGAACTTAAGAATATATACGGGCTGGATGCGTTTCGCTTTTTCCTGATTCGCGATATGGCATTCGGGTTGGATTCCAGTTTCAGTGAAGATTCCCTGGTGCAGCGCATTAATTCGGATCTGGCCAATGATCTTGGCAATCTATTTTCCAGAGTAGTGTCTATGCTTCATAAATATTGTCAGGGCATTGTCCCGGAGATCGAGCCGGCAGTCGAGCAGGAGTGCGAATTTGGCCTGGAAGCCGATGCCCGCAATGCGATTGCCGATTATGAAGACTTGATGGAATCCTTTCAATTTCACAACTCCCTGCGGGCCGTCTGGAAGTTTATCGGTCGCATGAACAAATATGTGGATGTCACAGCCCCCTGGGAGTTGGCCAAGAAAAAATCAAGTCGAAAATCATTGGCGGTGGTACTCTACAATCTGCTGGAGGGGCTCAGAATTATTTCCGGTCTGATATACCCGGTGATGCCGGATACTGCCGCCAAAATGCAAAAACACCTTGGGTTGGATCCGCAGGAGCCATTCTATTTACTGGATCGTCTGAAAACCTGGAAAACCATAAAACCCGGCACTCAATTGCCCAAGTCCACAGTTCTTTTTCCGCGGGTGGAGCCTGCAGAAAAAAAGGGCAATCAAGCTGCTGCTCCGGAAAAATCGACCCGGCATCCTGAAATTAAGCCGGAGATCACCATCGAGCAATTCAGCGCGGTTGACCTCAGAGTGGCAACTGTCGTGCAGGCCGAAAAGATCCCCCGGGCCAAAAAAGTTCTGAAACTAGAAGTGGATTTAGGTCAAAAACGGATTATTGTGGCCGGCATAGCGGAAAAATATGCTCCCGAAGAACTGGTCGGTAAACAGGTAATTGTGGTGGCCAATTTAAAACCGGCCAAACTCATGGGAATCGTCTCCAATGGCATGTTGGTCGCTGCGGTTGATAAATCCGGGCCAACCCTGGCGACTCTCGACCAACCGGTAGAACCCGGAACACCGCTGCGTTAGATAAAAGATTCTGGTAATCATATTAGCGGCTAGCGCGCACTGGAATTGCTGCCGGACTAAACTATTGTAAATTCCAAATATCAAACAAATCACAATGACCAAAATTCAAAACTCCACCCGATCGCCCAATAAAGCTTAGATCTGGCATGAAAGACTCGGCCCTGAGCGCAATTCAGAAGGGTTCACGGTCAACAAATTCGCTGCGAATCAATCCTGTTTGGGTCGATGAAAAATGGAATTTGAGATTTGTTTGTAATTTGATGCTTGTATTTTGGGATTTTATTTGTCAACAGCAATGTTTTTATCTGATTATGACCGATAAAAATCGCAAAAATAGGTTACCGCCCTGCTACGGTATCATTCCTGCGCGCTATCAATCCACCCGGTTTCCCGGCAAGCCGCTGGCCGATATTCTCGGTCGGCCCATGATCTGGCATGTTTTCGAGCGGGCCAAACACTGCACGGCCCTGTCATCGGTTGTTCTGGCCACCGATGATGATCGAATTCGATCTGCTGCGCAAGCATTGGGCATACCGGTGGTCATGACCCGGACCGATCATCCCAGCGGCACGGACCGCGTTCTGGAGGCGGCCGAAAAGCTGGACCTGAATGCAGATGCAGTGATCGTCAACATACAGGGTGATGAACCCGTATTGGATCCGGCCATGCTGACTGAACTGGTAAACCCGTTCAGCAAACCGAACATTCAGGTGACAACCCTGGCACGAAAAATCAATGCCAAAGAGGCACAAAATCCGGATTTAGTCAAAGTGGTTTTTGCTGCTGACAACCGTGCTTTATATTTCTCGCGTTCAGCGATCCCCTTTCAGCGCAAGGCAACAGCCGGCAATTGCTATGGGCATATTGGAATTTATGCGCTTCGCATGCCGGCCTTGAAAAAATTCGTGACCTTGGACCAAAGCAGCCTGGAGGTCACCGAGGGGCTCGAACAGCTTAGATTGCTGGAAAACAACATACCGATCCACATTGTCGCGACGGAGCGTCAAAGCATCGGCGTCGACCGACCGGAAGATATAGATACAGTGGCTAAGATCATATCGGAAAAGAGACGTCAGGATAAGGAACAGATCATATGAAGCAATACATCAATTCAAAGTTGGCACGGGTTTTAAACCCTTTCAAAAAGATGATTCGGCTTTTCAGTGACAGCATAACCGCTATCTTAGCCGGGGACGTCTATACCGGCAGAAACATGGCCGGTTTGCCCGCCGGATCGATTGTTTTTTTCCCATATCGGGAAAATATTTTATGTTGTGGTATCGCCGCCATTGTATCTTATAAGCAAAAAAAACCAACCAAGACGCCCCATAAAACAACCTCACTGGGTGACGTGGTCAGCCAGATCAGGGATCAGGGATGCGACAGCTGCCAAGAAGCTGGCTACAGCAGCATCGACGATCAGTATCTCGGTGGAGAAGCCTTAATCGAATCTTTGTGGCAGGCGGTACAGAGTTTAAAATGTCAAGACCAATTTTTTGCCCTCTATACGGATACCGATGATCAGGCGCAGCTTGAAAATTTGGGCAAGCGTTTGAGGGCCATCATCGAGACCGAGGTCCAGATGCTGGCCGATCACATGGGCCGAATTCCGCTGCAAACCGTGGAATTAATGACCTCCCGAATTGAGAAGCTAAAAGATATCACCTGGTGCATCCACAACGAAGTTTTAAATAATATTATCCAGATAAAAGATTTATGCCGCGGTCTCAGTCAACCGCCAAAACCCGCAGCAATCGGCATTATTAAAAAGATCAATGCCGTCTTAAACAGTATCGATCGGCTGGAGGTGCGGGGACGGGACTCGGCTGGTATCTCCTTGTTATTCATATTAAAAACGACCGAATTTAAAAATTTCGAAAAAACCTTAAAACAGGCGAACATTTATAGTCGGCTGGAAAATCGCTGTGCCCGGGACAAGCTGGTAAACCGGGGAATCAGCATCCACCGACCAAACAGCGCGACGGATAATGAGCAGATTGCGGTTTCGATGGTTTACAAAGTGGCCAATGTTGTCGGCAGCCTGGGTGACAATATCTCCTTTTTACGCCGCCAAATTGCCAATGATCCGATTCTCCAAACCCTGGTTGCCTGTTCGATGGTGTCTGATACCGTGTCCGCCCACACCCGCTGGGCTTCAGTAGGTGCCATCACCGAAGCCAACTGTCATCCGGTAGACAACCAGAGTGTTAAAAATGAGACCGCCAAAAACGGTATCATTCATGCCTGTCTAAATGGGGATATTGATAATTTTCAGGAACTTAAACGTGAATTTGAACTTACCGGCGATCGGATCCAGAGTAATATCACCACGGATACCAAAATTATTCCACTGACCATTCAAAAATATATTAATCAGGGGCAGACCGTCGATGAGGCGTTTAGACTAGCAGTTAATAATTTCGAAGGATCGCATGCCATATCCATGCACACGAATCTGGCGCCGGGCAAAATTTTTCTGGCACAAAAAGGCAGCGGGCAGGCCCTTTTCGTGGGTATTGCCACCGAACATTATATTCCCGCCTCCGAAGTCTACGGGTTTGTCGAAGAAACCCAGGATTACATTAAACTGGACGGTGAAACGGTGGTAGATGGCAAGCAGGGTTTGACCCAGGGTCAGATTTATATTTTGAACCAGCAGTCCCCCGGCGGTCTGGACGGTATCACGGCCATGTACTACGACGGAACGGCACTTGATTTGACGGAGGATGATTTTAAGCATACTGAGATTACTTCCCGGGACATTGACCGCCAGGCCTACCCCCATTATTTTTTGAAAGAAATTTCGGAATCGCCGGATTCCATGGACAAAACGCTTCAAAATCGCTGGAAAGTCTCAGATGACGGAAATCAACAAACCAGCATCGCTCTGGATGACAGCGTGATTCCCCCAGCGTTGAAAGAAGCCCTGCGCAAAGATCGAATAAAGCGTATCTATTTCATCGGCCAGGGCACAGCCGGCGTAGCCGCGCTGGCCTGTGCCAACATCCTGAGCTACTATATGGATAGTTCAACCTACCAGATCGGGGCCTTAAAAGCGTCTGAATTCAGCGGCTTTCATTTAAATGAGAACGACGACGCCCGGAGTATGGCAGATGCACTCGTGATTGCCATCAGCCAGTCAGGCACCACTACGGATACCAATCGCACGGTGGACATGGTAAAAGAAAGAGGCGCTCACACCGTGGCGATCGTCAACCGCAGGGATTCGGATATCACATTTAAAGTCGATGGTGTCATGTACACCAGCAGCGGTCGGGATATTGAGATGTCTGTCGCGTCCACCAAGGCCTTTTATTCTCAGATCGTTGCCGGAGCCATCCTGGGGCTTTACATAGCTGCCTTAAAAAATCGTCGCGATGCAAGTTTTGTCACCGACGAAATCAAGCAGTTGCTAAAGCTGCCTTCTGATATGCGACAGGTTCTGGCCGCAAGTGAGGCCATCAAAGACTCGGCTACCAGATCGGCCGTGGCCAAAACATACTGGGCCGCAGTGGGCAGCGGCCCGAACAAGGCCTCAGCGGATGAAATACGCATCAAGCTCAGCGAACTTTGCTACAAGACAATTTCATCGGATTTTGTGGAAGATAAAAAGCACATTGATTTGTCCTCGGAGCCTTTGATAATTGTCTGTGCTGCCGGAACGCGAAATACGGTGATCGGAGATATTATCAAGGATACCGCTATCTTTAAAGCGCACAAAGCCATACCCATCGTCATTGCCGATGAAGGTGAAGACCGATTCGATCCCTATGCTGAGACTGTCTTTCATGTGCCCCGGGTCCGTGAACATCTGGCCCCTATTTTAAATACTCTGGTCGGCCATATCTGGGGGTATTATGCCGCTTTGGCCATTGACGAGGGTTCACATTTTCTGTATGGCTTTCAGGATGACATTAAACGGTCAATTGATGAATACAGTGCCGGAGGGTTGGATGTATACGAAATTATACTCGAGCAGCCCTTCAGGGAGAAAGTAGCCGCATTTTATAACGAATTCAGAAAAAAAAGAGCGGCCGGAAAATTCCCGGTCACGATCGGGATGGATGTTTCATCCGACCTCACCCTGCTGCTCAAATATTTATCCGGCCGACTGCCGGTATCAGACTTTGATCTCGATTTCAATCAGAAAGGCACCGCGGTAAACATGCTCAACACCCTGTTTGGATGTTTGGCGGAAGCCATCAGCATAATGGCCCGCCCAGTGGATGCCATCAAGCATCAGGCCAAAACGGTCACCGTCGGAACCAGCCGCATCACAGACCGGGTGGAAGGAATTCTTTTTGATTCGTTACGCCGCGAAAATTTTACCCTATCTCAACTGACAAACATCAACATTATTGTTTTAAAAAATCTACAGGGGGTCATCGAGCGAATTACAGGGGCCACCCTATACCATATTGATGGTTTGAGTGTGCTCGGTGAGCCTGCCGAAGACACGACCATCGAGGTTATCAGAAAACAGGGTGAAGTTACGGCCCTATCCTCAAGGGTTGAAAAGGACAATCGTTTAAAAGGCACCAAAAGGATTATCGTCAGGCAGGGCAATGTTTACATCGGCAAAGGGCGCAAGGATGAACGCAGCATCCTGGTCATCCCCATTTTGACCACATCGGATGACAGTCCGAACCGGATAGAATATTTATTGCTGCTGCATGTATCCTTTAAAGCAAATGTTGTCCTGGATACCAGGATAAAAGCATTGGGCGGCAAATACGAACACATAAAAAATATTGTGCAGGAAAACAGCCTCACCTGGCAGGATCGTCACCTGGAACTGGTTGAAATCGAAGAACTATTCGGCCGATCAGCTGAAAAGGTCGGTGAATTTATCGTTTCCCAGCTAAACGACCGGGAGTAAGGTTCTGGATGCTGGGTGCTGGTTACTGAATGCTGGATACGGAATGGTGAAGGAGAGAGCCTCTGAACCCTGATCCAATTGTTACAAAAAAGTTGACATTATCGTCTATTTTATTATAAAATGTAGACAATAGTGAAAATATCACATCTTACGAAGAGAGTTCTTGATAATAATATATCACCTATATCCGGATTAATAAAAACAGGCATGCAATATGAGATCCCGACGCAGGGAGATTCGCTTTTATCCCCCAGTGCCGGGTCTTTACTATAGGCCTTAGAGTTAAACAGCGTCGCAACATTCATCGCTGCAAGTTAATTACGGTAAATTGATCCTGTACGTTGAAGTGAGTTAATTTCGGGCAAAATTCAGATATTATGAAAAAATAGAGAGCAATTAATCATGCATAACATATCCGCAACCGCCGATTCCTCGATCGATCGCTTAAAAGAAATCTCAACCTGGGTATCCTCGGTCCAGGATCTCGATCAGCTTCTTGAACTTATCATCGAAACCGCCACGCGCATGATGGATGCCAAAGCGAGTTCACTGCTGTTACTGGATCCCAAAACCAGGAAACTGTATTTCAAAGTTGCCACCGGAGAAAAGAGTACCGACGTCAAGCAGTTCGAGATTGATCTCGGACAAGGCATCGCCGGCTATGTAGCGGAAACCGGCGAACCGCTGTTAATTCCGGATGTGGCCAAGGATCCCCGCTGGGACAAGGAAATCAGTGAGTCAATTGGCTTTAAGACCCAATCCATTGCCTGTGTCCCGATGAAGATAAATGGCGATATCATCGGTGTGGTTGAAATTATCGACAAAGCCGACGGCAGCGCCATTCGGAATGAGGACTTGAAAATATTGTCCGTATTTGCCGATCTGGCCGCTCAGGCACTCGGAAATGCTCGCAAAATCGAACATGATAAAAGGGAGATCAAAGATCTAAAAAAAGAACTGCAGGGCAAATATGAAATTGTGGGTGAAAGCAAAGCGCTGAGGAAGGTTATCTCCGATGCCATCAAAGTTGCTAATTCCAAATCAACGACGCTCATTCTGGGGGAAAGTGGTACCGGCAAGGAATTGTTGGCCCGGATGATTCATCGGGTCGGTGCACGCAAAGACGAACCCATGATTGTGCTCAATTGCGCTGCTCTGCCTGAAACACTGCTCGAAGATGAGCTGTTCGGCCACGAAAAAGGAGCATACACCGGCGCCGCCAATCGTAAAATCGGAAAATTTGAACTGGCTGACCGGGGCACCATTTTTCTGGATGAAATAGGGGAAATGAGCCCGAGTATGCAGACGAAATTATTGCGAATTCTGCAGGAAGGTGTTTTTTACCGGGTGGGAGGCAACAAATCCATTCCCGTGGACGTTCGAGTCATATCGGCCACCAATCGCAATATAGAAGAGGATGTTGCCGCTGGGCGATTCCGGGAAGATCTGTACTACCGTATTAATGTTGTCCAGATTCAGATGCCCCCGTTAAGGGAACGCAGGGAAGATATTGCGTTTCTGGCCGAGTATTTTTTAGAGTTCTACAGGAAGGAACATGGAGTATCGGATTTATCTATATCAAAAAAGGCCATGGATCTCATGCTACAATATGACTGGCCCGGCAATGTCAGAGAAATGAAAAATGCCCTGGAACGGGCGGTGGTGATGGGCAACGGCAAACAAATCATGCCCGAAGATCTGCCAACGTTTGCCTGTCGGCCCCAGTATCCCGGCCTGGAGGTGGGATTGTCGTTAAAAGACGCCATCGACGAATTTAAAAAAGAATTCATCCTTTTAAACCTGAGAAACACCAGCGGTAACCGAAGCCTAGCCGCCAAAAAGATGCAAATTCAAAGAACCTATCTTTCACGGCTGATTACCAAATACGATATCAATGAAATTTGAAAATAAGTATTGTCATGCTTGGAAAATCATATTATCCATTTTCTAAGATCTGAACATAACCGCCAGCTACTGCCCGGAATGTGCCCGGAAAACGATGGCCGAGCATACCAAAAAAGCTCGGAAACCAACCCCCGTGCCCCTAGACAATGAATCACCAAAATGACGAAATAGTTGTCTAATTCTCAGGATTGTGCTTAAGTAACCTCTGATTACTCCGCCCTGGAAAACAACGGTAACTGGTGTGGATAAAATGTGTTTGTTCGTTAAAACCTGATAAAAATTTTACAATGGAGGAATCCTGGAATGATCTCTGCTTTAACTAAATCCTGTCTGGCCCTGATAGTTTTGGTCTTATTAACAACCGCATCCTGGGTGCATGCCGCTGTTGAAACCAGTCTTCAAAATACGCTGCAAACCGAGGCAGTACCCATTGATGTGACGGTTTCAGCTGACGGCAGATCGACCTTCGTGCTCACCGATGAGGGCAATGTGGTGGTTTATGACAATCTCGGTAAATTAAAAGAAACCATCAAAGTCGGCTCTCATATAGATCAAATTGAAATTGGCCCAAGCGGAGAGCGGCTATTTGCGACCAGTCGGCAAAATAAAACCGTAGAAATTTTCCTGCTGGATTTTATCAGCAACATAGAAATAGGGGGATCCGTATTTAAGGGCCCGGAGGATGCACCGGTCACCCTTGCAGTCTTCAGTGAATTCCAATGAGGATACTGTGCGAGGCTTTCGCCGCAACTTGAGCGGTTGCTCGAGAAATATCCTTCCGGAGTAAAACTGGTGCATAAAAATTTTCCTATTCGAAGCCATAAGTTTGCCTTTAAAGCCGCCATTGCGGCACTGGCAGCCAATCGACAGGGAAAATTCTGGGAATTTCATGACGAACTATATAAACACTACAATCGTTTGGATGACCAAAAGATTGATGAGATTGCAAAACAGCTGCAGCTGAATGAAACGGAATTTAAAGCGCATCAGAAAAATCCGGAAATCGCCGCCCAGATTCGACAGGATTACGAGGAGGGCATCCGCCTGGGGATACGGGGAGTACCGACCGTCTTTATCAACGGCAAAAAAATGCGTGACCGCAGCCTGAATAGTTTGGAAGCAGCCATTAACCGGGAATTGGAAAAAGCAAAAGCGGCAAAAGACGGTAAGGCAGGCTCGCAGTAATTCGGAACTAACGCTCTCTTGCCTTCGAATACTCCCGTGCCGCTTTAATGAAATCCCTGAAAAGCGGTTGTGGGGTCATTGGACGGGATTTGAATTCCGGATGGAATTGGCAACCAAGAAACCAGGGATGATCCTGGATCTCGATTATCTCCACCAGGTCACCGCTGGGTGAGCTGCCGCTGACAATCAGCCCTTTTTCGGCCAGCAGCGCTTTATAGTCATTATTGAATTCGTACCGGTGGCGATGACGCTCGGATATATGTTCCTCACCGTAGGCTCGGTAGGCAAAAGTATCTTTGGTGATCCGACAGGGATAAGCACCCAGACGCATGGTGGCACCTTTTTCGGAGGACTCATCGCGCCGCTGGGTGGAGCCGGTTCTTTCGTCAAACCATTCCAACATCAGGTAAATAACTGCATCCGGGGTAAACTCATTAAATTCGGAGCTGTTGGCATCTTTCAATCCGGCGACATTGCGTGCAAACTCGACTACCGCAATCTGCATCCCCAGGCAGATCCCAAAATATGGTATTTTATTAACCCGGGCGTGGTTCGCTGAGCATATCTTTCCTTCTATTCCACGTGTGCCGAATCCACCGGGCACCAGAATACCGTCGGCATCGGTCAGCAGCTCGGAGCAATTCCCGTCAACCATTTTTTCTGAATCAACGAAGGTCAAATTTACCTTGCAGTCATTGGCGATCCCGCCGTGGTACAGGGCTTCGTTCAGGCTTTTATAAGATTCGGTAAGATCGACGTATTTACCGACAATAGCGATATTCACCGATTGCTGCAGCGCCTGTATTTTTTGCAGCAGCTCTTCCCAGGGCTCAAGCCGGGGTGCCCGGGTCCAGATATTGAGCACTTCGACAATTTTGGCGTCCAAACCTTCCTTGTGAAACACAATCGGCACTTCATAAATACAATCGACATCCTTGGCGGTGATGACCGCATCAATGCCGACATTGCAAAAAAGGGCAATTTTTGCTTTGATGTCCTTTGACAGGTAGCGGTCCGTGCGGCACAACAGAATATCAGGCTGTATTCCAATACTGCGCAGTTCTTTTACGCTGTGCTGGGTCGGTTTGGTTTTCACCTCGCCGGCGGTACCGATATACGGCACGAGGGTCAGGTGAATATAAAGGGCGTTTTCCGGCCCCACATCGGTTCTGAATTGGCGGATGGCTTCCAGAAATGGCAGGCTTTCAATATCACCGATTGTGCCGCCGATTTCGACAATCACCACATCAACACCATTGGCAGCCAACCTGATGCTTTGTTTAATTTCATCGGTGATGTGCGGAATGACCTGAACCGTTCCACCCAGGTAGTCACCTCGCCGTTCTTTGGAAATGACGGAATGGTAGATTTTTCCGGTTGTGAAATTGTTATCCCGCCCGAGTTTGGCGTGGGTGAATCGTTCATAGTGGCCGAGATCCAAATCCGTTTCAGCTCCATCATCGGTGACGAAAACCTCACCGTGCTGAAACGGATTCATCGTACCGGGGTCGACGTTAATATACGGGTCCAATTTTTGAATGGTCACCGTAAGTCCCCGGCATTCCAACAAAGCACCGATGGCAGCCGAGGCAAGGCCTTTGCCCAGTGATGACAGTACGCCTCCGGTTACAAATATATACTTCGTATTATCTCCCATCTGATTTACCTCAAAGAATTGTGTTGACGATTAAAAAAGAGAAAACCCCCTTGTGCTAGGCCCAAAGGGGTTTAGATCACTGAAAACGAACAAAGATATCGGAATTTGGGTGGGAATTTTAATTGGACCCTCTCTCCGCCTTTTATCCTTCATCGAGGATGTTCAGGCCCGATTTATCTTTTGAAATAATTTCCTTAAATATAAATGAAAGGATGAAAAAAGTAAAGATGGTTTTTTTCAATTCCTGAATTATTCGGCAAATAACAGTTAGTGAAGTTGGCGCTCAGCCCAGCCGCCGGCTTGAAAAAACGACAAGGAAAAACGCGCTTAATTATTGTTAGGCCACCGTGAATATAATGACAAATATCACTATTTAAACATATACAGCATTTGGATTATTAAACCCAGGTATTGATATCAGCACCATCATACCTGGTGTCGAATAGGCAAATTGACCTAATGCTGTGTATCGCTATTCAAAAATACGTTTGAAATCTTCAATCGTTTTTTGGACCTCGCTGGGTTCTTCGGCCGCCACGGGTGAGATGGGTTGCAAGGGTGCCTGGGGATAAACCATCTTCAGGTGCTCGATGTCAAAGAGTTCTTCTGAAAACATCGCATTTTCCTCGAAGCTGTTGGCCTGGCTTAACCGAACCAGATTGTCATCCTGGTAGAATTCAATCTTTGACGGGTACTGGATCTCACCGATTTTCCACCAGATAAGATAGCGAATCTCTACCTTATCCGAATTATCAGCACCGTAGACACCTCGAATAATTAAACGCAGAGGCAGCAGGGTGTCCTTGTCGACCCAGAGCTGGTTAACGGTTTCATCCGGATATTTGGCCCCGAGAACAAATGCGATTTTTCCCTCAAACCGCCCCAAACTCGAAATGGAGGTATCCACACCCAGTTGCAGCAGCCTTTCTGCAAGGGCTTCGCGTGAGCGATAAAGCAAAACATCTTTGTAAAGGTCGAATCGATTGGCGGCATCAGGCACAATGTTGTTGTCGATTATCGTCAGGGTCCGCCCGCCGACAGCGATGTGGATCCGTTCTGAGTTAGGCGATCTTGCATCCGAACGGAATGCGCGCGAAAAAACATATCGCAGGGTGCCCTCAAATTCCAATGTTTGCAGCTCCAGTGCTTCCTGATCGGTTTCAACCTGTAAGGTAGCCGGTGTATCGTCTCCTGCAGTATTTTCAGCTGGTAAAGTATTTTGACCGGTCGCAGCGTCTTGCTCATTGACGGCAGCAGCCATCCGGTAAAAGACAAGTCTTTCTGATACGAAGAGGCTTTCTGCCGGCCCCAACTTTTCGATCATCAAATCCAGCACATGCCGTCCTTGAAGCACATAGGCCTGCAGGGGGGAAACGAAAAAGAACAAAATAGCAATAGAGCCAGAAATTATTAGCGATTTCTTTATTTTTACGTTCATATCACTAGAATATCTCCTGCGCAAACAAAGCGGCTTGACCCAGTTCTTCTTCGATCCGGATGAGCTGGTTGTATTTAGCGAGCCGATCGCTGCGGGACAAGGATCCGGTTTTAATTTGGCCACCATTTACGCCGACAACAAGATCGGCAATAAAAGTGTCTTCAGTTTCCCCGGAACGGTGAGATATTACCGTAGTATATCCTACCTGGTTGGCTAAATCGATGCAATCCAGTGTCTCGGTGACAGTTCCAATCTGGTTCAATTTTATTAAAATTGAATTTGCCAGGCCCTGTTCGATGCCTTTGCTGAAAATCTTGGGATTGGTCACAAAGATATCATCGCCCACTAGTTGTACAGCACCTTCCAGTCGGTCTGTCATTATTTTCCAGCCATCCCAGTCACCTTCCGCCAGGCCATCTTCGATGGAAAGGATCGGGTAATTACTGACGAGTTCATCATAATAATCAATCATCTTGGCGGCCGTCAGCCTCTTTTTTTCCGACTTTAAGATATATTTTCCATTCTTATAAAACTCACTGGCTGCGGCGTCCAGACCGAGCCCGATGTCTTTTCCGGGTTTGTAGCCGGCCTTGCTGATGGCGTTCATGATGAGCTTTATGGCGGCTTCATTGGAGTCAAGATCCGGAGCGAATCCGCCCTCATCGCCGACTGCAGTGGACAGTCCTTTAGATTTCAGTATTTTTTTCAATTCCTGAAACGTTTCGGAACCCATTTGAATCGCGTGGGTTATGGACTTGGCCCCGAGGGGAATGATCATAAATTCCTGGATATCCAGGCTATTGGCTGCATGGGCACCGCCGTTAATAATATTCATCATTGGAACCGGCAGATATCTGGCATTGATCCCTCCCAGATACCGGTAAAGCGGCATGTCATAAGCCATGGCGGCGGCCCTGGCAACGGCCATGGATACACCGAGAATGGCATTGGCGCCAAGTTTCGCCTTGTTTGCCGTTCCGTCCAATTTGATCATACGGTTGTCCAAGGCAACCTGGTCGGCAGCATCCATCCCAACGATGGTGGGCGCAATGACGCTAGTCACATTTTTTATGGCCCTGGTAACGCCTTTGCCTCCGAAACGCTTGGATCGTTTATCCCTGAGTTCAAGGGCTTCGCGTTTTCCGGTTGAAGCGCCGGAAGGAACAGCTGCCCGTCCGAATGCACCGCAGGCAACATAAACGTCCACCTCAACGGTTGGGTTTCCCCTGGAATCTATAATCTGTCTGGCTTTTACATCAACTATTTCAGTCATATCAGCCTCCCTGCATCGCTGTGAGTTATTGGCAATTAGACTTCTCGAAATCTTGAATCTTGACAATTTTGAAAGAAATGTTACTCTGCTTCCACGAGTATGTCAAGTAATGACCAATGCCGGATGCAGTGTTTTTTAAAGCTGAAAATAAAAATGATAGAATACATCCAGTATTCCATCGTCCATATTCAATATTAAACTTTGGCGGATATCTATGCAGGATAAACAAATTGACTTCTATAATGAAGCCCATCTATTCGTTGCGGCGATCCGCATGTTTAAACATCTCAATTCGCGACCTCCCAACGCAGATGAGTTGTGCCGTACCATCAATTTTTCTATTGAGAGGGGCAATTTCATCTCTCGCAAACTCGAAGACCTGGGTATCATCGAAGCAGTCGAGGGGTCATACGGCGCCCGATTGTATGTCAGCGACCATTTAAAAATTGAAGACATCCCCCGGGGTGAGCCGGGGAGCAAAATGGAGGATGAACTGAAGAAATTCCAGGACTCTCAGAAAGCCTTCTCTCAAAAGATGGAAACTTTGCAGGCCGAACAAAAGCAAAAGAAGAAAGATCGCTTTGCCGATATGGAAAAAAAGCTGAAAGAAGAACTAGAAAAAAAGAAGCTGAAATAGGAATTAGCGGTTCAAGGTTCAGAGCACGCCAACTGGTCCGCGCAACCCGTAGCATGCATCCCGCAATCAAATATTTTCAACCTGAAATCCAAAATCTGCAATCTGCAATCGAATATCATGTACCTCTTAACCTCCGAACCTCTGAACCCTGAACCTTGAACCGCCAATCTTACCCAAGTACCAAATATAATAATAAATTTTTTACTTGACATAAAACCCCCTTTATCATTTACTTAATTATATATTGCACGAACTCCCACCTTAATCGTATAATATGAAGGCTTAAAGATGGGCATTGGATGGACAGGCCGGCCTGACATATATTACCGCAAAGTGATCCGCTCAGATAATGACGAGGTGTCACTGGATGCGGATATGATTCGCCTTTTAATCGCCATTGATGAAAGCAAAAGCCTGAATCAAATTTCTGATGAAGTGGATATGGACAATACTACCTTTAAACAGGCCTTGTCCAAACTTCTTGAGCAAGGCCTTATCGAACCTGTCCAGAAAGACATTCCGGTACTGGACGAATCCTTCCTTGAATCGCTCAGAATCAATTTGTCAAAGGCGATCGGGCCCATGGCGGAAATCTTAATTGCAGACGTCATTGAGCAAATGGAATTGGATCCAGCTGGAATTCCAATCAATCGTGCTGCAGAATTGATAACCCATCTATCCCTTGAAGTCCCTGATGAAGAAAATCAGATTCAGTTTAAAAAATCTATGCTTACTATCCTGAATACAATTCGAAGCTAAGGTCAAGGAGCTTAAAACATGTTGGATATAACCTGTGACGATTGTGGAAAAAAGTATCGGGTTGACGAAACCAAAATGAGAGGTGCCAGGGCTAAAGTTAAGTGCAAAGCCTGCAGCAACGTCATGGTGGTAACCAACCCCCAGGCGGCGGCAAGTGACGAGCCGTCAAGGTCGGTGGAATATAATCAGCCGCCGGTCACAGCCGGTTTGCCCGAACCGCCCCCTCCCCAATCCGAATCTGTGCCGCAAAGCGTGGTTGATCGTCCCGCTGGGCCGCCAAAAGATAAACCCGCCGAACCTGTTAAAGATGTTTCGGCCTTCTTAAGCGCACAAAAGATCCGTTTTGGTTTGTTTGGAAAAATTATCATCGTCATGCTGATTGTCAGTCTGCTGCCCTTTGCGGTCTTTTGGGGTATTACCCTCAGGGAAACCAACGCTCGTGTCCAGATTGAGACGGAAAATTTAATGGCCGAGACTGCCAGGGGACTTGGCAACAAGGTAGACGGCTGGATAAGCAACAATGTTTCAATCCTACGCACGGCCGCCAACCTGCCTGAGATAATCAGTATGGACAGGATAAAACAGGAGATGATTCTTAAGGCTATTCAAAAAGAATATCCCTGGATGTACCTGGTCTTCACCGTGGATCCCGACGGCATGAATGTGGCCCGCGATGATGGCCGCCCGTTAAAAGACTACTCGGATCGCCAGTATTACAAAGATATCCTGGCCGGAAAAAAACTAAGCTGGCAAACCCTGATCGGTAAAACCTCCAAAAAACCGGCCCTGGTGCTGGCCGTTCCGATCAAATCGGGAGACAATCTGCTCGGTGTAATGGCCGCTGCCATGACGGTCGATGTAATCTCCAATAACATTGCGACCTGGCGCAAAGGGCAAACCGGGTTTGCCTTTCTAGTAGATGAAAAAGGTTTTGTCGTATCGCACCCGGATAAGCAGTATGTGACCAAACGCAAAAACCTTAACAGTCATCCCCTCATCGCCGGCTTTCGCAAAAAAGGCTGGCGAACCACGACCAACAGATTTAATGCGTCTAACGGGGAAACGGCGTTTGGTCACGTGAGGAGCAACAATTACGGCTGGGCGCTGGTATTGCAGCAACAGGATGAGGAGGTATTTGAATATTATAAACGAGTGCAGGAGTTTGCCTTGATTCTGCTGGTGGGAACGGTTTTTCTGGTGCTGATTATTGCCTGGTTTTCAGCCCGCGCAATTGTAACGCCCATCATGAAGCTAACTGATGCCGCCGAGCGCATGAGCCTCGGGGAGCTTAATGTAAAAATCGACATTAAATCAAAAGATGAAATCGGATTGCTGGCCCAGGCCATCGGCCGCATGCAGACCAGTCTTAGACTGGCCATGAGTCGCCTGCGTAAAAAGCGCTAAAACCGAGACCGTATACCATTTTTTTTGGTGCAACAACTTACGCGCCAGTTCCCTGCCTACCCTATATTACCGATGATTGTGACCTCAACGGTCCGCTTGCGCGGGTGGTTGTCGTGATTGATGGCAACCACCTGCTGCCAGGTTCCGGTTTTGAGGTTGCCGTTTCTAATCGGCAGGACAATGGAAGGCCCCAGCAGGGCTGCCTGAACATGGCTGTGACCGTTACCATCGTGCCAGGCTGCTTCATGTGCATAGTCAATCCCCGGCGGCGCCAGTAAATTGATGGCCCGTTGCAAGTCTTCCACCACCCCAGGTTCGTATTCAATGGTGGTCAGCGAACCGGTAGATCCCACCATGGCAGCGCTGAGCTGTCCACTTTTTATGCCGGATTCCCGGATTGCTCCGATCAGGGCCGGCGTAATGTCACAAATATCAGGGCCGGTTCTCATGCTAACCTCAATAGATTGACAAAACATTGATAGACTCATAATTATTCCTGTGTTCCCCCATGGTATATAGACACATCGCTTATGTTAGCGATTGCTTCCAATTCCATTCCCCCGGTCTTTTTTTCAATTTCACTTTTTTAGGCACCGCTTCGAACAAATTCACAAACAGCGAATAACCTGCTTTTTGCAGCACTTTTTTATGGGTCTGCAAATCAAGTCTCCAATTGGGATAGACCCAGTAGTCCGGCCCGTAGCGGGTAGCCCAGGCCTGTTCGCCCCTGGGGCTGGCAAATGGTTTATCCAGCTGAATCGCCTGCGTAATCGATCGGGCAACACACAGCGGCCAATTCCCTGCGATAACGATTCCCAGTGGAATCGGGCTTTGTTGTGGCAGCCGCAAAAAATCATCGGCGTCAAGCTCAGGGCTGACAATGGCACCGTTAAACCCCATGTTATCGATAGACGCAATGGCCAGAGAATTGGCCAGATTGCAAAATGGGCCGGCCCATAGATTGAATCTTTTTGGAGATGCGAAAAGCCCGATTTGCCAGGCAGCGTTCAGCACAAAATAACGCGCTCCTTTTTTGATGGCAGCCTGAACCTGATCGTAAATTTGTTCTTCGTTTGCAGGCCAAATCACCGGCGGCAGCCACCATCTTACCTGAGACATCATTTTACTATGGGCTTTTTTGATTGCCTCGCCGGATAACCATATTCCACAGGGACTCCGGGGGATGGATCCGGACCATGATCGATAAACCGGCAGTTCCAGCAGCTTAATTTTCTTCGAAAACGCTTTCGGCAACACCGGTTTAAATATTGCACTGCGTCCGGTAGAAGTCGGCCCCTGATCGAGCTGGCCCTGCAGATCGGCAATCATGTCATCCAGGCTTTTCTCACGACGGTCCGTTAAAAAGGCCGGGGCGCCTTTGGCCAACCCTTTTTTAGCAGGGGGATTGATATACATTCGACCGCCTTTGGGCACCGATCTTGCGATACGTTTTATCATGTGCCCGGCCTGGTCTTCGTATCCCAGCCGCAAAACATCGCCCGGCAATAACTCCTCGCGGGTGTTAAAATAGGGCATTTGTTGAGAGCCCTTAATCCTTCCCACCAGCATACCGGAACCGGTTTGACCTTGAAGATCTACCGGATTTTGGGGACGCTGCGGCAAAAAAAAGTAGTGCGTCGTGTTGCGGCCCAAGGCATATTCCAGCATCTGCAGGGCATTTTTTTTCATTTTAGGATCCCGCCCATGGTCTCTCAGCATGCGGTAGGCGCAAACCGTATAATAAACATAATGCGGCCCCTTTTTGCGCCCCTCTATTTTCCAGGTTCGAATCTGCGGAACGGACAAAAGCAGTTTGGCCAGCACATCGACACTCAAATCCTGGCAGGAAAAATAACGCCGGGTTTGGCTGTTTTGGGAGTACTGGCGCCGGCAGGGTTGAACGCAGCGCCCACGGAGGCTGCTTTTACCTCCCAGAAAACTGCTCCAGTAGCACCGGCCGGAAACACCATAGCAAAGGGCCCCGTGGATAAACACTTCCAGATCCAGGCCGCGCGGACAAACCTGCGCCAGGGCCTTGAGTTCATCGATGTTAAGCTCCCGGGGCAGCACGACACGGTCGACTAGTAACTTTTGCCGGATAACCTGCAGAGCCCTCGGAAAACTTACGTTGGCCAGCGTCGACAGATGAATTTCACCGCGAAAACCGGTCTGTCTGACCAACGGCAGCAAGGCCAGGTCCTGAATAATGATGGCGTCAGGTTTTACCTGACGCTGCAGTTGATCCAGCATTTGACCGGCCTGGGCCAGATCACCCGGTTTCAACAAGGAATTAAAGGCCACAAATACTTTTACCCCTTTTTTATGGGCCAGACGGACCAGGGCGATAAATTCCTCAAGCGTAAAATTTTTAGCTTCCATGCGGGCCGAAAAAAGCTTCAAACCACAGTAAATAGCATCAGCCCGGGCCGCAATGGCAGCTAAAAAAGAAGCTTTATTGCCGGCCGGAGCAAGGATTTCCGGTGGAGGTATTGCTAGTTTCTGTTCATTCATTTATTTATCAGCTTTCGATATGACCCAATTGCCGAGCACCACCTGCGCAATGGCGCATTCCCTATATACATGAAAAGGTCTGTATTTAGAATAAAAAATTTGATATAGTAATACCTGAATATTAAACGTAATTTTTACTGACAATTAAGTAAGTTGTATTGCCGTGACAGAACCAAATGCAGATGACCTGCGTCCAGTGAAGCGAGAATATGGAGATGAACAATGATACCTTGGTGGCACCCCACGGGGGTGCACTGGTCAATCTTCTTGTGGACGAACAACGCGCCGGCGTGCTGAAAGACATTGTCTTTAATTTGTCGGATATCACCTTAAATGACCGGCAATTGTGCGATCTGGAATTGATGGCAACCGGGGCATTTTCTCCGCTGACGGGCTTTATGAACCGCTCTGATTACGAATCGGTGCTGGATCGTATGCGTCTGCAAAACGAAATATTGTGGCCGATCCCAATTTGCCTTGATGTCAACGAATTGCAGGCCAGCAGTTTGGAAGCCGGCCAATCGGTTGCACTCAGAGATCCGGAAGGCTTTTTGCTGGCCGTCATGCACATAGAAGATATCTGGCAGGCCGACCCCGAGAAAGAAGCTAGGCAGGTTTACGGTACCTCGGATCGCACCCACCCCGGAACGGATTATCTGTTCAACCGGGCAGGACAGTACTATCTTGGGGGTAAACTGGAAGTTTTAAGCCTGCCTTTGCATTTTGATTTTAAACAACTGCGCCAGACACCCGCAGAAATTCGGGCAGCGATTCATAAATTGGGCTGGAATCGGATGGTGGGATTTTTAACCCGCAATCCCATTCACCGGCCCCAGTTTTCGATGACGATCAATGCCATGCGTCAGGCCAAAGCAAACCTGCTGCTGCTGCCCATCGCCGGCATGACCAAGCCCGGTGATTTCGACCATTATACCCGGGTCCGCTGCTATCGCCAGGTGGAGCAGCACTATCCGCCCGACTCCCATATCCTGAGCCTGCTGCCTTTGGCTATGCGCATGTCCGGTCCGCGGGAAGCACTGCTGCATGCAATCGTCTCAAAAAATCATGGCTGTACCCATTTTATCGCCGGTCGAGATCATGCCGGGCCCGGTCCGGATCAAAATGGCCAACCCTATTATGCCAGTGACGAAGCCGCCAAATTAACTGAAGCTTATGCCGCAGAAATCGCTATGACCGTCGTACCTTTCGCCGAGATGGTTTTCCTGCCCTTTGAAGACGAATACCGCTGCGCTGATCAGGTTCCGGAGGGCACTCAATTTATTTCGCTTTCCGGCTCCGACATCCGCGATCGAATCCGCACCGGACGCCGCATCCCGGAATGGGCAACCTTTAAAGAAGTCATCGATGAATTGCAAAAAGCCTATCCACCGCCACGCACCCAAGGATTTACGGTATTTTTAACCGGTCTGTCAGGCGCCGGTAAATCCACCATCGCAAAAATTCTCTATGCCCGTTTTCTGGAAATCGGAGACCGCCCGGTGTCCCTGTTGGATGGCGATATCGTGCGGCATAATTTATCCAGCGAATTGAGTTTCTCCCGGGAACACCGGGACATCAACGTCCGACGCATCGGTTTTGTCGCCAGCGAGATCACCAAAAATCGCGGCATAGCGATTTGTGCCCCCATCGCGCCCTATGCCGGCACCAGAGCCGAGATCAGGAAAACCATAGAAAACTATGGTGGCTTTGCGGAGGTTTACGTGTCCACCCCTCTGGAGGTTTGTGAGAAACGGGATCGCAAGGGTATGTACGCTAAAGCAAGAGCCGGTTTGATCCAGGGCTTTACCGGAGTCGATGATCCTTATGAAACACCCCGGGCACCCGAAGTCTGGATTGACACTACTGACATTTCACCGGATGAAGCCACCCGGGAAATCATGCTGCACCTGCAGCAAAGTGGATATATTTGAAGGTGATATTTTGCCAGCAATAACGTTAAACACAACCAAGCAAACTGCCTCCATTTTTATTATCGGAGGGGTCGAGGCTGAAACCAGAAAGCTGGCCGATGCCCTGGCAGTCGATTATCACATCAGTGCCGCGCCTAATGTAGCGGAATCAGTCAGGCGTATGACCAACGAATCGTTTAGTACCATCATTTTTGACCTTGTGGGCGATGGCTCGGATTTGGCCGGCATCCTTGAGTCCCTCAAGCAGGTGGCACCGGACACCCCGGTCATCGTCCTCGGTCATCCGAACGATGCCCAACTCATCGTCGGCGCGATCAAGGCCGGCGCATTTGACTTTATCACCAAACCCTATCCGCCGGAAAAAATAAAATTATCCGTTCACCAGGCCCTCGAAAACCGCAGCCTGAAAAATGAGATCGATTATCTGCGCCGCGAACAGGATGTTGTATATGATCCTGACCGCATTATTGCCGTCAGTCCGGCCATGCAAAACGTCATCGGGACAATTAAACGGGCGGCCCGCACGGAATCCACCATCCTGGTGACGGGCGAAACCGGAACCGGTAAGAGTTTTTTATCCGGCAATATTCATTTCAACAGCCCCAGGCGCCACAAACCGTTCATCAAAGTAAACTGCGCCAATATTCCGGAGACCCTGTTGGAAAGCGAGCTATTCGGCCACGAGAAAGGCTCTTTTACCGGGGCCGACAAAACCCGTACCGGTCGATTTGAACAGGCCAGCGGCGGCACGATTTTTCTGGATGAGTTTTGTGAATTGGGTTTTGCACTGCAGGCCAAACTCCTGCGGGCTATTGAAGATAAATCCTTCGAACGGTTGGGTGGCAACAAAACCATCCATGCCGACACCCGTATCATTGCCGCCACCAATCGCGACATCGAATCTTTCGTGCAGGAAGGAAATTTTCGCGAAGATCTATACTACCGAATTAATGTGCTCAGAATCCATTTGCCCCCGCTGCGCGAGCGTATTCAATGTATCGAACCCCTGGCTCATTACCTCCTGGCAAAATTAGGCCGCTCCATGAAAAAGAAAATTGATTCCTTTGCACCCCCGGTTCTCGAAAAATTGCAGCATTACCCCTGGCCCGGCAATATACGCCAGCTTTCCAACACCATTGAAAGAGCCCTCTTAATGGAAGATGGACCGGTGATCCAGGCTGATAGCATTTCATTGCCAAAAATTGATGCTTTATCTCTTTCCAAAATAAAACCGGCAGGCCTTAAACTCTCGGCAGACGAAGAAAAAGAGATGATCTCCCGCGCTTTGGAGAATAATCTCTGGATTCAGAAGGATGCCGCCCGTCAACTGGGCATCACGCCTCGCGCCTTAAATTACCGTATCAAAAAACTCGGAATCACCCACGATCGTTGGCGGAAAAACAAATAAGAACCAGGCGCAAGGCGTATGGCTCAAGGTGGAAGATACCTGGTATGACAACTCCGCGTATACAGAGTTCAGTGCCGATCGTAATTTGTTTCCTTGCAGAGTCCGTTGATAACGCAGACATTGTCATATTGTGTAACGCCGTTAATATTGTGTATTCATTTTCATAATTTTATGAAAAATTTCTTCCAATATTAAATTCCGTGGTTTGACCATATTGTTTTTAACTATCTGATATTATTGATGTATATTAAAATTGCCTTTCTGGTATATCTTTTGCACATGTCTATTATCGAAATAACATCGCCGGTATTCCAATTATAGGATTTCTAAGTCGGAAGTTAACGGGTTGAAAGAATCGACGGAATGAAATTGATGACACCGGCGGGTTAACCCAGGGATCAAGGGCAAAAAGCCCCAATCCACATAGCAACTATACCTCCCAAAACAGAATCCGAAGGAGAATTTTGCGCTCCTTCGGATTCACTTTTTGGGGGAACGGTGAGATCGGTTGGTAGATCATAAATCCTTGCCAACCTGCGCTATTATTCACCGCCCAACAGTGGTCTTGAGTTAGCTAAGTCTGCCCAATTTTTCTTATCCAACTCAGGGCGGACTGAGTTAGCGTACCTCGGTCTGGGAAGTACTCTATTCCCGATATCCGGAAAATCCAGTGCATCCTGTCCACAAAAGTCTCAAATAAAATCGAATCCATCCCGTTTGCAAAGGAGTCTTCGATTTTGCTTGATTCTTGAAAATAGAACTTTGGCAGCAGAAACGAGTATCATCAGGACAAATATGATGGCCAACTCACGTCCCCGGATCTCGCGCCAAAGACTCCATGGCTGCCTGGCGGTCGAACCGTCGGCAGCGACTGAAATAAAACAGCTGAGATCATCCGGGATGATCCCGTCCAAAACTTTATCAATCGGTGATCCATCAGAGTTCCCGCCACTTGGGTCACTTTCCGAACCAAAAGCCAAAGGATCAACTATGATACCATTTTCAATACCGTCCGCATCACCAAACCCCCCGTCTTTAAGGGTCAAGTATACTTCTTTGCGGTTGGGGCTGAAATCCGTGTACCCGGAATAATCCAGCCAGATTCCATCAACAGAATCATATTTGAAGCAATTGCCTTTATTGAACGCCGACTTTGAGAGATAGATGGTCACTGTCGTCTCATCACCGGGATTGGTAACCAATAGTTTAAAATTAAGTAACCCAAATTCGAAATAATTCGGCTTGCCTTCTGTCGCAGAATTCAGATTGGGATCTGTGGGATCGTCCACTTCGAGAGAAACGATAGACTGAGCATTTTCAGCGTCTTTAATACTGATGCAAATCTGAACTTCATCGTCTCCGTCTTGGACACTAGCACACTTAATGTCTGACTGGACTAGGTCAGCGGTAGCGTCTGCATCGAGATCAAGTGTTTCGGTAACTTCTTGAACATCCGGAACGCCATTTTTGTCCCTATCATGATCAGCTAAACCCGTAACAAATTCCTTTTCCTCAGACCATTCGGAAGGCGTATCATGATTATCGATAAATCTAGCCTTCCAGATATACTCGGTATTTTCTTCCAGGATTTGTTTGGGCAAAGTGAGCGATAATAATGAAGCTGTCGAGGTGACGTCGAACACACAGACATCGTCAAAGGCCCGGATGATTACCCATTGGGTTTTACTGTGTACATCGTTGACATTCGGATCATCGAAGTCCTCGGTCTCAAACTGCGGCGTCAAGCTGACCGTTGCGCCAATTTCCGGGGTCAACAAGACCGGCGTGTCCGGTTTAAAATTGCCTTCGTTAAAGTCCGGTGCGGTTCCTAAATTGAATTCATTGATATTGCTGACCTCATCTCCGTCCGGATCACCACCGGCATCATCTAAAAGAGGATTCAGACCGTAAGCCAGTTCCCACTCATCCGGCATGCTGTCATTATCGTCAT
Source organism: Olavius sp. associated proteobacterium Delta 1 (assembly GCA_902749685.1). Lineage (GTDB taxonomy): Bacteria > Desulfobacterota > Desulfobacteria > Desulfobacterales > JAFDCJ01 > JAFDCJ01. The sequence goes on along the minus strand of CACVKW010000501.1, from coordinate 5,888 downwards.
CCGTATCCGCGTTGTTACCTTCACCGTCACCGTCCGTGTCCAGGTATTCGTCAGCGTCGTACGGGAAGTCATCCTGGGCGTCCGGTACACCGTCACCGTCACTGTCAACCACAACATCCTGGGTGACCTCGACGATACACGTGTCAACATCTGTCAGACCGCCATCATCCGTTACAGTCAACCTGAAAGTCAGGGTTTCCCCGGCTATGCTAACTGACGGCGCGCTAAAAGTAGCCGTATTTGAACCGGAATTTGAAAGCTGCACCGTCAACCCATCGGTTTGCTGCCAGGTATAGGATACGATGCTGCCGCCCGGATCAGTTGAATTCAGGCCATTTAGTGTGACCATAGCGCCTTCAGAGACCGTCTGGTCCGAACCGGCATCGGCGATCGGTGCTTGATTAATGGATACAAAGCTGGCAGAAATTGTATGGTTCTGGCTCACATTTTCAAAGGTATAAGAAGTGATTGCTCCCCGGGAACTGCCGTCCACCAATACTGCCAAAACCTGATAGTTTTGATTGGCCGTAATGGTAAATGTTTGATCGGATCCATGGTCAGCCGCAACGGTTGCAGAAGGCGAGATGCTGCCGTTCGCACCGGCTGAAGCGGTTATTGAATAGGTAGGCGTTGCAATAGTAATATTATGACAATTTGACCAACCGGAGATAGCCCCATGGCTATCCCGGGCACGGGTTTTGATACAAAAAGTTCCGGCCGAGGACCATGCATAACTTCGCGAAGCTGCCCCCCAGCTGGACTCCGTCCCATCACCCCAATCAAATTTGAATTCGAGCGGATCACCGTCCGGATCTGACGCACTCGTGTCGAAAGTGTAACTGGTATCAATGTACCCGCTGGAAGGACTGTTTGGTGCTGCCGGTGTTGCAGGACTGCTATTTTGAACACCTACGGTGTAAGGCAGTTCTTGCGAATAGTTACTTTCAATATCGTCAAGATTATAGGCGGTGACGGCAAAATAGTAAGTTACCCCATCCTGAAGATCCGGGGTGGTATACTCGATGTTATTGCCGACATCAATACTGTTGGTGTAATTCCCGCTGGAAGTACCATAATAAAGGATGTAACCGGCCAGATCCGATTCGCTGTTGGCATCCCACGCCAGGCTAACAGGGGTGCAATGTGCAATAACGGGAAACAGTATCAAGCAAGAAACGATAGTGGTAAGTAGGTAAAATCCCCTGAATAGCTGAGGAAGTCTTCGAGGACAGTGTAAAGTTCTAGTTTTCATGGAAGCACCTTTCAATTTATTTTATAACCGCGCATTGCACAGCAGCTTTGAAAGGTGCTGCGTTTGCCCGGCAACCCTGCTGCCATATTCGCCTGCAGCGAACTTAGGCCAGTGGCTTTGCGTCCCACCCTTTCGAGTGGTTTGCCTTTTTCAAGCAATTCGCTAAGAAACGAAAAGTCGCACATTTGTATTCAGCAAAAGGGATGCCAAGAACCATATTTTTAACTAAAATCATAACATTCTAAAATTATTAAAAATATAATCCGGGCTAATTTTTATTAGAAATTTTGAATGTATCTTTTTGTTCATCAGCAATGAGGCTGTAATTACAAGATTGTAACTGGCCATGGTCGAATCACCAACAATCTTACCTGTCACAAAAGTCAAAAGAGAACTCCTTGAAATTCTAAAATCCATGGAGGAAGATTATGCCACGGTCACTGTCACCAGAAATGGCGAACCTGTCGGCATCATAATGACTCCCGACCGGTATGAAGCCCTGTTGGAAACTATTGAGATTCTCGGAGATAACAAGACCCTGCAATCGTTAAAGGCTCCTCATAAGGATTTTAAATCCGGCAGGGTTTACACTCACGCTGAAGTTTGGAAGGACTGATGCCTTATAAGCTTCTTTACTCCGAAACATCTATGAAACAGATCAGAAAATTGCATCCTCAGATTAAGCCGGTTGTGAAATCAAAAATAGAGAAGCTTCAGGAGACCCCCTTTGACGGCAAAGGGCTTGAAAAGGAACTTGCCGGCTTTCAGTCCATGCGTGCAAAACGATTCAGGATCATCTATAAGATTAGAGGCAATGACCAGACGGTAGAAATTCACGATGTCGGACATCGTAAGGATATTTATGAGCTGTTTAAAGACGCTATAGCTAAATAAGGACAGAGGGTTGGAAGGTGGAAAGGTGTAAAAGGAGGGCTAAAAGTTGATGGAGTTAGAGGTTGAGAAGCGAAGGCGGAACCGAATCAAATTTATCAAAATAATCAACTTAATCAGCGATATAAAGATCAATAATCCCAACAAACTAAAGCGGCCCTCGCCTCCCGATGCGGCGGTATCGATGAAACAGCTGACATAAACAACCGCACCGCTGCCGCTTTTCTTGTGATGCGTATTGCCGGCAGTTGACGAAGTTCCGGAAACCACAGCCTGGGCGGCCGAAAAATGATAGACCTCGATTTCAATTTGAGGAGGGATCTGCTCCGGGTGGTTCACCCTGGAGCCGGGTACCATCCAGCCTACACCGCCGGGCAGGATGTTCCCGCCGGCATCACAGGCCGCTAGCCATTGGACACCGTTGTGATAATAGATATCCAGATCCGTTATATCCGTTCCCTTCGGGAAGGGAATATACAGCTTAATGGGATGGTTAAATACCGTGTGGGGCATAAGATTCAGCGGAGGGCCGACGGCCTGCTCACCGCTGAGAGCAAGCGATTCAATCTCATCAATCGGTCCAAAAGCAGGTAAAAGCGGCTCATTAGCGGAATATAAAATCCTGCTACCGGTCAAAACACCACTGACGATCTCTACCCCCGAATCGTGAAATTTCGTTGAATTTTCAATATTAAAAGATACACTTTCCGGTAAATGATTGAATGCATGCGCCTGTTCGCTGTCGGATTCTATTTTAAATTCAAAGTGATCAGCAGTGGCAATGATCTCATTCTGGTATAAATCTTCAACTTCCACGAAAATCTGCACAATTGTGTCCAAGGCATATAATGGCGGAAGCATCGGCTCCAGCGACCGGTCGTATATAGCCCATACCAAAGTTGCCGGTGACGAATCTTTTGCCACTTCAACCACCCGCACGGCGGAAGAAATCAAATTCCGTTCATAAAGGTCAAACTCCCCGTCAGAAATCAAAAAACGGATACTGTCAGGATCAGTTAGATTGATTCCACGCTTGGATTCGATCAGCACGGCAAAAGAGGTGTCATCATGAACCCGTGCGGAATTAATAATGCCGGCATCCGGCTGCGGAATAGTATCGATTATTCTCAATGGAGAGCGGCTTGAAGGGGAGCTATCGGGTGAAAAATCAGCGGCTACTGAGAGCTGGTACCCCAGGACATACAATACTATGACCAGGATCCGGCCGCATTTAAACTGTCGAATCAGTTTCGGTACTTTCATTGTAGGCACTCTAGCCCTTAAACAAACTCCAATTCTTAGCGCCTTCGCGTCTTTGCGTGAGATCCGCTATCCCCTACTTGAATATACCAATTCCACAGGCAGGTCAACCGAACTCCTATAGATTTCTTTCGTGTCCTGCCATATGGCCTCCGGGCACATGTCCATATAATTTCCAGCCTATGACTATATTTCGCTGAGATCGGATGCCAGGTTCATAAAAGGATTCAGCTTTGAGCTAATAATGGGGTTGACGAATGGCAATTGGCATGTTATTTTGCCAAATAATTGCTCGGATATTTGGTACAGGAGGGAATATGCAAACTACCATAGATCGATTTGGAAGAATCGTGTTACCTAAAAAACTTCGAGATGATTTCAATCTAGAGCCTGGCTCCCAAATTCACATTGAAGAAAGTGGGCATGAAATCATCTTAAAACCGATTCATGGAGAACCGAATTTGCGATTAAAGGAAGGGGTCCTTGTTTTTACGGGAGTTCCTTTGGGAGACTTAAACAACATGGTTGCAAAACATCGCGAAGAGCGATTGACATTTTTTGGAAAATAATATGAAGACTATATTTGATACGTCAGTCATCATTGCAGCCTTGGTTGAATCTCACCCCATGCATGGAAGAGCTTTTCCATGGTTACAGCAGGCCAAAGAAAAAAAATTTGAACTGATTGTGGCAAGCCACACGTTAGCTGAACTATATGCGGTTTTAAGTACCCTGCCGCTTAAACCGAGGATTTCATCATCAGTTGCCTGGCGTCTTATAAAGGAGAATATTGAGTCAATTAGCAAGGTTATATCGCTAACCCCTGCAGACTACAGTTCAACTATTAAGAGCTTGTCGGAAATGGGAGTGATTGGAGGAACAGTCTACGATGCTCTTATAGCAAAGGTTGCCAAAAAAGCTAAAGTAGAAAGACTCATAACGCTCAACATCGATCATTTTAAAAGAGTTTGGCAAGACGGTCAGAATAAAATAATTGCTCCCTAAGTCTTGTTTATCAACGGCTGGATGGCTGTGTCACCTACCACCTGCTGGTCGAAGCTTTAAGCGAAGCCTGGTCTGCGGTTAAACAAAATCAGCTCAACAAACTTTTTATAGACTTCACCACCCGCTCAGCCGTCCGCCCGTCCCAGAATTCGATTCTCGGTACGTCGGATTTTTTCTGTGTAAGCGCCTCCCTCACATTTTCTGCTAGATTGTCCAGATCGCACAACTTATTGGTGCCCTGATCTATGGTTATGGGACGTTCGGTGTTGGGCCGCAGGGTCAGGCAGGGAATGCCGAGGTAGGTCGTCTCCTCCTGGATACCGCCGGAATCCGTGAGGGCAAACCGGCAATTAAAAACCAGGTTCATAAACTTAATATAGTTGAGGGGTTCGGAAATGATCAATTGCTTGTCTTTTTCTAAATCCACCATTAATTCTAAATTTTCGATGTTCTTGCGGGTACGGGGATGGATTGGAAAAACCAATGGTACCTGTTTTGCGATACCCACTAGCTCTTTGCAGAGTCTTTTCAGAATTTGCGGATCATCGACGTTGGAAGGACGGTGCAGTGTCACCAGACCGTAATCACCGGCATTTAGATTTAGCTCACTGCATACGTTTTGCTTCTCAATGGTGTCTCGCAGCATTTCCAGTGAATCGATCATGATATTTCCGACACGCTGGATCTTGGTCCGGGCAACTCCTTCCTGCATAAGATTTTTGTCACCATCCGGCGAAGGCGTCCAGAGTATATCTGCCAGTGTATCGGTGACCAGGCGGTTGATTTCTTCCGGCATGGTGCGGTCATAAGACCTTAATCCGGCCTCCAGATGGGCAACAATCGGCCTACCTGTCTTATTATTTTTGGACTTCTGCGCTCTGTCTTCGGGTATCTTCACTGCCGCAATTGTACAGGCCATCGTAGAGTTGACATCTCCGACGACGATGACCAGACCCGGACGGCTCTCGAGCAAAATATTTTCATAGGCCATCATTACCTGGCCGGCTTGTTCGGCGTGGCTGCCGCTGCCCACGCCCAGGTGTATTTCCGGCTCCGGCAGTCCCAGGTCCTGAAAGAAAACATCGGACATGTTCAGGTCATAGTGCTGGCCGGTGTGCACAATAACGGGTTGGGCCCATGGTTCTTTTTTAAGGGCATGGTAGAGTGGCGCAATTTTCATAAAATTCGGTCTGGCTGCAGCAATAAGATGAATCAACATGGTCACATTCCTCTGTTAAGGCGCTTGGCACCGCCACATCGACAATTAGTTGTCGATGTTGACTAAATTGCTTTAATCTAAAGTAATAAGTGAACAAAAGTTTAAAATGACCAAAATGAGCTAATCCGCCTGCGGACTATCATTTTAAAAAGCCAGGATACCTTAACCCTAACATTGCATAAATTCTTGTCATCTAGCCTGGCCGTTATGTCTGAGATCGTTGCTTTTTCCGGGCAGATGCTGGATGCTTGATACTTGATG
>CACVKW010000500.1 GCA_902749685.1 Olavius sp. associated proteobacterium Delta 1 | reverse complement strand
GACTCTTGTTTTCGGTCTGTAGGCAAAAAGCAGCTTCATTTTGCCCGATTTTTCATCCCAGATCTAATAAATTCAGATACTTAGTCATTTGGCTGACCTT
>CACVKW010000499.1 GCA_902749685.1 Olavius sp. associated proteobacterium Delta 1 | reverse complement strand
CCGCAAGGGCCATATAAAATGAGTTACGCAAGGCCACCAAACCAATACCTGATAGCCAATACCCAATACCTGCTAATTGGGCTTCGCTCAATTAGGGTAT
>CACVKW010000498.1 GCA_902749685.1 Olavius sp. associated proteobacterium Delta 1 | reverse complement strand
TCAAATTTGAGACCCATTTATTCCGATAATCACTTACTGCTTGTCAATTGATTCTAAAAATACTCCTTCATTTAAAAACATTCAATCCGCATACCTACATCGGGGCGACTCCTGTCCTCAATAATAGGTGAAGGTGATTGGTCATAAACGCCCATGGAAAACTGCATTTCTACTGTAAGGCGCATTCTTCGGTTTCTGGATATCCTCAAAGGCAATAGGGACGGATTAGCGTTTCCTCGAACAGTTAGAAAGCACATTGAATCGCTGACAACACCTATAATTGAAGTGCGAAACACTATAGAGCATATGGATAAAAAAATCCAAAATGACGTCATTCAAGAGAATGAGCCTGTAATGCTAAAGATCACAGACTCGCAGGACGGAATCATAATAGCTGGGCAATCGCTGAAATTTTCAACCTTGAGCACTCTAATAAAGAAACTACATGCACTCGGGCAGAGTATGGTGGCATGGCGTGTAGCTGACGATCCAAATGAACGACAGCACGCATAACAAGGCTAATTCAGCCGACGCAAAAAGCCGCGCGGCTGATTAGCGGCGTTCTGTTCCAAATCACATGTTCTACACCATATTTGGCAAATCCAATATTATATTGACAAAAGGCAGACATTAGCCTATATTGATAGAATGAAATATTTAAATTGGAGTTCCGAAAAAAACGAAATATTGAAGGCTAAGCGCGGGATTTCCTTCGAGGAAATTGCTTATTTGATCGAATCAGGTCAGATACTCGGAATTGAGGAAAACCCAGGACGACCTAATCAAAAAATATATATTGTGGAAATTGAGAGCTATGCCGTTATTGTACCTTTTGTCGAAAAAGACAATGAAATTTTTCTTAAAACGGCCTTTCCAAGTCGGAAATATACAAAGCGCTATGGTTTAAAGGGGGAATAATGAAGAAAATTAGTAAAAAGGCATTTGATCCAATTGATAAAGAAGAAAGAGACTTGATGGAATCAATCGAGCATGACGAGTGGCGACCTGTTAAAAATATTAAACAGGAAAAAGAAAAAGCCATGGCGGCAGCCCGAAACACTCTGAAAAAAGATAAACGCATCAATCTCCGTCTGACTCAAAAGGATTATCATCAAATTCAGATAAAGGCTATTGAAGAAGGCATTCCATATCAAACACTTATTTCAAGTGTTATTCATAAATATTTGAATGGTTCCTTAGCTCCAAGATCATAGATGGGAACAGAACATATCACTTCAGCAGACAGCCAGGGCGAGGCGGCTGTGGCAATCCGGAAGTCATAGTTGCCCTGGCTACGGCTGAGTTCGGCGTTATATTAAAATATGAAAAAATCAGTATACATAACCCTTTCACTCTTTTTAGTTTCTTGTTCTGCGCATACTCTAACAAATTCAATTCAGACGGAATCAAAGCTTCCTCGTGCATATGGTCCAATACAATTAGGAATGTCAGTGGCTGATTACCGAAAAATAACTAAACTGGAGCCAAGTCAGTGCGATCATCATTGTGTAGAAGGTGAATTGTCAGATTCTTTCACGACCGATCGGGCATATTTTCCTGAATCCATGGGTATTGATGTGAGGTATTTTGAAAATGCCAATATTAAATATCAACCACGGCCACAAGCACCCAGACTGGTATTTGTCCGTTTCTATAAGGACAAATTGTATCGGATCGTTATGAATGGCGTATTTACTATCCTCCCATATTTTAAGGACCGATACAGCAATCACTTAGGACCACCGAATTATGAGGATAAGGAAGGTAACGAATATAATATGGCCTCATTTGGATGGGAAGATGAACGAACTAAGCTATTTGTGGTTCATACAGCTGGGAAAGTGTGGATAGACTCCGTTCAAATTCAGTATGTTGACAAGGATATCTTGAAACAAATGCCACGAAACGAAGATGACGAATAAATTAAGTATCAAGCGGCTGGAGTAGGACGCTCCTAGCGTCGCGCCTCTCAGCCGCAGCGTTATATTTAATCCATGGATAGTAACTCTTTATTTACAATTGCAAAAATTTTATTTTTCATTCTTTTCCTTTTAACAGCTATTACCGTCATAGTCGGCTTCATAAGGAAGGGACGAAAATTTTCTAATACAGATTGGCCATATTCAAATTTGAAGGGCATACGTTTTTTTCACTTCGGTAAATACATGGATAAAAGAGGCTGGAAATTCTCCAAAAGAGAATATATCGGCTTGATTATTGTTATAATTTTAATGATAGTTGGTTCAATTATCAATAAGGTAATGCTAGACCGCTAATGCTTCAAACAGATGAAAATATAACATTTAGCTTCAGCAGATTCGGGCCCAAAAGCGGCCCGAATCTGCTGAGCAATCCGTTATGTGAAGCATGGATATGATAAATAAGTTTCTTGGGTATACTGCTATTACAATCGTATTTGCGTTATACTATTTGTATATTTTTGAAACTTTATCCAAGATACGGGAACGTAGAATCATCTACTTGAGAGATTGGGGATTTGGATTACCGTTTAAAAATCTATTTGAGTATAGACAAATTTGCGAGCAAGAGAATTATCCTTTGATATGGTACAAGGCGCAACTCTATTTGATCTATGCTTTTCTTGGCACAATTATTTTATTTGTAATTACTTCGTTTTTTTAGCGCTGTATTACATAACCACGCTAGTGGAGCAGACGGCGTGAAGACCGCGGTTTTACGTGAAGTTCGTGCAAACTTGATAAGAATTTGGGCCGCTGCTCACCAGCAACGATAGGACCGTCGCTTCGCTCCGGTCCTATCGGGGGCGCGGGTGAGTTGATGGAAGTCGCGAAGCGCGGCCTATCCACGCGGTTGGAGTCAGGCAAATAAGCTGCTCACCCGCGCCCCCGTTATGACTTTTTACAAATATAAATACATTGGGGGCAATAGGGGACGTTCCTCGGATTCTCGGATTTGTCCTCTTCCATAAGCTTCAAAGCGTGCTCCTCGACGATTTGCCGTCCTCTCATCGCGGACTCGCTCGCCGTCGAGGAGGCGATGTTCAGTTTTT
>CACVKW010000497.1 GCA_902749685.1 Olavius sp. associated proteobacterium Delta 1 | reverse complement strand
TAAAATGAGTTTTTATTATTTTCTGAGAATTAGAAAAAAAAAATTAAATGAAGGAATTAAATTCCCGAGACATAACCAAACTGGGCTCATATCGTGCCTGAGTCGAAAAATTGGAGGGACCGAAAATTTGTTAGATATGCTGATGTAAGGTGCAAATTAGTGCGATGATGGGTTTATAGCCGTAATCGAATCCAGCAAAAGACACGTTTTTATTAAATATTGCTTCTGCCAATCCAAAAAACTTGGGATAATGTTCCACTTCAGCCGGGCAGTTTCTGTGTCGGCCGCAATATTTTTAGAGGGCGCAACCGTCCACAGAGCTTCAACCCATCGCGAATATTTAAACCCATCATTGCTAAATTGGTCGCACCCGCGATAATCTCGATTATTTGCACGACATAAAATTTAGTGTCAAACGAACCGGCCGAGGCCCACCCATTAAGTAAAATTGCCGCTGGCACCAGGATAAAGACACCATTTGCCCCTATTATCGGTATTCGCTTTTTCTTGTTCTCAACCAAACGTCCTTTGCGCGACTTTGACAGAGTGAATCCAGTGCCACCGGTCGCAGCGATAGCAGGAATAAGAATCAGCAGGCCCGGCATCACAATCAAGCTTTTAACCATCGCGATTGCCTCCTTAGAACCGAATAACTCTACGAGTATCGTTGAGGTGAAAAAACTTGCAATGGTCAATGTTGCGACAGCACCAGCAATAAGATGAACTTCGCTTTTCATTGTATCCTCCTTTGTTTGCGCTAGGCTTTGATGAACTGTAACAGTAGGTAAAACGCTGAACTTATGGTAATCAATCAATTTCGTTTCTAACTTCTTTTTCCCGAGTCGGAAGATCTATAGGCTTGGGGGAAAAACCTTCGAACGGTCTTTGATCTGTATAAAAAAGACCCATAGGTTCTTCGTCAAGGCTCAATACCGCGAGAAAATCCGGCAATGATTTTAGTATATGAGCATTCATCATATCCTCCTAGGTATATGCAAAAATTTTACAGCCGTTCACTTAGCGTTCTTATAATTTGCATTGCTGCATTTAATTCCGATGCACTTAAATCTTGCACAATACGATTAGACCAATCAATTTGGATTTTTGTTGCTTGGTCAAGCACATTACGTCCTTGCTTTGTCAGAACGACTAATTTTGCGCGCCGATGGTTTGGGTTTTCTTGAAATTCGACAAAACCCTTTTCCCTCAAAACATTAGCCGTACGCCGGACACTTTGCCTGGTCAGACCCATGTTTCGAGCAATTTGAGCCACAGGTAAAGGCGCTTCATCTATTGCACCGAGCACCTGCCAGAGGGCACTTGAGAGGTCCAACTCTTTTGTCAATCGATCTCCGGCAGCAAGCAATCGCCCGTTGAAACGAAAGGTTTCCAGGATCAACTGTGTAAAAGCCTCTGCCGGAGTTGTTCGTGATTTTTGTTTTTGATTCTTCATGACAGCATACTAACAATTTGACAGTATACTGTTAAGTATTTTATTAAATATACCCAAATAAATAATGAAAAAGAAAGGAATCGAGGATAACAGGGAGGAGATCAGAGAATCATACGAGAATACGCTAATCATTGCTGTCCAAAATAAATTGAAAATCAAATACTGCCTTTAATAATAACAGGCAGTTATAAACGCGAAATTGGTGATTTCGAAATCAGGTTATGC
>CACVKW010000496.1 GCA_902749685.1 Olavius sp. associated proteobacterium Delta 1 | reverse complement strand
GACCAGGCCTTGTTTTACAAGGATGAAGACTCGTTGGTCCACAGGATCCTTGCCATCGAAGAAGAAATGGGCATGGGCGGGGCAGCCTACTCGATCAGAAACATCCAGTCATCAAAAAAGATCACGGTGGCGGCCACCGG
>CACVKW010000495.1 GCA_902749685.1 Olavius sp. associated proteobacterium Delta 1 | reverse complement strand
TGGATGCTTGTCGGAGCGGAGCGGAGATCCCGTTTCAGCGGGGATACTTGATGCTGGATATCTAACAGGACACTATCGGTGAATTTCAACGACATCCAGTATCCAG
>CACVKW010000494.1 GCA_902749685.1 Olavius sp. associated proteobacterium Delta 1 | reverse complement strand
TTTGATCAAATCCAGCATAAAATCCTTTTCAACATCTTTCAAAGGAAATCCATCCAGCGCGCTGCGGGACATAACATGATATACGGCTTTTTCCTCGGCAATGATCATTCGCGATGTTCTTGGCATATTTTGGCCTCCTTTCTTTGCCTGCATCTTTTCTGCTCGTCAATCTGATTATATCAAATAATCAAAAGTGTCAAGTATAATTAACCTGTCCCTATTTTCCTATTTTAATTCTTCTCATTCCTTTCTCCTTTTGATTCCAACCGATATTATTCTCTTCATTAAAGCTATCCGGTTCAACTTATT
>CACVKW010000493.1 GCA_902749685.1 Olavius sp. associated proteobacterium Delta 1 | reverse complement strand
TCAGGCGGAACCCGGTCCCACAATATCTTGGCGTTGGTGCCTAGACCCCCCAGATAAAGCTCGGTATCCCTTGGATCAGATTCGACCCTGTCGATGCTTCCCCGGGATAGATCAATTTCTAAATTAATTCCTGTTTCAGCGTACCTCATTTTTTTCCCCTGCTAGATTACCTGAATCCGTGGCATACTCTCAAGTTAGGGGCTTCGCCCCAACCTGTCGAGAGCCTCCCTTCGAGAGCCTCACGGTCTAATGACAAGGTCGTGCGATTGGAATGTTGGAATGGCTGAATATTGGCCCCGGTGAAATGTGAAAAATAGATTTCACGGGGTAAAAAAAATGGGTATTGGGATACTGGAGTGGTGGGCTAACGGCAATAAGCGTCTTGACGATAAAATTAAAATGGATAAGTTGCATTATAATAACCCACTATTCCATCATTCTACTATTCCATCATTCCATCGTTGAGGCAAAATCTCAGACCTCAATAATTAGCCTATATTATTCCCGCCGCGAGGCGTTAGGATATCGGAGAAATTTAAATAATTTTGGATTTCAGGCACTTAACCCAAAACGGCCCCCAGATTTCTCGCCATCAATCGCTGCGAATGAATTTGTTATGATTTTACTGACGATCCGCACCATTCCAAAGGTCGGGGCAGCGTATTTTAAGCTATAAATTAACTATAAATTAGCTATAAAGTAGTTGTAGGAGGTTCTCCGAAATCTGTCAAGAAAAAAACTCATCGGACAGGAGGTGCAGTTTGGTGCAACATCCGTGTTCGTGAAATTTTAGTCAATTGAAATCTCAACACTTTCGCAGCTTTCTAGTTTTTCCCTTGCATTGTTCAGGGTGTCGGCATAAAAGGGTAGACGAATTAGAGCGTTTGTCAGAATAACGTTCCGATATCAGCGGCTCAACCAGACTTTTTTGGATCATCAATCATTTTTTCAACTGTAAGCCGCTATCGCAATTTAAAATGTGTTTCGCGTTTAAAGCATAGTTCCTCGGATAAACGGTAGTTAACCTTTCAACTTTCCTTATTGGATCTCAAATAAGACCCTGATGTGAAAGGAGGCCCCATGAACGAGAGCACCATTAAAATTAGACTCATGCAGGCTGACGATTATGACGCTGTGGTTGGAATTGATGAGAAAGTACTCAAGGCTTCCCGCCCGGAGTACTATGGAACGAAGTTTGAAAAACTTTTTAAATCCAAAGATTATTTACCCACGTCGCTTGTGGCAGAGGAAGAAGATGGAACGGTGGTGGGGTTTGTAATGGGGGTACTCTATATGGGAGAATATGGTATTTACCAGGAGGAAGCAACCCTGGATACCATCGGCGTTGATCCCGATTACCAGCGTAAGGGTGTCGGTAAGCAATTGATTAATGAATTTTTGGATCATTTAAAAAGACTCGGTGTTCAAAAAATAAACACCTTGGTCGACTGGAATGATTCCAAACTGATACATTTCTTTAGTGCGAACCAATTTAGCCCCTCCAAATCCATTAACCTGGAACGAAGCCTTTGATGTCCCTGAGGGATTGGTGACGGCATTCATACGAATACAAAAGTATGACATTCAGGTGTAAAACTGGTTGAACTGTTGAACTGGGATTGTTGAACTGGGGTCGAATTTGTTGAACTTGTCTCGAGGTAAGTAATTTAAAATAAATTAAAAACCGTAAAAAAGTAGCCCCCAATATGGCTTAGACAGCCTATTTTGACAGTAAAATGACCCGTCTAAGTTTTTTTCATCCCAAGCAAATGTATTATTAATTTCAGGATCCGACCCCTGCAACAGGATCAAACCCATTTAATGGAATGTCGCCATGTAACAGTTTAGTTCCTCCATATGAACTAAACTGTTTCCGTCCCTCTAATCCTATCTTTCTCTTGAATCAGGCAAAGCGATTGCCTGGCTGAGCCCGCCTCTTTGAATGCATACCAATCGTTCTATGATTATCTGTAAAAACCGCTCCCGCAAATACCGCTAGGCTGCCTTCTTAACCGGCGGCAGTTCTCTGCCGACGGCACGCAACTTCGCCAAAGCCTGGTGCGCCGCATTTATCACCGGATGCACTGTCGGGGCCGATGTCAACAACGGATGGGTGGCAATTTGCAGCATATCAAGCTCTCTGACAGTCACTTTCTTTTGAATCGCAAGTGCGATCATGTTAATAAGCTCACCTGCCGAAAAACCACCGGATACCTGCCCCCCAAGGATAATGCCCGATCGGTCTGCGAAGACCAGCTTGACTTTAAGCTCACTGGCTCCGGGCAGCATGCCCGGATGACGATCGGGCGCAACGGCCGTGGCCGTTACATATCGGAATCCTTCTTTCTGGCAGGCACGGCAAGTCATCCCGGTGCTGGCAAAGGCAACACCGCCTATTTGGGTGGAAAAAGCAGAGATGGTCCCTTGAATTTGATGCAGCACACGAATACCGTAAATATTAGTTCCCGCGTTGCGTGCTTCGGCTGTTGCGGTTGACGCCAGCCACACCGGGGCGGCTTTCCGTGTAAAGAAATCCCGCTTTACGGCGCAATCACCAACCGCAAATACATCCTCAGCGTTAGTTCGCATATACTCATCAACCCAGATTGAGCCATTCTCAACTATTCGCAGGCCGGGCTGGCGAGCTAAATCGCTTGCCGGTTTTGCACCAATGCTCACCAACACCATGTCGGCCTGAATCTTGCTCCCGTTTTCTAAGGATACAGAATCAACCTGGCTATTGCCATCAATTGATACAACTCGATTTCCGCCATGGATATGGATACCTTTAGATCCCAGCACCTTCACCACTTCATCACAGAATTCATCGTCAAACGCGGTAACCAGCAACTTTGGCATGATTTCAATCAAAGGGAATCACACCATCACCGATGTCCTTAATCAGGCAGACGGATTTTTCCGGATATACACTTTTGGCGGTCAGGGCGGTGATGATACCTGCCGGTCCGCCACCCACTATAATTACATTTACATTCATTTTACCCTCCTTTTTTCGGGAGTTGTTCAACGTGTTTAAAGAAGAGAGTTCAAAAGACCATTACAGGCGATCAATTTATCTGAAATCGATGCTCAACTCATACTCACCGGCACCAGACATTCTTTTGATTTTGAAGCCTAATTTTTTCCCGAGAGCCAACATATGTGTATTTTCGGCCAGAACGGTTCCCATTACGGTTTCAATACCACGCTCTTTTGCGATCGATATGCAACGTTGTAACAAGGCGGCTCCTATTCCTTTCCCCTGCCATGGATCACTAACAACAACTGAGAATTCAGCCTCCTTAAGATTTCTGCCCATGATGACCCGCGCAACACCCAGCATAGTCTCTTTTGATTCCGATTCCGGCAGCGCCACAAGCGCAATATGACGATCGTAATCAATCTGCGTAAACCGGGCGAGCAGGCTGTGAGGCAGACGCTTCATGGGCGTGAAAAATCGCCGATACACACTTTGAGGAGTCAGGGATTCAAACAGCTCAATCAAAAGGGGTGCATCTTCAGGCCGAATCGGGCGAACGAATATATCGATACCCGTATTTGTTTGAGTATGTTCTTCATATTGATCCGGATAAGGACTGATAACCAGATGGTGGGGCGCAGATGTTGCCGAAGGCTTTAATAGAACTCTGGCATCGACCGCGCAAATCCCTTGGGGCGTAACGTGCAGGGGGTTGATGTCAAGTTCCTGGATTTGCGAAAAATCGGTTGCCAGCTGAGCCAAACGAATCAGTATTTCTTCAATTACTTCCAGATTCGCAGGCGGTGTATTCCGATAACCTTGCAGTAGCCGATACACCCGAGTTTGCTCCATCAGCCTTTTGGCTAGCAGGCGGTTGAGCGGTGGAAAGGCAATCGCACGATCTTCAAACACTTCCGTGAAGATTCCCCCCATACCGAATAGGATTACGGGCCCGAAATCGCGATCTTTTTTTACTCCTAAGATAAGTTCATAATCCGGGCGCAGGCGCATGGGCTGAATCGTAACCCCATCGATTCCGGCTTGCGGGTTATAGCCATGGGCATTGGCAAATATCGTTTCAAAAGCATCCGCGACATCAGTTTCATTTTCCAAATCCAGCAGAACACACCCGGCATCCGATTTATGGGTGATGTCCCGCGAATTGATTTTCATGACAACCGGAAATCCTAATTTTGTTGCTTTTTGAATTGCTTCTGCTTTTGAATTCGCTGACTCTATAGGGTCCACCGGAATCCCATACGCGGACAGTAAAGCCTTTGATTCTGCTTCGGTGAGCAGTCCATTATTCGTTGCGAGCCCCGTTTGAATTAGCGCTTTCGCTTTTTGACGGTCAAATTCCAGACGCTTTGAAAGTCTGGCGGGTATCTGCTGCAGCATTTCAATATTTTGGGCAAAGCGATATATATCCATGAATGCGCGAACCGCGCGTTCCGGGGTATCGAATGTTGGAATTCCGGCTTGATTAAAAATGTCTCGCCCTTTGTGCATGTCGACCCCGCCTACCCAGGAGGTAATGATCGGAATCGGTTTTTCTCGGATAAGATCCACAAGGGCTGCTGCCACTTCAGCCGTATCAGCCAATGCCTGGGGCGCGGATATGATTAAAAGCCCATTTACCTCCTTAGCATTCAAGCAGATTTCAACAACCTGACGATAAAGTTCCGGTTTCGCCTCTCCCAGCATGTCGATTGGATTGCGTTTACTCCAGTATGGCGGAAGAATCTCATCTAATTTTTGGAGGGTTTCAGCACTTAAGGAGGCCGGTTCATAGCCATAATCGGCCAGAGCGTCGGCCGCCATTACTCCAGGACCGCCGGCGTTGGTGATAATCGCCAACCCCGGCCCGGCAGGTTTGGGTTGCTTCGCCAGAAGTTCGGCGCAATCAAACAGTTCCTCAAAAGTCTTTACTCGAAGTATGCCTGCACGCTGAAATGCCACATCATAAACCGAATCTTCCCCGGCCATCGCACCCGTGTGCGAAGCAGCGGCCAGGGCTCCCGCCTGGGTTCGCCCGGCCTTTAGAACGATAATCGGCTTCACTCGCGATACGGCCCGGGCAGCACTCATACATTTTCTGAAATTCGTCAAGCTTTCCACATACATTACGATACTGCTGACTTTCGATTCTCCCCCTAAGTAATCGATCATATCCCCGAAATCGACATCCAGCATATCCCCCAGGCTCACAAAATAGCTGAACCCGATATTCTCCTTAATAGAGAGATCCAGTATGGCCGTACAAATTGCACCACTTTGGGAGATAAACGCCATTTTCCCGGCAAGCGGCATTTGATTTGCAAAACTTGCATTCAGCTTGGATCGACCGGACATAACTCCCACACAATTCGGGCCAATAATTCGCAAACCTGAATGCTTTGCTTCTTTTTGGATGGCCGCCTCCAGCTTTTTGCCTTGCTCCCCGATTTCTTTTGCGCCTGCTGAAATGATGACCGCACCGCCCACACCCGTTGCAACGCATTCTTTGACAATTTGGGGTGCTGACATTATCGGCGAGGCTATAATTGCCAAATCGACCGCTGTCACAAGATCGGTGATTGACGGACAAGCGGATTTTCCCCATAATTTTTTATGTTTGGGATTAATAGGGAAAATATCACCCGGAAAGCCGCTCTCGATCAAATTGCGCATTATGGCAGCCCCGACACTTCCTTTTCTTTCGCTGGCGCCGACGACAGCGATTGATTTTGGTTGAAATATTTTGTCTAAATTTTCGACACTCATGGCTCCTAACCTCTATTATCTTTAGGGGACTATAATACCTGTTCAACCAGTCTTATGTGGATTGACCACCATAACCGGAACGGGTGAGGTTTTAAGCACCCGCTCCGCTACGGATCCAAAGATTATTTTATCCATGCCTTTACGGCCATGGGTGCCCATGATGACTAAATCAATACGCTGGTCTTCGATGTACTTAATAATTTCTTCTGAAGCATCCCCGGCCACGACGCCTGTTTTGGTGTTGGCAAACTCGCTGAAGTGTTCATCCACAAACTCATACAACCGCTTTTCAGCGCCCTCGATAACCTCTATTTCAAACCTGCTGACCGAAGGAACAGGAACATACATACTGGTGAAATATTCGAATACTCTGGCAGCAAAAAGAATGTAAATCTTTGATTCAAACTTTTTGGCCACTGACTGCACATACAGCGCAATTTTGGCAGAAGATTCTGAAAGGTCAACCGGGTATAATATCCTTTTAAATTCTATCATCTTTGGACCTCCTTGTTAGTATTAAACTCCTACCCTAAAATATTTCGCTCGTCTTTTCCCGATGGTTGATAATGTACAGCATCTTAACTTTTTCTTTAAGTACTTCTTTGAGCCGCGCTAGACTGGGTTGATCAATGTCGTATATGCGGATGTATGCTTGCCGATATCCCTTCTCCGCTCTTTCGCGGGTCGAAAAAACAGTACCGACCCTCCCCCCGAAATCTCTCATGATGTCGGTGATGTCTTTGACGCATCCAGGTCGGTCAAGAAGCTCAACGGCAAATTGGATACCACACTTACCCATACCGATTGTGGTCAGTATAAAGCGGAACAGGTCACCCTTGGTTATCATTCCAACAACTTCTTTTGTCCGGTTTACAACCGGCAGGCCTAAGAGCTTATGAACCAAAAACAATTCCGCAGTGTCTTCGATGGTTTGATTTTCGGAAATCGTAACCGGACTATTTGTCATAATTTCGCTTATTGCTTTTTGCAATCCGTGATCCGGTCCATTCAAAGAGTTAGGTGATGTAGAATCAGGGGCAGATGCTATTTTGAGATCCTGATCCGTGACGATTCCAACAAGCCGAGCACCTTCCATAACGGGTAGCATGTGGATTTCATGGTTTTGCAATATATTTATCGCATCCGCCACCGCAGCATCGGCATGGACAGTGACGGCCGGTTTGCTCATCCAGTTTTTAACCAACATATGACTCACCCCACTTTCATCCTCTCAGCGCTAATTGCACATCAAAACCTTCAACCGGATACCGGAAGACAGATAGATGAATTCGGAAGTCGGAATGCGGAAGTCGGAAAAATGAAATTGACTTTCCCGTTGTACAGTTGTTTTTAATCGACAGAATTCCATAATTCGTCATTCGTCACTCTTCATTCGTCATTCCCTATAAGCCTGCACCATGCAACTCGCAACCCGTTCTTTTTTTTACGCTCTGGGTGAAAGTATATGCTGATGCTCCGGTCGCCCTTCCCCGTTGCTTCGGATTACATTAAGCAGAGCCACCTCATAATCGAAGCCTCCTAACACGGAGCCCACGAAAGTTACGATGCGCTTTGCATTATCGGACCCATCAAAAGCTAATAAAATGTTGTTATTCGGTGTCAGTTTGCCGACCAGTATAAGGGGTAGAAAAGTGAGTTTCGATATAAGCTTGGTCGCCACACTTCCAACAATAATTCGCCTCAACGCCGTCATTCCCCGTCGTCTGGTCACCACCGCATCATAACCGTTGCGGGCCTCGCGGATAATGTCCCGTGCAATTCCTTTTTTTCTATTTTGAATTTTAATCGTTATGGATTCAGGAGACACACCTGCCTTCAACAAAAACTGGCAGGCCTGCTCCATATATTGTTTGATTTGCTTCCTTTGTTCAATTTCCCATGACCTGACCTGCCTGACTGTTGAAGTACTTCTGGGATCTTTTTCCAGATCCCAATATCCTTCAGGTACGGAACTGAAGACATGAAACAAAGCGATGTCCATATTGCGAAATGAATCGACTCTGGCAACATATCTGACCGTATTCAAGGCCCGATCCGACCCGTCCACCGGCACCAGGATTTTCTTCTTATTTTGCTTTGACATTGTCAAACTCCTTTTCCGGATAATTACAATTTAGAGGCCCGCTCTAATCGGTACTATTGTTCTTCGGGGGGTCAATGCCCAGTTTATAATTCTTCGCTTTTGACGGTTTAAAATCGTAGAGTAATTCCGCCAAACCAATACCCAATACCCAATACCCAATACCCAATACCCAATACCCAATACCCAATATCGAATACCTCCTCAATTGAACTTGCCTCAGATGAAGGCCTAGTTAATCTTCTCTGCAAATATTTTTCGGTTGTTTTCTGTATGATCCACCATATAGAGCAATCCTGCTTTTGATTCGAGTTCTTGAATCAGACTTTGAAGCTTGAAACGCTCGATGCTGCGCATTCGAATGTACACCTTGCGATAGCCTTCCGGTACTTCATCGTAGGAAGACAGGATGGAAACCATACGCCCCCCATAGCTGCGGATGACATCGGCAACTTCTTTAATTGAACCCGGCCTGTCTTCTACCTGACAGCCGAATTGAATGCCCCCGTTACCGACTCCGGTGAGTGAAATGAGGACCCGAAACAAATCTGATTGGGTTATTGTACCAACAAGCTGCCCGTTGGCATCGACAACTGGGGCTCCCGAAATTTTATTTTTCTGAAGCACCTGAGCTGTTTCTTCGACAGTGAAATCCGGCGGCACCGTGATCACATCTCTGGTCATAATATCTTTGACTTTGATCTTTGTCAGGAGATACAACAGCTCATGAACTTCCAAAGTGGTGGCATCGGATGCGGATGCCTTTTTAAGATCGCGATCCGTTATTATTCCAACAAGCTTGTTTTTTTTCATTACCGGCAGCATCCGAATGTCGTACTTTTTTAACTGATCCATGGCATCTTGCATCGATCCATTAGTATCAACAGTGATAACATTATTGCTCATCCAATTTTTTACTAACATTCTTTGATCCTCCTTATAATATGATTACGTGATGCTATCTTCGCCTTTTTCATTACCTAAAAGCATAAGGCGTGCCATTTCTGTGTATTTTAAAGTTTTAATATAAATACAATTAATTAGGGAATTTAGAAATGGGCTATCAAGAGCGGGAAGTTAAAATTTAGAGAAATTTCTACTATATATTTCGTAATTTTTCGAAATTTAAATTGAAGTTGGCAAAAAAAAATTCCGGGCTAACTCTGGAAGTTATCCTGAAGGTTTAAGGGGTTTTATGCACAGTTTTCGACGAATCGGGTCAGTGACGTTTCAACATCTTCAGATGTAAACGGTTTTGAAATAAATTCCTTAACACCTATCATTTTTGCTTCTTTTAAAATTTCACTATTCGCGTAAGCTGTGATAAGGACCTCAAAAGCATTCGGCTGCTTTTCTTTAACCCTTCTAAAAAACTCCAAACCATCCGTACCGGGCAATTTGTAGTCTGAGATAACGATATCATAGGCTTGTTTTTTGACGGCCTCCATACCTTCTTCAGCGGTTTCAAATGTCAGCAAATTGCATCCCTCGGCTTCAAACAGCAAGCTCAGTGAATCTCTTATCCACTCATCATCGTTTATGAGCAGAATTTTCATATTTTTAATTCTGTTAAAAATATCCATTCTTAATACTTTCAATATCCAGAAAAAGCCATACCCATAAAACTCAGCTGTTAAATTGGCTATCGTTCGTTCTACAATTATTTACATGCATATTACATGCCACTCCTTTTTCTATTTGATTAAGCCATATAAATTAACATAGTTAGGGAATTGAAATTCATGATAATTTTATTTGCCTCAGGTTATCTCGCAGCATAAGTTGTGCCAACAGAATAAAGCAGAGCTAAACCCCAATTATTCAAGTAGTTAATGTAATCACTATAAGTGAATCTTTTCGATTGCGCATTCAGGATTAGAAAAATTGAGAAGTATTGTGGAAGATTTAAAAGAGTGGAATGTGGAGCAAATGCTTTTGGAGGCAATATAGAAAGCAAGGACTCTTTGCTCCACCATTCCACCGGACAATCTTTTGGTTTTTTCACAGTTCCAATATCTCTATCCTCGTGTCATAGCGGTCCCGCATTTCGGGCATTTCTGTTCAAAGCAGGGTTGTCCTAATTGGTGAGTTACTTTTTGCCCACAGTTCGGGCAAATACAGTCCCCTCCGGGGCCTGCCGCATTGCCACCGCGATTACCGCGACCGCCACCGCGGGTTCCCATACCGCTCCCTCTACCGGAGCCTTGTCCTCGTGAGCCTGTTCTGTCACCTCTCGGCATTTTACTCACCTCCTTTTAATTGAAATTTTACCTTTTCTTATTCATCTGCGTTTTTGGGCGCTTCTTTCTTCTTTTTATTTGAATTAAATGGTTCCGATAGTCTTCCATAGCTCTTGACTCTCAAAGCTGAGATAATCCCTTAGATCTTTCATGGAATAATTTATAAGCCTCTTTATTCCTACCAGGGAACGTATCGACCTTTTTGTCAATTCCTGAGCTGTCTGAATTGCCGTTTCTTCAAGTTTATCATAGGGTGCCACCCGATCGACGATGCCAATCTCAAGCGCCCCGAGAGCGTTAATGTCTTTTTCTGACATCAGCAATTGTTTAGCGCGACTATATCCCAACATTTTGCAAAGAAAGAAGGCGGCGCCGCCCTTGGGCAATGTTTCTAACTCGAAATATGGCTTCTCGAAGATTGTGTGAGTTGCGATGATCCGATAATCGCAGGCAAGACTCATGCTGAAAAACAATGATATAACATCACCGCAGTCAGCATGAATAACAGGTTTATTCAACCCCTCGATTTTTAGAATCATTTGATCAAAGACATTGCACATTCTTTGAATCGATATACGATCGGCTTCAGCGTCGAGGACTTGCCGGCAAAAGTCGATATATTCCGCACACCCAATCTGCTCAGAGCAGTTCATGATCACCAGGACCTTTATCCTATCGTTTGCTGCTATGTGGTCAAATACATCCAGCAGGGGATTTCTGATGGCCTGATCAATTGCCTCAAGCAGAAAATTTTTGCCCAGCCTGAGAATGGCAACATCATCAAACCGTTTGAGCAAATAAAAATCCTGCCTTTCGTAAGAAGTTGTTTGTGCCTTCATCTTAAGGCCTCCGAATAATGGTGATCGTTATATCAGGCAGCAGTTCTATCTGCAAATGGCTTTCCTTCCGATTCCGCCGCAAATTTTTCCTTGAACGCTTGCGCAACAATTTCGGCCGCAGCGCGCGGCTCAGTAATGAAATCACTGTTAATGACCAAATCAAACTCGTATGGTGAAGCGTCCTTTTTCCAGAACGCCTTTTTGAAAAAAACCCGCTGTTCCCGGTCCACTACACGATAATAGAGTTTTTCGCTTAAAAAATCTGAAATCTCCAGTGCGCCGCCGCCGATTTTACGGGAAAAACAAATTGCAGGAGGCATCTCTGACGGTTCAGTTTTTTGGCCTTTCAATTTGAGGTGCTCTTGATGCCACTCCCTGATGAATTGACCGGCCAGGTTAGCGGCATCCGGTCTTTGCTTTGCATGGTGCCCGGGGTATATTTCAATTTTGAATTGTTTATAGCCATCGTATACCTCCTTTTTATGGATCGATGCCCTTTCTGGTTTCAACCGGCTCTTAAATAGCCTTTATCATTTTGACTCGAAGAAGATGTTTGGGGATCTGTTAATTTCACGATTTCATCGACCATTTTATTGAATTCCCGCGTTATCACAAGCGCCTTGTTGTCCAGAAAGGTGGTGTCGCCGCTGTCCCCTCCCATGACTACTTCAACCTCCAGCGGCAGAGTTGCCAATAGTCTCAGGTTTTCTCGCCTGGCAGTCGCCTCCCCGCCATGCATTTTAAATACATCAATTATTGCCCCACAGTACGGGCACTTCAGTCCGCTCATATTTTCCACCAGACCTAAAATGTCCATTTTTACCTGACGGCAAAAATTAATGGATTTTCTCACATCCGCCAATGAAACCTCCTGCGGCGTCGTTACAATCAAAGCCCTGGCATCCGGAATGGTCTGGGCCACGGTCAAGGGCTCATCACCGGTACCCGGCGGTGAATCAATCACCAGATAATCCAGGTTCATCCATTCAATGTCGGAAATAAATTGTCTGATCGCGCTGATTTTTAGCGGCCCTCTCCATATCGTCGCTGCATCTTTGTTCTCGCCCATGAGATTTTCAATCGAAATCACCTCCATATTCGGCAGATATCTGACCGGTAACATCTTCCCCTTGTGGCTGCCAAAATTTGGACTGCCTTTAAGTCCAAGAATTCGCGGAATACTGGGACCATGCAGATCCACATCCATCAGCCCGACGCGATACCCTTTCTTGGCGAGGGACACGGATAAATAAGCGGCAACACTGCTTTTGCCCACACCTCCTTTTCCGCTCATGACCAAAATCCTGTTTTTGATGTGGCGCAATGTTTCCGCTATTTCTTTGTTTTGCATTTCCATTTGCGCTTTGCGACTCCCAGTCTGACTGTTTTGGCTTCTCACTGCCATTTGACCTTACCTCCTTCACGTTAAAACTATTAACCGCTAACCAAAAAACGAATAACTCCCTAATACTTGAAACTGAATTGGGGTCCAGCTATATCCATTGACAATCTTCTTGTATTTTTTGTTGGGTAGCTATCTGTGCATCCAGGCAATCGCAATATTCATCGAACATAAAATGCATGCATCTGTCGCTAAAAGAGGATTTTATATAGAAATTGCAGTTTTTTTGCTCGCTTTCGGAATTCGCCGTACAAATGGACATGATATCTCTTTTGCAAAAACATATTCTATCATTCAGCACCTCAATCACCCCCACTTTTATTAATAACTCATTATGGATAGACAACTGGTTCTAAAACCGGTAGTGAGATATTTTTTAATTACTGCTTTTGCATTAAATGTGCCAGCAAGTCAGTAAAAAATCTTTTTACATGAAATCAGGTAGTTAACATTATACCAATAGGCTATATCCTCTTGTTACAATACGGAGCTGGAAGAATTTCGAAATTCTTTTCACAAAATTTCGAATTTATTCTGGAAAGGTTAATGCAGAAATGAAGTAAACCTTCAGAATGGATTCAGTCTTGCTCTGTAACAATCCCAGGCCAAAAAGAATACCGCCCACCGCCAGTCCGAATATAAGATTAAAAAGAAAGCATATTAAGACATGTAAATGTCCCTGAATATATCCCCAGGGTTCGAATCCAGGAAGTACCGGTTGAAGTTCGGCGTAATTCATTTATGGAGGAGGTCAAAGGCTCAATTACGGAAGTGCAGGCGTTGCCGGAAGCCCGCCGGTGTTTGCAGTGCGGATCGATTTGTTATGATCATGAAAAAGTTTTGGAACCCGGCAATAAGAGTTGGTTTGGCAGACATCTCAATGGTATTCTTTTATAAGTCGTAGTAGGTCGATCCATCCACAAACAAATTAGCCTTATTGTCTCCCAAAATTTTTTTAATAATCAGGTTGCAGGCTTCCGCTACTTGGGAGCTCGGGTATGTTTCGAGGACAGCTTCCCCTGTATCGCCGGATTCTCCCCAATGCGGATCAACGGGTATTCGACCCAAAAATGGAATGTCCATTAAAAATATTGCTCTGCCGGCAGAGCCGGTGCTGAACATCTCCTGGCGCTGTCCGCAGTGTTGGCATAAAAAACCCTGCATATTATCTATCCAACCAAAAATCGGTATTTTCTCTTTTCTGAAAAAATTAATCATTTTTTGGGCGCGGTCCCTGGATATCCTATTCGGTGCGGTTACAATAATAGTTTCGGCGTCCGGAATGTCTCGAAGGACGGTTATCAATTCTGCACACGGACCAGGCGGCGTATCAACTAAAAGGTAGTCCAGGCTGCCCCAATTTATGCTGGAGATAAACCGCCGGATATCGGATACCTTAGGGGGCTTTCCCCACTCCCCGGTTCCATTTTGATCCTGCATCACGGATTCAATGGAAGCCACTTTCAACTCATCTGAGTATGCTACAGGTATGAATGGTTTATCTGAAACGCTTGCAACTACAGGTTCGAGACCGAGCATTCTATGAATGTCAGGGCCATGAAAATTAGCATCCATCAGTCCAACCTTCATCTCTTTCTTGGCAAGGGACAAGGCCAAACTCACTATAACGCTGGTTTTGCCTACCCCCCTGTTGCTGCTCATTACTACGAACTTGTGTTTAATTACCGACATGGATTTCTGCAGAGCCTGAATTTGCATAGCTTCGTCAGCGTTTTTTTCAGATGCACGGTTCCTGCTATTTTCTGAAATACTCATAACACACCTCCTGCAAAGGATGCCCTTTATAAAGATAATTAGGTTGCTAAAGATTCCCGGACCGTTTTATATTAATTAGCATAATGCATGCCACCCTATTGACTCAATCAATAACCATCATAATTACAGATAGTTAATTTCATCGACGTTTTAAATCATTTTTGTTTAAAAATTCGTTTTAGAAGTATTTCGAACTATAGTTTCGCAAAATTGCGAAGGGGTATCATTAAATATAATGGCGTATGACTATCGAAAAAATCAAAAAGAAGATTCTGGTATACTATGTAGAGATTTCGCCCAAATTTGGAGTATGATTTGATGGGTTTAAGCATTTAGTGCATGTGGGATCTTATCCTGCGGGATATGAAATTCTTCACCCTGAGGTTGGAGTATTGCATGTTGAAGCATTTTTTCGTAAATTTCAATGTATTGCTGCGTTTTGGTTCGACGTCGATTAACAGTTGCGCGGCCGCTATCGATTTTCTTTGCAAGTACTTCCCATATCGGAAAATTAGCGAAACGGCTTTGATCTTGGCCTCCATTCGCCAGAAAGGCCGCGCGGCTGCTAGTGACGAAATGGGCAGCGAACACTCCGCTTAAAAGGAAGTCTGCCGGGTTGGTCTCGCGGGTTTCCTCATAGCTAGTAGGGTAGCGCTCGTAAAACAGGTGGTGCCAAAAAGCGGCGGCGTCAATGCCCCGGTCTTCGACATAGGAAAGAAAAATTCTGGCGGTATCAAATTTATGAGCTGTAAATAGGCTGGGAATTTCATATTTCCTGGCCGCCGCCGGAATCAAACCGGTCATCCAATCGAAACAGTGGATTAATTTCGGTTGAACTCGCGGTACGATCTGGTTGATAACCTCCCGCTGGAAGGCAAGGGAAATCTTGATGTTTTCCCATTCTGCATTTGAATTGATGGGCTTTGAATAAAAAATTGCTTTATCTTCGGCCAGGTGAACCCGGTCACCAGGCAGCTTGACGCTAACGCCGGCTTTTTCTTTCCGGGAACAAATTGCAAATATTTTACGAAAATCCGGTTGAGCCACATGGACATCGGCACCCAGTTCAAACAAATTGCTTATCAATTCTGCCTGAAAATCACGGAAGCCTCCTGCATTGGCACGAATGAAATTTGTTCGGTTGCCTCCCCCTTCGGGCATAAATGCCGCTTCAGGGGTAACAAAGAGAATACGCGGATGGGTTGAATAATTGGGCATAATGGGATCCTCCAATTCAATACTTGGCGATAATATTAACCCAATTTTATATAATCCAATTGGAAGGCACCAAGTATTAGGTATTGGGTATTTGTTATTGGGTATTTGTTATTGGGTATTTGTTTAAACCAACCTATTCATTGACGCCGATTTCATCAATTTCTGTGCCGTGGTTAAGAATGAAATTTTTCAACCTCGCTTGCTGGTCAGCGCTCAGTTTTTGAAACTGCAGACGAGCCCGGTGCATTTCAATAGATTCGCCGGGAACATCCTCAGGTATCACAACATCGGATATGATTTTAAACGGTATATCAGCCAGGTAGAATCCGCAATCAGCCAATAAAATATCCAGCACAAATTCATGGGTTTGTTGTGTTTTACTATCTACATGCTGAAACACAAGTCCGCCCATACTGATGTTATCAATTTTGCCGAGTTTGACCGGCCTGGCATCAAACACGGCACAGGCGATGCAGCCCATGCTCTTACCTTGAATTTTCAGTGGCCCGCCAAAAGTTGACCTGATCAGGGCAAACGCATCCTCGTTCAGTTGAAATCGTTGGTAGTATCGATGCTCAGCCCTATTCTTTCCATATAAAGCATCCAAATCCAGCGATAGTGAATCATCAGTTCCGATTAAATCGTACCTGTATTCAATCGGCCTGACATTATCCACCAGCGGGTAGGGATTGTCTTTGCTGATAACAAAAAGGTTATTCATGTCGCTCACCATGGTCCTTGTGACTTGGTGTCTTGGTGGCTAGCATGTTACCACCGAATAGTTAGTAAACCGGTTCAAAATATTTAACGCCGACTCCGTAAGGAAAGGCTTCGGAACCTGTCGCTTCATGGCACCATTTTACATCCGCCAGGGTGACTAGGTGCAGCCCTTCACAGGAGCCGCTGCAGGAGCCATTCGAATGATTTTTTTTTAAGCGGACACAAATCGTTGTCCCGGGTAGCAGGGATAAATATGATTTAAAACACATACCACCGAGGCCTATATTCAGTATCTCAGCATTATAGGAATGTTTGTGATTGAAATATGAGAACGCAATATCGGCGGCGTAGCAATGACGTTCACAAGCTCTTTTTTCTGGATAGCGCTTCATATTGACTCCTTTCAAGGATATAGGGACTCACCCTTAGGTCTAATCGTTAGGACTGGACAAGGCGCCTGCCGAACCACTTTTTCAGCCACACTGCCCACCAGTGCATGGGAAATACCGGTTCGTCCGTCGGGAGTCATGACGATCAGATCGGCATCTTTTTCTTGGGCGGCCTCAATTATTTTCTCAAAATTTTTATTCTCCCATTACTCAGTTTGGCGGGACCTGATAATCAACAGGGGGCGGTCCACCCGATGCAATAGCCCGGCGGCGACACTGCCGTAAAAAACTCTGGCAAGGCCCCCACGGCCGTGACTGGCCAGCGCGATCAGATCCACGGCCTCCTGTGCAGCGATGTTTATGATCCCCTCCACCACAGAGCCAAAGATGACCCGTGATTGACTTTCGATGTTTTTTTCCCGGAACTCTCCCTGGATCCCCGCCAGGTGCGTCTCGGCCTGCTTTTTCGCTTGATCGAACTCCTGGTCCGTTAAATTAATATATTCGCCTTCACTGGTAGGGATCGCCTTGTATTCAATCACATGCAAAAAAATAACTTTTGCTTTGTACCTTTTGGCCAGCTCTTCCAAATGCGGCAATATCTTTTCGGCTCTTTTTGATCCATCCAGCGGGACTATAATTTTGTGGTACATATCACCGGCCTCCTTCCGAATAAAATAGTTCTGATGACTTATCTTTCATGCGCCACCGTGCCTGTTGGTCCGTCTAACCTTTATCAAGCAGTGCTGCATGAGCGGCGGCCAGACGCGCGACAGGCACCCGATAAGGGGAACACGACACATAAGTCAGGCCGATCTCATGGCAAAGTGAAATTGATTTCGGATCACCGGCGTGCTCACCACAGATCCCGCATTCCAATCCAGGATTAACGGACCGCGCTTTTTTTACGCACAGTGCCATAAGCCGGCCGACGCCATCCCGGTCGAGAGTGGCAAAGGGGTTTTCCGGTAAAATGCCCGTGCGCATATATCTTATCAAAAAACCGGCTTCGGCATCATCACGGGACATGCCAAAGGTTGTCTGGGTTAAATCATTGGTACCGAAAGAAAAGAATTCTGCATGTTCGGCAAGCTGATGGGCCGTCAGTGCGGCCCGGGGGATCTCAATCATGGTGCCGAACTTGTAGTCTATTTCAGTGCCTTGTTCCCGCATCACTTTTTGGGCCTCGACCTCCAGAATATCCCGTTGGGCTTTTAATTCATTGACATGGCTGGTCAGCGGAATCATTATTTCCGGATGTACCTCGATACCTTCTTTGGCAACCATACAGGCTGCCTCAAAGATGGCACGCACCTGCATGGTGGTCAGTTCCGGAATCTGAATACCCAGGCGTACGCCGCGCAGACCCAGCATGGGATTGCTCTCGTGCAGGCTTTCAACTCTTTTTAAAACCTGTTCTTTTTCTTTGATCTGCTGCAAAAGGGTATCGACTTTCTCAAGGGTATCGGCATGCTTGAGGCGAATTTTAAAATCGGTGAGATCATGGTTTAACTCCATATGATTGGGCAAAAATTCATGCAGCGGCGGATCGATCAGCCGGGCGATTACCGGGAGTCCGTCCATGGCCCGGAAAAGGCCGGCAAAATCATCTCTTTGAAACGGCAGTAAGGCATCCAGGGCTTCACGCCGCTCAATCGGCAGGTCGCTCATGATCATTTTGTGCAGATAAGGCAGCCGCCGGGCTTCAAAAAACATGTGCTCCGTGCGGCACAATCCGATTCCCTCAGCGCCATAAGTCCTCGCGCGTCGGGCATCGTCAGGCTGGTCGGCATTGGTCCAGACACCGAGACGTCGAAATTTGTCGGCCCAGGCAAGCAGCTTAATCAGCCACGGATCCATGATATCGGGCACCACGGTTTTAATTTTTCCGCGGTATACTTCTCCGGCCGTCCCGTCTAGTGATAACCAGTCACCTTCTTTAATGGTGTCATCGTTAATTCTCATTTGGCGTTTGTTAATATCGATCTTCAACTCTGATACGCCGACCACGGCCGGCTTGCCGAACTGTCGGGCAACCAGAGCCGCATGGCTGGTACGCCCGCCCCGGCTGGTCAGAATTCCCTGGGCGGCCAGCATACCGTGTACATCATCCGGTTTGGTTTCGGGGCGCACCATAATGACTTCCTTATTCTGTTCTTTGGCCCATATTTCAGCTAAATCAGCATCGAAGGCAACGATTCCCACCGCGGCACCGGGTGAAACATTCAGACCGGTGGCCAGCATAGTCCCCTCGGCTTTGGCCACGGCTTCGGCTTCTCGTTCAAACTGGGGGTGCAAAAAGAAATCGACCTGTTCCGGCGTAATACGTAAAACCGCCTCTTGTTTGCTAATCAACTTTTCCTGGGCCATGTCGACTGCGATGCGAACCGCCGCCTGGGCGGTGCGCTTTCCGCTGCGGGTTTGCAGCATCCACAACTTACCTTTTTCAACCGTAAATTCCACATCCTGCATCTCGCGATAATGGGTTTCCAGCCGTCTGGCAATTTGTTCAAATTGGGCATAGATATCCGGCATCTCATTTTTTAACTGTGACAGGTCATTGGTCTGACGGATCCCGGCCACCACATCCTCCCCCTGGGCGTTTTTTAGATAGTCACCTTCTATCCGGCTTTCCCCGGTGGTACCGTTGCGAGTCAACGCAACACCGGTCAAGCTATCGTCGCCTGAATTGCCGAAAACCATGCTGACAATATTGACGGCCGTGCCCAGGTCGTGGGCAATAGCGGATGCGTTGCGGTAATCGACGGCTCTTTTGCCGTTCCAGCTTTTGAAAACAGCATCGATTGCCATTTTGAGTTGGACGTGAGGCTCGCCGGGGAAGCTAGTGGTGGTGTGGCGTCTGAAGATTTGTTTGAATTCCTGCGTTAATGCTTTCAAATCTTCAGAAGCCAGGTCGGCATCGGTTTCAACGCCTGCTCGGGAGCGCAGTTCACTGATTTTATCTTCAAAGACTTCATCGGGTATTCCTCTCACAACACTGCCGAACATTTGAATCAGACGGCGGAATGAATCATAGACAAAGCGTTCATTGCCGGTCAATTCGACCAGCCCTTTGGCGGTTTCATCATTGAGGCCGATATTTAAAATGGTATCCATCATACCGGGCATGGAAAATTTGGCACCGGAACGGCACGAAACCAGCAAAGGGTTTTTTCGATCACCAAACTTTTTTCCGCTGTCTTTTTCTAAACCTGCAACCG
Source organism: Olavius sp. associated proteobacterium Delta 1 (assembly GCA_902749685.1). Lineage (GTDB taxonomy): Bacteria > Desulfobacterota > Desulfobacteria > Desulfobacterales > JAFDCJ01 > JAFDCJ01. The sequence goes on along the minus strand of CACVKW010000493.1, from coordinate 28,433 downwards.
CCTGCAGAACCTGGTCCCACATTTCCGCCGGGAAGGTTTCCCCGGAGGCCAGATATGCATTACACGCTTCCGTGGTTATCGTAAAACCGGGTGGCACCGGAACCCCAATGCGCGTCATTTCAGCCAGGTTCGCGCCCTTGCCGCCGAGAAGACCGCGCACGTTTACCCATTCACCGCCGACATATTTTTCGGCCTGATCAACCTCCTTAAATTGATATACCCATTTATTCGGCATATTAAGTCTCCTTAGGGTTCGTGCAAAAATAAATTCGCAAAATTTAAGTGTTGCGGCGCCTGCCCGGCAAGGCGCGAAAGAGCAGGAATATCTGGTATATTCCGAGCTTTCGCAACGCCGCCAGGCGGGATGCATCGGTGCTTAAAATGTGAAGTTATTTTTGTGCGAGCCTTAGTACCAAATTAGCGCCTGATGCGGCGGATTTGCTGTTTTTCAGGGCGGATTAATTAGCAAGTTTCCTCATTTTTGTCGCTGCCGGATCTGATCAGCAAAATGGGAATATCAGCCGCTTGCAACACCCCTGCCGCCACACTGCCATAAGACACGCGGGCCAGACCGCTCAAACCGTGGGTGGCCATTGCAATAAGGTCTGTACCGGTCCCTGCAGCCATAGTTAATATTGCTTTAACAACCGATCCGAAAGCCAACTGGGTGACCGCATGAATGCCTTTTTCATGAAACCTGGCTTGGAGATCGTCCAGATACGCTTGCGAGAGCGCATTTTGTTTATCAAACACTTCATGATACTTTTCAATATCAATAACTTCGTCACGTTCCAGCATAATGGGTTCCTCCTCAACCTTGAGGAAAAACACTTTGGCATCATTGCTTTTGGCAATGCTTTCAACATGACCCAATATTGCTTCAGCTCGCTTCGACCCGTCCATCGGTACAAGTATTGTTTGATACATTGCTGCCTCCCTTCAGAAATGTTCCTGTGAAAGTGACGAGTTCTCATCATTCAGGTTGCGATACTCGTCGAGCAACTCATCATCGATAACCTCATCACGTTGGTGTTGCCTCAGCTTTTGAGCTTCCTCATACTTTTGGGCGCAATTGCGACAGAGACGGGTTGCCGGCAAAACCGTCAGTCGTTTTATCGGAATCGATTTGCCGCAGAGCTCACATATGCCATAACGGCCTGACCTCATTTTCGTGAGTGCCAGCTTTATTTCTCCGATTTCTTCTTTACCACGTTCATCCAGCTTTCGAATGAGCTGCACCAAATTTTCTTTTTGAGCCGAATCGATTGGCTCGATAGAATACTGTTCTAATCCTTCGCGCTCAATTTCTAAGTGCGCAACCTGTTGCAACATTTCCCGGCGGAGATTCAATAATAGTGATTTGATTTTTTTTAAAGTGTTTTCCTTCATCTGAAACCTTTGCTGGCAAGCGTTTACAGGTTCATAGTTCACCGTTCAGCCGGTTTTTCCTCGGTTTCCAGATCACTCATTCGACGTTCTATGGTGTTCAGATCCTCTTTGAGTGCTTCGGCTTCCTCTTTAAGCATTCTGACTTCGTCCTCCTGCGAATAGTAGCGCTCGCGGTATGGACCTGGCCAATCCGACTGCCTTCGCGCCCAACGGGGCAAGCCGGTTTCCCGATAAATATGCCGGTATCTCCGGTCTCTGCCATAACCAAAACCGACACCTCGACTTGAGGATGATCTTCGGAATCCATATGACGCTCCGGAATTGCAATACCCGCGTCCCCCTCCAGTCATAGGACCTCTGCTGCTCGGTCCGCTTCCATCAAAACCTGGCATTTAAATCACCTCCTTTGGTCAGTAAATTTTCTTTGATTCATACCTTTTTTCAAAGCATATTGCGTGCCAGTTAACTACAATCAAAATAAGCGCTGTAAATTCAATCTATTATCGCATCGATGAGTTGACAGGAATAATTCGCAATCCTCGCGAAATAGAAAAATTTCGAATCAAATGTTGGAATTTTTCTAACTTTTTTCCCAGCCAAAAATATTTCCTGAATGACAAAAAATAACTATTTGAATTCATTAATATTTAACTTTCCAGCGCTTGCTGGCATGTTTCCTGCTGTAGATCTTAAGTAATTGGTACTAGGTAATAGGAACTGGGTAATTGGTACTGGGTAGTGGGTATTAGGTATTGGGTATTAGGTATTGGGTATTAGGTATTGGGTATTAGGTATTGGGTATTGGGTTAGATCCTTAAGAGTTATTTCTTTGATTTTTGTGCAACTGATCTTCCAGGGCGGACCGATGCCCTCGAACGAATCCAGGCAAATTGCGGCATCCAGCGGCGATTTATCCAGAGGATGTGCGACAATTGAAATTGCTCTATTTATATTTTATGAGGTAGACCGCTTTGCCGCTAAAAGCGAAAAATCATTGGTGCCACGAACTAGTAAAATTGTTGATTTGTTAAGGCCGTCGACCTCGGCCTTGTCCGGCGCCTCTTCCAGCGCTTCGATCGGCACCGGCACCCTGACCTGGTTCTTGGCGCCGGCTACGGCCGGCTTTCCGGCCTATTCCCATACCGCCCTGTCTGGGTGACACAGAAGCTTTATTTTTCGTTTTACATTTGCCGAGACCTCTTCCCGTCATCGGTCCCTGACCCTGTGGTCCGGTTCCATCTCTTCTGGGCATAGTTCTCACCTCCCTTTTTGGGCGCTGCTTTAATTACCACCAGCCGGGGGCCTGCCATAGACTTAACCTTTCAGGCTGAACAGAATCCTGAAGCATTGGACTATCCGTTGCAAAAAAAGGTGATCCAATGGCTGAAGAAACTTTATACCGGATTAGAAAGAAGAGGCTATCGTATCTTCAGAGCTGATTCCTCTTAAATAGAACTTCTGTCCTTCGTATTCCGTTTCGACTAATTTACCTTGAGCGATCAATTGGTGTACCTTTGGCCAATCTGCGTTGGCTTTTTTGAGAAGTTCGCTCACCGCACTCTCCCGCATCGGATGCACCGACGTGATGTTGAGCATGTCTTCCTCAACGTTGCCGGTAAAAGCGAATGCGTTGCCTTCGTAACCAATTAAATATTCCACCTGATCGAGCTTTTCGTGAAAGACCTGAAAGGCAATGTTAATATCTTGCGGTGCCGGAGGACGCACCCAATTTTCTGCCGGCGGTCGGGTGGGTATCGCTAAATATGCTTTCGCCGGATTAAGCCCGGCTAAAAATTCCGCCAGCTCTTTGAGCATGCCGCTGTCGGTATTTAGGCCTTGAACCAGCATGGTCTCCGTTACAAATTCTCCACGGAAAGCTTTTGAAAAATCCAGCATCCCTGTTAAAATTAACCCCAGCTCCAATTCTCGATGGGGTCTGTTAATTTTTCGCCAGCTCGTTTTCCATGTTGAATCGAGTTTCAGTGAAACCCAATCTGCTTTCATAAGATCTGCTCTCACCTCTTCCCGAAAAATCAGAGATGCATTCGTAATGATACCAATCTTATTCCCGCTAGATTTCAGTAGATCAATTTCGTAACCGAGATTAACATCCAAAGTCGGCTCCCCATCCGAGACAAAAGTAAGATAGTCTATTGACTCGCCTTTTTTTCCGGCTTTCTTAACCTGATTTCTGACACTCGCAAAAATATCCTCAGGTTCATAGAACGGACAGCGCTCGAACCGCATCCGGCGTGTTTTTCCGACCTGGCAATACACACAGGAATAGGTGCAAACCTTGGGCGGAATATTATTGATGCCCAAACTTCGTCCTAGCCGTCTGGAGGGCACCGGTCCGAATGCAATCATCGGTATAAATCTCCTTTTTCCAAATTTGCTTCTTTGACAGCCGTCAAAATCCCCGCGAGCATGGTTTTGCGGGTTGAAAGTGGATCTGGAATTTCGCCAATATCCGATTCAAGAAATCCTAACTTTTGGGATGGTAGAATATCTTCAAGAACCGGATCAGTTTCACATTTACGATTGAGCATCGTAAATTCTTTGTTTGATAAACTCCCTAAACCCTGATCATTCCATTGATCAAAATACAGGCCAAAATGTTGCCTTAAATAGTCAAGGTTCTGCTTTTTGGCCCAATCGTATCCAATTTTATACCCTTCTGATTTCGAAACCACCTGGTCATATCGAACGGCCTCAACTTCTTTTCCGAATCCCCACTCAATCAACAAACTGTCCAACTTTCTCTCCAAAATGAGCGTGTGGGCACCTTGTTTTTTAAAAATGTAATGGGCTATTTCAGAGGCTATCGTATGAATGATTTGATGGTCCGGTTCCTTTAGGATTTTGGTATTCAGGTATACCAGGGTTCTGATCGGAGCACCGAACTCGTATCTCAGCACAAGCGCTTCAAGAACCTCGTCATCGGTCAATATCTGAAAGCTCCTATCATTTAGAACAATTTCTCTTACCTCTTCCGGCGAACGCTCAATAATCCTTGCTAAATAAGGATAAAAGCGTAAATCACAAAGCTTGAATCTATTCATTCGTTTGTCCATGATGTCCTCCTTTTTTTTGTTGATAAATTTTCCCGAACACTTAAGAAGTTTTAATGAAGCCACGAATTAACACGAAGTTAATCTTAACTATAGAAGTACCCCAATTTTTGTTTGCTGCAATATTCCGTGGTTATCCGTGTCCATCCGTGGTATTTTTTTTAAAAGGCTAAAATCAGACATACAATCATACTGCCCTGGTTATTCTCCGATCAAAGGCAATGCGCGTTTGGGATGGATAGAAATAATACACCGCATAAAGCCCCATCAAGATTGCACCTGAAGAATAAAAACGAAGCATTTGTAAAAGATATGCTGCCAGGGCAAAATAAGGTGTGATCATTACGACATAAATCATTGTACGCTCAAATTTGAATAATCTTTCCTCAGATACACTGATTTCATCTCGGTTTTTATGGGCAAATAAAGTACGATGAAAAATCGGAAAAGCGATCGCAAACGCGATGCATAAAATAAAAATCTAGGGTCCGGTAATTCCGATGAAATTAACCGAACCAACCCAGTACCCAGTACCTAATACCCACTGAGTTGTGGTATCGGTGTCTTTCTTTACCCGCCAAATCTTGCGACAACTGAACTATTCATATCTCTACACTGATTATGCGCTTTCAAGTTCCCGGCGGGCGGCCATATCCACCAGAATTCTTTCTCTGGTCCTATCGATACCGAGTGCCTGGCGCTTTTTATCGATATGCGCAATCATCTTGTGGGCGTGTTTGATGGGATCGACTTCCAAATCCCACATGCCGCCGTAAAGCTTTTCAAATTCCTCGAATATATATTTCTGAAATACCGGTGCGCCGCTGACCGGAAGCGTGACGCCGAAAACCGTGTAAACACCCGAGGCCACAAAATAATGACCGATGCTGATGGCTTTTTCACTCATCCATTCCGGTGCACTGCCGGCCGCCGGCAGCTCACTGATGTCATTGCCCAGACCGCCGGCTTTAACCACCTCTGCGGCTGCCAGCAGAATCCGGCTGTTGTCGACGCATGAACCCAGATGCAGCACGGGCGGTATACCGACCGTTTCGCAAACCTCGGCCAGACCGGGGCCACAGAACACCTTGGCGGATTCCGGTGTCAGCAGGCCTTCCATGGCGCAGGCAATCGCATTGCATCCCGTGGTCAAAACGATCACATCGTTTTTGATAAGCTCTTTGACGATCCGGATATGACCTTCATTGTGTTTCGTCCTGACATTGTTGCAACCCACAACGCCGCCGATGCCCCGGATTCTGCCGTTGATGATATTGTCATTTAACGTGTAGTAGGAACCGCGAAAGGTACCCCCCAGATGGTACTCGACGGATTCGACGCCGAAGCCGGCCACGATGGGGGATTTCTGCGTGGGAATCATCACCTCCGCCCCCCGATTTTCAAAATTGTCAATCGCCAGCTTGACAGTCCGTTCAGCGTCTTCCAGTGCATGATGCTCATCAAATTCAATGTGCAGGACATTGTCCTGTTCCATTCTGGCGATGGGGTGGGTGGTAATCAACTTGGTGTGAAAGCATTTGGCGACATTGGCCAGGTTTTGAAATATGCATTGGATGTCGACCACCATGGCATCACAGGCCCCGGTGATGATGGCCAGCTCCTGCTGAAGAAATGTTCCGCACAATGGCACACCATGGCGCTGCAGCATTTCATTGGCCGTGCAGCAGATGCCGGAAAGCTGAATGCCTTTGGCCCCTTTGGATTTGGCATATTCTTCCATTTTCCGGGTCTGGGCGACCGCGATGATCATCTCGGAAAGCACCGGTTCATGGCCGTGGATCACAATGTTGACCATGTCTTCTTTCATAACACCGAGATTGGCTTCCGAGGCCACCGGGTATGGGGTTCCAAACAGGATATCTTGCAGGTCGGTGGCCAGCATGGAACCGCCCCAGCCATCGGCAATGGCCGCACGCGTGCCCTGCTTCATCAGGTTTTTATAATCCTGATCCACACCAATGTGGGTTCGGTGCATAATTTCAACAATTTCACGGTCGATATTGCGCGGCACCACCCCCTGCTTTTTCCAAAGCTCATAGCGGGACTGAGGCGCTCGTTTGGCAAAAAGAAGTTCGCCTTCGGCCTTGCCCCACTCATTGAGTGCTTTTTCGCCGACCTCGACTGCAATTTCATCGGTGTCCCGATCAAGCTGTTGCCCATCGACCGCCACCGTTGTGTCGACTCCCAGCCATTGAGCGACTTCCAGGAGTTTGCGCGTATCTTTAATCTTATAGGCATCGGTTTCTTTTCTGGCCGCTGACATAAAAACTTCGGCGACCGAACGTCCGTGATCGGAATGGGCGGCAGCACCACCGGCGATCATGCGGATAAAATTACGCGCCGCAATGGTATTGGGCGTTGCCCCGCAGATACCTTTGCGGGTGTCCTCGCCTTCGATTCCGCCTTTTGGAAGCGGCAGCCGACAGGGGCCCATGCCGCAATTTTTGCAGCAAATACCCTGGGTGCCGATGTTGCAGGGTTTCATTGCAACGGCCCTGTCAAATGCCGTCTCAATTCCAAGCTCATGGGCGCGTTCAATCATCTGCTGACTGGCCAAATCAATGGTTGCCGCCACCGGATCAGCCAGTTTCTTGGTTTTGGACTCCTCGGCATCTTTTTTTTGCACCATTATGTCCTCCTTCAATTTTTGAGGGTATTCGATTATGGCAATCCCGCCGGTGGCGCAACTGACCTGGCCGAAAGGACCAGGTTGTCGGTGTTAGAGAACAAGCAGAGGTTGTTGCATTTGAATTCAAGATTCTGGATACATGTTACGAGTATTTTCTCAATTTCCCTAAAGGGTCTCGACCTCTGCTATCTTGAGTGTCTAGCATGATTTGTGCCACCAGTTGGTGGTTTTAATTTCAGACTTAATTTCAATAGGTTAAAGAATTTCATTTGGAAGAAGGCTTTTAAGGTAAAAAAAAATTTAGAGGAATTTCGAAACCTCTTTTCGCAAAATTTCGAAATTTGTCAGCAGGCAGTTCTGTGTCGGCCAGAGAAATAAGGCAAGGCTTTTTGGTCATATTCTTGACCACTTGCCGTTTTATGTATATTATAACCCAATGAACGCAACGCGAGTATTTTTTTAGTTGAAAAAGTAGTCATTAACGCATCAAATCTTAAGTTTCAAGTATCATGGGAAAAGCAAAATTAAATTTACCAGAAAAAAAAATTACCGATTTTTGTAAGAAAAACTATATCATTAAATTATCTCTTTTTGGCTCTGTATTGCGCGAGGATTTCCGAATAGATAGCGATCTTGATTTTCTCGTGGAATTTAAACCGGGAAAGGTGCCGGGCTTAATTAAGCTCTGTCGGATGCAAAGAGAGCTATCAGAAATACTTAATGGACGAAAAGTTGATTTGCGGACACCCCAGGAGCTAAGCAAATATTTTCGAGATGAGGTATTGACTCAAGCTGAGGTTCAGTATGCATCAGGATGATAAAATTCGATTACGACACATGCTGGATGCCGCCAAGGAAGCTGTAGAATTTACTGTTGGGAAATCGCGGAAAAATCTTGATGGTGACCGTAAACTGACGCTCGCCATTATAAAATCGATTGAGATAATCGGCGAGGCCGCCTCTAAAGTTACTGAAACGTGTAGAGCTGAAAATGATAATATTCCATGGAAAGATGTAATTAGTATGCGGAATAGATTGACCCATGGTTATTTTGACGTCAATTTAGATGTTGTATGGGAAACTATTCAAACCGACATACCCGACCTTATAAAGACCCTGGAAAAAATAATCGTCACACAACAAGAAGAATCATAATATTAGATAAAACCAGTATTAAGTGCCTGTGCATCCCTGGTTCCCCGTCTACGCATTCCCCATTTCGGATTCAAACACCCTCCCAGCATCCAAGCCTCCAATCCTATCCGATGGACAGATCTATTGACAGGCCCTCAAAAAAACTGCTATTCGGCAAGTACTTAAGGCCCTTGCGCAAATTGGATTGATGGAATCTCGAAAATCCGCCATTGTGAGGATTGGAATACTGGAATGGGTAAGATGTGTTCCCAAAGGATTCTTTTAACTACCCCCAGCGGAGATGTGCGAATCCGTTCTTTTTGCAGTGCCGCGGAAATTCGGCAATATTCATTTGATCGCCAGTTTGCCTTCCATGATCATTTTAAATCCTTTTATACCAGCCGCGGACTCCTGGAAAAATCCGCCGAACAACCCGACGCCAACGTCGTTCTGGCGCTGACCGAACCAAACCAGATCATTGGATACGGTGTCCTGGCTTACCCCGAGGCGGAGGAGCGCTGGGCTGATCTGGGGCCGGAAATAATGATGGAGGTCACAGCCATCGAAGTATGCCGGAGTTGGCGGTCATGCAAGATTGCCCCTGGCATTCTAAAATTGCTGGTTGCTCACCCTCAGATCGAAGAGAAGATCATCTATATGGTTGGATACTCCTGGACCTGGGATTTAAGCGGAACCGGCAAAACGGCCCCGCAATATCGGCAGATGCTCATCAACCTGTTTAAACCGCACGGGTTTCAGGAGTACCCGACCAACGAACCGAACATTTGCTTGAAGCCTGAAAATTTGTTCATGGCCCGGGTGGGTAATAAAATCAACCAGGTCATTTTAGATCGGTTCAAGTGGCTACGGTTTGGCCTTTCTCCCTGGACCTGGCAGGTCGGTTGACACATGATCGACCGGATGATTTCAAAAGTTTTCGAATCTAACTCATATTAACGGATTATACGGGCGGAGGTCAGGAAATCATGCGCAAGTTAATTATGGCAGCCTTGTTGGTTTTGTTTTCAATGAACGGCGTTGCCTCGGCGCCCGAAGATGATGTTTTTGTGATAGAAGCTGAGGGCAGTTATCTAATGGAGGCCGGTTCCTCAGAGGATCTGGCAAAAAAAGTGGCATATTTCACCGCTAAAAGAAAGGCGGCGGAACTAGCCGGAAGATACCTTTCACGCAAAAGCCTTATCAAATCCTATGAACTGAACCGGGATGAAATATACAGTCTGACAGCCCGGGAGATCGAGGTCGAGATATCAGAGGAAAAGCGCCGGACAGTTGTGAATGCCTCAACATACCGTGTTCGAGTCAGAGCCCGGATCCAGGCCTCCGATTTTATCAAAGCAGCGATCGAGGACACCAAACAGGAAAAAAAAGAGGCCAAAGAGTCTTATCGAGAAGAAATGGAACAGCCCGTTTCAACCGAGATTGATCCAGGTAGAGACATCGCCAAAGCATACCGTCTGCTGCGAGAAAAGAAATGGCGATTCGCGATGATTTGAAAAATTTAAAAAGCGTGCACGAACACGATTTTGGCCTATCCACAGTTGATTAAGCCCCCATTCAATAGAAAAGGTTATCGTCGAATCAATCATTTTGGGCACGATATGAGCCCAGTTTAGATTGGAATTAGTAAGATCCAATTGGCATCAGCAATAATTATGAAATTACATCCTTTCCCTATTTGTCCTTATTCCAAACATTAAATTATTGATTTTAAATTTGTTTATGATAGTTTTTTTGCGTCGTTATAACCTTTTAATTTTCTTATCAGAAAATTTCATATGGTAGGCGAAACAATTACTAATACTCTTATGAACACACTGCGTAAATTTCTGACCATTGCCTTCCTCGCGCTTTCTATCTTAATTTCAGGGTTAAGCGTTGATTTTGTCGGCTCCCAGAATACGGTTGCGATCCCACCAGCATCCCGGCGCCATGCGGATTTCCTGCAGAGCCGGTTTCTCAGATTTGGCCTGATAGACTCTGAAGATGGACTCTCAAATGCTCAAGTAAGGGCTGTTGTCCAGGATAACCAAGGTTTTATGTGGTTTGGCACAGCTGACGGATTGAATCGGTATGACGGCTCCAGCGTAAAAGTTTACCGCCACGACCCGGACGATCCTTACAGCCTGAGTCACAATATTATCCGAGCTTTGTTCACAGACCAAAACGGCGACCTGTGGATTGGAACCTGGGGCGGCGGCCTTAGTCAATACGATCGGGAAAAGGACGCTTTCATCCGGTACCAACATGATCCTGATGATCCCCACAGCTTGAGCAATGATACAGTAGAGACGATTTATGAAGACCGGGCCGGGATGATCTGGGTGGGTACGCACGGAGGGCTCAACCGACTCGATCGTGAAAGCAGGCAATTTGCGAGATACCAGCATGATCCTGATGATCCCAACAGCCTGAGCAATAATATCGTTTCGCCGATTGTTGAAGACAGTTCGGGTGTCCTCTGGGTCGGCACGGCGGAAGGCCTCGATCGGTTCGATCCGAAAACGGAACACTTTATTCACCACCGGTATAACCCCGATGATCCCGCCAGCCTCAGTCACAATGCGGTTACTTCAATTGCTCGGGGTCGTATGGGCAACCTATGGGTTGGCACGAATAAGGGACTATGTAAATTCATCCCTGAAACGACTCGGTTCACCCGGTATCAACATGATCCTACCGATCCTCAAACTCTGAGTACCAATGGTATCGCCTCGATTTATGTGGACCGGGCAGACAGGCTCTGGGTAGGAACCTGGGGGGGTGGGCTGAATCGCTTCGATGGGGAAACAGCGACCTTTACCCGCTATAAGCATTCTCACGCCGATCCATACAGTTTGAGCGCTGACACTGTCTACCAGGTTTATGAAGGTCAGCAGGGAATGTTCTGGGTCGCTACGGATGGTGGCATTAATATTCTTGATGGCAGGGGTAAGCCCTTTCACCACTATCGCACCATCCCCGGCAATCCGAACAGCCTGAGCCATAATAATGTGCGCTCCCTTCACGCAGGCCGGGCAGGGGTCCTCTGGGTTGGCACCAATGGTGGTGGATTCAACAAGTTTGATCGCCAAAAAGAAAAGTTCACCCATTATCAACACGACCCTGCCGATCCGAACAGTCTAATCAGTGATGCTGCATCCGCAATCTATCAAGACCGGATGGGGCTGATCTGGGTTGGCTCGACCGGACACGGGTTGAGTAAATTCGATCCGGATGCAGAGCGCTTTACCCACTACCGGCACGATGCCGCCAATCCCCGCAGCCTGAGCAATGATATCGTTGTGTCCATCTTCGAAGATCGGAAAGGTGCACTCTGGATCGGCACCTGGAGAGGCGGTTTGAATATATTTGACCGTGAAATAGAACAATTTGCCAGTTACCAGCACGATCCGCAAGATCCGAATTCGCTGAGTCACAATGCGGTGCCATGCGTGTTTGAAGACCGGGCAGGTGTACTTTGGGTCGGCACTATGGGGGGATTGAACAAATTTGATCGTCAGACAAAGACATTCACACGGTACAAGAATGTCCCCACTGATCCACGGAGTTTGGTTAACAACTCGGTGACAGCCATTTACGAAGACCGGACCGATACCCTCTGGATAGGTACGATGAAGGGGCTTGATATATTTGACCGTAAGAAGGATCAGTTTACCCATTATACAACGGCAAACGGATTGCCCAATGGTAGTATTTGGGGGATCCTGGAGGATGAACAGGGGCGGCTCTGGCTCAGCACAGCGAACGGGCTGTCAAGGTTCGATCCCCGGACGGAAAGCTTTAGAAATTACGACGTGAGTGACGGGCTTCAAAGCAATACATTTTTAAATTTTTCAGCTTATTCTAAAAGCCAAAGCGGCGAGATGTTTTTTGGCGGATCGAATGGATTCAACGCCTTTTATCCGGATCAGATTGTGGACAATCCGCACCCCCCGCCTGTTTTGATTACGGATTTTGAACTGGCGAACAAGCCGGTGCCCATCGGTGCCGATTCAATTTTGCAAAAATCGATCCTCAAGACTGATAAGCTGGTGCTTTCCTACCGCGACCGGGTGTTCTCCTTTGAATTTGCAGTGTTGAACTATCGCGCCCCGGAGCAGAACCGGTACAGGTACAGGATGGAAGGTTTTGAAAAAGAGTGGAACGAAGTGGATCGCACCCGGCGTTTTGCCACCTATACCAACCTGCATCCGGGGGATTATGTCTTCAGGGCGATCGGATCCAACAACGATGGGATCTGGAACGAGGAAGACGCCTCGATCCGCATCACCGTGACCCCGCCGTGGTGGGAGACGCTGTGGTTCAGGATCAGTATGGTGGTGGTCGCAATAGGACTGCTTGCCGGAGGATTCCGCTGGCGGGTAGGCGGCATTGAAAACAGACGCCGTGAGCTTGAGATTCAGGTGCAGAGAATGACTCAGATCAGGCAGTTGCAGGCTGAACGGGAACGCATCCTGGAGGTGTCGCAGGATATGATCTGTATTGTCGGGATGGATGGCTATTTCAAGTATCTCAATCCGGCCTGGCAGAAGAACCTCGGCTATACTGATGAAGATCTTCTGTCCAAGAAGTTTATAGGCTTTGTGTACCCGGATGACCGGGCCAAGACCGTGCGCGAGTTTGAAACACTGACCGCCGGTCGCCAGACGGTCGATTTCGAAAACCGGTATACTCACAAGGACGGGAGCATCCGGTGCCTATCCTGGATGGCAACGCTGCTGCCGGATGAAGAACGGGTATATGCCGTCGGACGCGACATAACCATAAGAAAACAGATAGAAATTTCACTTCAAGCGAGCCGGGAAAAAGCAGAGGCACTCGCCGCAAAGTTAATATCCACCCAGGAGGCCGGGAGCGCACGACTCGCCCGTGAGTTGCACGATGATATTATCCAAAGACTGGCCTTTTTGAAAATCGAGGTGGACAAACTGGAGATGAAAAATCCATCTTTACCGGAACCGGCAGGGGAAAAGCTGAGACAAATCGCTCATGAGATAGGAGAGCTTTCTTCTGACATTCATATGATCTCACGCCGGCTCCATCCCATTTCTCTGGAGATTTTAGGATTAATTCGCTCGATTGAAACCGAATGCCAGAATTTTACCAGGCTGAAAGAAATCCCGGTTAATTTGGATTTGGATGGCACGGTTGAACATCCTTCCAAAGAGATTTCCCTCTGTACCTATCGCATCCTGCAGGAAGGTTTGAGAAACATTGAAAGGCATGCCAGGGCCACGGGTGTTCAAATCACGCTTTCCAAAAAAAATGATATCTTGCATTTATTGATAAAAGATAATGGTATCGGATTTGATCCTGCTTCGGACGGGATTAAGGCTGGCCTGGGAATTGCCAGTATGACGGAGCGAGCCCGTTTGCTCCGGGGCAATCTATCCATAGAATCCCGGCCCGGTAATGGAACGGCTATTAAGCTGGAACTGCCTTTAGAATCACGGAATGACGTATGAAAATAATGGGGAGGAGCCATGCGTAAGACTCGTGTCCTGTTGGCGGATGATCACCGGATCTTTCTTGAGGGATTGAGGGGCATTCTTGAGCCTGAGTTTGACCTTGTCGGAACCGTTGAAGACGGGAGGGCTTTGGTGAAAGAGGCTGAAAGACTGCGCCCCGACGTGATTGTTGCCGATATTTCCATGCCGTTGCTCAACGGGATTGACGCCGTTCGTCAACTTAATAAATCAGACCATCGGGTCAAAGTTATTTTTCTCACCATGCATCCGGAAGTGAGCTTTGCCAACCTGTCGTTTGAAGTCGGCGCATCCGGTTATGTCATTAAGAGTTCCGCGTCACGTGAACTCATAACCGCCATCCACAAGGTGATGATGGGAAAAACCTATGTGACGCCTGAAATAGCCGGGGAGCTGATTCAAACCTATAAAAAATTAAAACCCGGGCAGAAGGTATTCAATCAAAACCTGACCGATCGACAAAAGGAGATCCTACAGCTTATAACAGAGGGACATGTAACCAAAGAAATAGCCGACATCCTGTGCATCTCCGTGAGAACGGTCGAGAGGCATAAATATAATATAATGCAGGAACTTAAGCTTAAAACCACTGCTGAGCTGGTCAAATATGCCATTAAGCAGGGTATCACTTTTATTTAAGGGATATGTTATTGGCTTAGCTAATAAGATTATCCAATATCAGTTTAACTTTCGAGGCCGGCACCCAAGCCGGCTGGAGTCCAGTGGAAACCCCGTTTTTCAATCCCCCTGTCCTATTACGTATTTTCCGCCATCAGATTTGCGTAATATTTTCTTGAAAATTGCGTAGGTTTACGAATTGACCGGATGCCGCAACTTTTTTACGGTTGATTCGAAAGATGGGGATTTTAATAAGTACCCCAGCCGCTTTATATAGCCAAAGCAACGAGTGAATTCGACACCTTCTTTTGAGACGGTTTGTGGATAAACTCTACCTTTAATCCGGACTATTCGGGATCAAAGTGATGTTTCATAAAAGGGAAATATGAAAAAAACCAGCGTGCTTTTGGCAGACAAAAATCCGGCTTTAGTGGAAAGCATACGGGACTTGCTGGATACGATGTTCGACACCGTCGTTATGGTATCCAATGAGAAATCAATGATAGAGACGTTGAACCGATTCGGTCCGGACCTTGTCGTTGTGGATCTGGACATGTTTGTTACCGGGGTGCAGAATGTGGCAATCCTGCTGAATCGATATGATTCTGAGCTGAAGTTTATCGTCTTAAGCACCCATGAAGGAACGGAGGTGATGGCAAATTGCAAATCTTCCGGGGCATCGGGTTACATTCTAAAGCGTTCATCAGCCGAGAATTTAATAAAGGCGGTGGAGGCGGTTCAAAATGGCGGCACGTTTTTTTCTACTTGAAGCCATCAAACACATCAACTCAACAACCTCAATTAACTTAGTCAACATATAGCCGAGAACCCATAACGCTGAACTTAAAAAAAGGGAGGATCCCATGAATCGTAGACAATTCATAAAACGTTCAACCATGGCGTGTGCAGCCGTCGCACTGCTGCCCGGACACCTGCCAGCACAAGCCGCTGAGAAGGCAGCAAAGCCTGCATCTTCTGGTACACCCGGAACCGGCAAGGTTCCGGACTATGCTAAAGATATGCTGCACTCCGATATGGACGGCATAGGACCGGACGGCAAGCCGACGGGTCAGAAGGCGACCTACACCGGGGCCTCCAAAGCGAATGCCACGGCCGAGAAGGCTATGAGGCACAAGATGAAGCTCACCAAGGACGAGCAGGCCATCCTCGATGGCAAGGACGGCGAGGAGAAGGCCAAACTCATGAAGATCCTGGTCGCCTTCGGCAATGTCTTCGGTGCCGAGAAACTCGTGGAGCTCGGCGGTGCCCCGCACAGCAACATGTTCATCGGCGCCGAATACATGAGGTCGATGATCAAGATGCTGGACGAGTGCGCCAAGGCCGGGCTCAAGTCCTACGCGCGCTACACGGTCAACCCGCGCCCTTATGACGTCTACAATGTCCAGAACAATGCCAAGGACATGACGATGATCTACGAGGGCTACAAGCTGCAGTGGGATCTGGACTACGTCCACGTCCGCCTCGGCGCGCCGGACCTCAACTACAGAACCTGTGCCTGCTACCTTGACGAGGTCGGCAACGCGCCGGAGCCGGGCACCTATGTCGCCTGGGCCGAATCCTCAGCGGTGAACTACGGCAATTCCGTTCTCGGCATCCGAACCAACCGCAACGGCGCCGGCATGGATCTGATCCAGGCCATACTCGGAAAGGCGCCCATGTTTGGTCTGATGACCGACGAAGGCCGCAAGGCCAAGTGGCTGGTAGAGGTCAAAACCTCGAAGGAGCCGGACTGGGGTGCGATCGGCACCGCCATCGGGCGCAAGTGTGTCGAAGACGTTCCGTATGTCACCGGGCTCGACAAGTACTTCAAGGGCGGCAAGGTCACGGCCGACAACATGCACCTGCTGAAGGCAATGGGCAGCGCCACCGCCTCCTCCGGCGCCGTCGGCCTCTACCATGTCGAGGGCGTGACGCCGGATGCCAAGAAGATGGGCCGCGATATGCTCGCCAAGGGATACAAGACCTACGTGATCGACGACAAGGAGCAGGCGCGGATCATCAGCACCTTTAAGAACCTGTGGCCGAAAAAGGACGGCGAGCCCACCGCCGCCTTCATCGGCTGCCCCCATAACACCTACCACGAGGTAATAAAGTGGGGAAAACTCGTGACAGAGGCGCTGGACAAGGCCGGCAAGACGGAAGCCGCCATCCCGGTTTACATGTTTATGCCCAACAAGGTGCGGGACCGCGCGATCGAGGAGAATGGCGAACTGATCAGCAAGATGAAGCGGGCCGGCATGCACGCCACCAATATGTGCAGCGTCAGCTATGCCGGCATGAAGGGCTTCTCTGATCGGGTTCGCGGAGTCACCAATTCAGCCAAGACCCGGAACTACTCGACCATCCGGTACTTCCCCGATGAGATCCTGGTGAAGATCATCGTGACGGGTAAGATACCGAAGGGTGCGTAAGTGTCAGGACTGAAAAGAATGGATAACAGCAATCAAAACAGCAATTCAAAGAAGGAGAAAGAAAATGGCCAAGAAAACATTCCAAGGCCGGCCCGTGCTTTCCGGCAAACTCGAGGGCAAGGCGCTGGTCTCTAAACAGCCGTTCAACTTGACTGGCTCTTATTTGAAAAATATGTTCGCGGGTGAAACCGAGAGTGCGCCCTGCACCGATTCGGCCAACAAGGAGCTGTACGAGAAAGACCTTAAAGGAGCCCTCATCTGCACGCCCCAAACCGTAGGCTCCACCATGGGCGCCGGGACCATTATGATGTTGAGTGAGCTCGGCGTGGAGCCGCAGGCATTCCTGTTCTCCTCGCACATCGACAGCATCTCTGCCGGCGGGCTAATCATCGACGACGTCTGGAACGAGCGGCGGGTCATCACCATCGATCTGCTTGGCGACGAGTTCCTCGAGGCCGTCAATACGGGTGATCCGATCGCCATCCACGAGGACGGAACGGTCGAGGTCGGCTAACAAAAATGAATGCCGTCGGCAGGCCGCTCAGCCGCCCGCACACGCGCCAAGTGGCGTGAACTAGAAGGCGGATCTTGTGGCGGATGGGGCCAAGACCGCCTGGCCTATGCTCGATGGAGATCATTGTTAGATGAATTGGCAAAGGTTCGTAACCTGACTTGGGGCGTAGATTCGGCGATCGCGATTCCGTCTGGGACCGATGATCTGCTCGGGTCTGGCAAACTGGGATTAGGCCCAACTGGCGTCGCCTTGATTCAGAGCGACCCCTGGACCTTCTTGGTGCAAACGGAATCGACCTATGACTGGCAAACTGAGCAGTGGGCAGTTCCGATCAACGCGTCGATCTTCAAGATCGTTGTGATCGGCTCCCAGAAGGTGCAGCTCCAGGTGGGCGGCCGCTATTGGGCGGAAAGTCCGCGCGGGGGGCCGGATGATTTCGGCAACACCTTAAAGATAACCTTTCTATTTCCGAGATGACATTTTCAGTCGTAAGCGCGATGACATGGTTTGGCTTGCCGGGCTGTCTGTTGGAACCCGGGAGCCGACTGAAAATGAAAACCAATTAAGAGGAGGAACTATAAATGAACAGAAGAAAATTCTTGGAGACTGTCGTCGCCGCCGGCGCCACGCTGGCGGCGAGCCGAGTGTTTGCCGGGCCGGCAACGTCCGGGATGCGCAGCAACTTCGCCTTTAAGAAAGAGGACACGCCGGTGATCCTCGAGGTCGCGATCAGCGGCTCGACCACGAAGAAGGTCAACCCCGCCGTGCCGGAGACGGCGGCCGAACTCGCTGACGAGGCGATCAAGTGCCTGGATGCGGGCGCGACGATCGTCCACGCGCACACCAACAAGCCGAGTGATAACGTAGCAAAGGCAGTCCAGGCCTACGTCGACGCCTTCACGCCGGTCCGCAAGAAGCACCCCCATGCGATCCTGTACCCGACGGCGAACTTCGATCCGGCGGTATACCACAAAAACCGCACCGTCTGGCCGCCGGAGATCCAGAGCGGGCATTACCGCCCACTGGCGGAGGCGGGGCTCGCCAACATGATCTTGCTCGACACCGGGGTCGTCCCGCTCGCGGTCTACGACAAGAACGGTATGATCCCGCAGAAGGGCTTCTGGTGGTACGGCTTCTGGCCGGGTGACAATAAGATTGTCATCGACACCTGCAAGGAGCTCGGCTGCGGCACGTCGATCTCGGTGTTCGAGCCGGGCTGGATGAAGAACGTCGTCGCCATGGCGCGGGCCGGCACGCTGCCCCGCGGCTCGAAACTCAACATCTACTTCGCCGACTACGGCTTCGCGGGCATGGCGCCGCCGATCCCCGAGGCGCTGCAGCTCTATCTTCACATGATCGAGGGGCTCGACCTGAAATGGTCCGTTGGCCTGGTGGCCCACGACATCATGGACACGCCCCTGGCCCGCATGGCCCTCGAGCGGGGGGGCAGTTTCCGCGTCGGACTGGAGGACTGGGGCAGAGGCCCGAGCAATCTGGAGCAGATGGAGAGGGCCAAGGAGCTCATAAACAAGGTCGGCCGACCCATCGTCACCGGGGCCGAGGCCATAAAATATCTTGACATACCGTTTGCGGCGACACGGCCCAAGGCATAGTTACACCCTGATTGCACGAAGAACGCTCAATCAGGCGTTATTGATTATTTGTTATTCGGTATTAGAAAAGGATGACAGCCCAATTTGAGAATTCTTCCAGCAGTGACATTTAGAGACAGAATTCATTCCTAAAACACAATATTCAAATGTTCCAGACAAAAATCCATTGCAGAGACAGCGATAAGGAGGACGTAATCATGAGTTCAGATACAAAAGAACAGGATGCTAAAGGTATCAATCGCCGTGATTTGTTGAAGGCAGGAGCGGTTGGAGTAGCAGGCATTGCGGCTACCGGCCTGGGTATGGGCACGGCTTCGGCGAAGACGGTCATCCCTGATCAGGAGAGGCTGTGGACCAACTCCAAAACGGGCCGGCGTGTCGCAATCATCAACGATGCCATGCTGCAGATCGGCCCGCCGCTTGCCAGGAACTTTGCCAAGATGGGATATGACCTCGTCATCGCCCAGCCGCAGAAGGGCCTGGTCAAGGAGCTCGAGGGTTATGGCGCCAAGGTCGTCGTGATTGAAGGTGTTGAGCAGGAAGGGCCGAATGACGAATCCAATCCCGAGCACGCGAAGAAGTTCGTCGATGCGGCCATCAAGAACTTCGGCGGCTTCGACTCGGCCTATTTCCGGACAGCGATTCATGCAGGTGCCGACATCCTGAACTCGACGAAGGAAATACTCGACAAGTCCTACCAATCAAATTTCCTCGCCGTCATCTACGCACTTCAGGCAGTGCTGCCGCCGCTTATGAAAGCGGGCCAGGGCCAGGTCCTGATCCTGACGAGTGCATCAGCCACGAAGCCGCTCTACGACTTCCTTGGCTACTCGGCCATGCGCGCGGCGGCCAACCACGCGGTCCAGTGCGCGTCCATGACTGCTGCACCAAAGGGCGTCTGCGTCAATGCGTTCGGTACGAACTTCCTCAACTACCCCGACGCAGTGCACGCCTTCGGTGGCAAGGAGGCTATGGACCACGTCGCGAGCCAGATTCCGGTTGGCCGTTTCGGCGAGCCGGAAGAGATGGCGCACCTCGCGATGGCGCTCCTTGACGGGAAGAACATGTACACTACCGGTCAGACCTTCATGGTCGCTGGCGGCTACAACCACAAGTACGACAACCTCAAATTCAATTGAATACGTGAGCGCGTAGGTTGGCCGGCTGGGAGATACGACCAAGGCTGCGCATTTCACCATGGCATTGCTTGATGATTATAACATGTATACGACCGGTAACTTTTTCCCGGCTGCCGGCGGATACAACAATTCCATAGATTCACGCAGTTTTAGCTAATGGCGAAGTAATGGTTCGGAGCGGCAAAATTAAAACCTGAAGACATTGTCCTCAATAATCCATCATGGAAAGGAGAAGTAAACCATGAAGCAAGAAAATAAAGACGCATTAAAAATGAATCGTAGAAAATTCATTAAACGCACAACATTGGCGGCGGCTGCCGTCACATTGCTGCCCAAAAAAGTGCCCGCCCAAACAACGAAGGCCGGAACTCCCTCGACAGGATCCGGCGTGCACCATGTGCTCTCCAAGCAGCCCGGCACACCGGACCACGCGCTCTATACTGAACGCCAGTCCGATATGCTGGGGCTCGGGCCTGACGGCAAGCCCGTTCCCGGCTACAAGGCCACCGGCGCCGGCGTGACCCCCGCCAAGGCCGCCAACGACCCGTCCAAGCCGCCGCACCAGATGAAACTGACCCAGGAGGAGCAGGACATCCTGGACGGCAAGAAGGGCAAAGCGCCAGCCAAGGTGATGCGCACTGTCGTCGACCACGGCAACCTGTTCGGCGCCACCAAGCTGGTCGACCTCGGCGGCGCGCCACACACCTCGTTTTTCACCGGCACCCCGGCGATGGCGCCGCTCATCAAGGCGTTCACGGAATGCGCCAACGAGGGTCTTAAGGCGTATTCGGCGTACACCATCAACCCCCGGCCCTTCGATCTTTACAACGTGCAGACCGAGCCGGACGAGCAGAACATGATCTTCGAGGGCTATCCGCTGCAGACGGAGCTCGATCACCTGCATGTGCGGCTCGGCGGGCGGAATCTCGATACACGCAGCTGCATGTGCTACGTGCCTGAGGTCGGCAACGCGCCGAAGAAGGGCACCTTCGTCGCCTGGGCTGAATCCTCGGCGGTCAACGCTGGAAACTCCATCCTGGGCATCCGGACCAACCGCAACTCCTGCGGTATGGACCTGATGTGCGCCCTTCTGGGCAAGGCGCCTTACTTCGGCCTCATGACGGACGAGGGCCGCAAGGCAAAGTGGTTGATCGAGGTGAAGACCAAGGGGGAACCTGACTGGGGTGTGCTGGGCGGTGCAATCGGAGAGAAGTGCGTCGAGGACGTGCCATATATCGTCGGTATCGATAAGTATTTCGATGGCAAGATCACGCCCGAGAACGTTCACAAGATGAAGGCCATGGGCGCGGCTACCGCCTCGAACGGTGCGGTCGGTCTGTACCACGTCGAGAACTTGACCCCGGACGCGCTGGACCACGGGCGCGACCTGCTGGCCAAGGGTTACCAGACATACGTTATTGATGACGCGGAGATTGATCAGGTGCGCAGCACCTACCCGAACCTCTGGCCGAAGAACGTCAAGAAGCCGAACCGCGCCTACATCGGGTGCCCGCACAATACCTACCACGAGATGGTGACGTGGGGCACCCGGATCCGCGATGAACTCAAGAAGCGGGGCCTCAAGAAGGTCGCGATTCCGACGCACATGTTCCAGGCGACCCTGGTCCGGAATCACATGTTTTACGAACATCCGGTCCTGACGCGGGACTTGCACAAGGCCGGCGTGACCTTCACGAACACCTGCGTCGTCTGCTTCAGCGGCCTGAAGGGCTACAGCAAGACGGAGTTCGGGGTCACCAACTCCAACAAGACCCGCAAGTACTCAAACTCGATCTACCTGACGGATGACAAGATGATTGAGGCCATCATGACCGGTGAACTGCCCGCCTGAGCGTTTGGGACCCGTTGACCCGATTGAGACGGGCCGTGCATCCCATGACCCGGCAACGAGAAAAAAAGATTACTAAATGACGAAAAAGTAAGGAGATAACCCATGGCAAATCAAACATTCCAGGGCCGCCCCGTGGTCGCTGGAGATATCGACGGCAAGGCGCTAGTTTCGAAGCAGCCTTTCAACCCGACATCCTCCTATATCGAGAATATCTGGGGCGGAGCAACCGACAAGGCCCCCTGCACAGACCAGGATAATAAAGAACTCTTCAAGAAAGACCTAAACGGTGTGATCCTTTGTACGCCACAATGCATCGGCTCGAGCATGGGCGGCGGCGCGTTCATGGCCGTGGCCGGATTGGGCGTGGCGCCCAAGGCGATGCTCTACGCGCACCACATCGATGCGGTGTCCGCGTCGGGCATCGTTATGGCAAATGTGTGGCAGGAGAAGCCGATCATCACCATCGATCAGCTCGGCGACGAGTTCCTCAAGGCCGTGAAGACGGGCGATCCGATCGTCGTTAAAAAGGATGGGACCGTCGAGGTCGGCTGACAAGGCCGAAGGCATAGGGGGCTTTAAATCGCAGCTGTTGGTAAACGGTAGTGGTTTTCTCTTTATCAAAGGAGGTGGTTAGTAACACTTGGAGTGCTGGAGTATCCATCTTCGCTACGCTTCGATGCGACAGGTTGGAGTGATGGATTAATGGATTGAACAGTTCGGACGGAGCCGCATAATCGTGCTCTAGTGATAAATTACATCAGTTTTATGATTCCTCAAACAGAAAGGAGGATGCAATCATGAGTTCAGATGCAAAAGAACAGCATGCAAAAGGTGTCGATCGCCGTCAATTCCTGATGGCAGGTGCGGCCGGTATTGCCGCCGCCGGCATGGGTCTGAACACGGCTTCGGCAAAGACCATCATACCGGGTGAAGTGCTTGAGACCAACGCGACCAAGGGCGGTAAGCGCGTCGTCCTAATCAACGATGCGTTATTGCAGGTCGGCCCGCCGATTGCCATCGAACTCGCGCAGAAGGGCCACAACCTGGTGATCGCGCAGCCTGCCAAAGGCCTAGTCGACAAGCTGAAGAGCCACGGTGCCGAGGTCGTCGTCGTCGAAGGCATCGAGCAGGAAGGCCCGAACGACGAGACCAAGCCCGGCTCCACCCAGAAGCTGGTCGATGCGGCGATGAAGCATTTAGGCGGATTCGACGCGGCCTATATCCGCACCGCGATTCACCACACCGGCGATATCCTGAGCACGACACGCGAGGACATGCAGAAGATCTACGAGTCGAACTTCCTGGCGGTCATGGACTCGCTCCAGTCCTTGCTGCCTCCGCTCATGGAGGCCGGCTCGGGACAGATCCTCATCCTGACAAGCGCGACCGCCGGCAAGCCCTTCTACGACATGATGGGCTATTCCGCCATGCGCGCCGCGGCGAATATGGCGATTCGCTGCGCCGCAATGACCGCCGCGCCCAAGGGTGTCTGCGTTAACGCCTTCGGCACCAACTTCATCAACTATCCCGACGCCGTGAAGACGCTGGGCGGCCCCGACAAGATGGCGGCCGTCGCCAAGCATATCCCCCTCGGCCGCTATGGCGAGCCGGAAGAACCCGCGCACACTGCGGTCACTTTTCTCGACGGGCGCAACATGTACTCCACCGGCATGTTCATCCCCTTTGCTGGCGGGTACAACATAAAGAGTGATACAGTCGCGTCACTGACCGAAGGCTGATGCGGCCGGTGGCCATTATCTGAACGACGCCCGGCGGGCGAAAGCCGCCCGCCGGACGGGCGTCATTTACTTTCGCGGGCATGCAATGTGGTTCGCCATAGGAGGACATTATGTTTGAGATTGGTATACCGGAACTTCTCATCATTATGGTCATCATCCTGATTATTTTTGGCGCCGGGAAGCTGCCCGAAATCGGCGCAGGGAGGGGAAAAGCAATAAAAAATTTCAAGGGTGCAACGTCGGAAATCGAAAACAAATGAAAGTCGTATCCAAATTTACACGAAGAAAGGATAAGCAGATGAAAACTGTAAGCAGATTTTTCACAGTTCTGACTGTAATGAACTTGATGCTCTGTTTTGTCGGAATCGCTATGGCCGAGAGCAAGTACCCCGTTCATCAGACCGTGAAGGACTGGGTCTCTCAGGGCAAATTCATGAAATTCGAGGGGCTTGATATCTTTGTGCATTCATCAGGAACGGTACCGGTCGAAGGCCACGGCGTGCTGGTTGTGCACGGCTATCCCGGTTCGTCCTGGGATTTTAAAGATGTGGTCCCCCCAGTCGCCAAAAAGACCAAGATCGTTGTTCCCGACATGATTGGCTTTGGCCAGAGCGACAAGCCCAAGACAGGAACCTACCAGGACAATTATTCGCTGATGAGACAGGCCGACATGTATGAGGCCGTGACCAAAGCCGAGGGACTCGAAGAAGTTGTGCTGGTCGCCCACGATATGGGCCAGACCGTCGGCCTGGAACTGATGGCACGGCACGACGAAGGGAAGCTGTCCTTCAAGATTCGTCATGCCATCCTGCTGGACGGCTCCACGATGGTCGACATGGTTGAACTGGTACCATTGCAAAAGAAACTGCTAAAAATGCCGGACAAGGCCGCAACCGAGCATCTCGACTTCAAGGATTTCGCCGAGGGTCTGCGAAGCTCGTACGGCAAGGGTAAGACCACCGATGAAATCCTTAACGCCCAGGCGGCACAAGTGTTTGCCAAGGACGGCGACCTGGTCATCGCGCAGATCCTGCGCTACCTGGACGAGCGAAAAGAGTTCTACGACCGCTGGGTCGGCACGCTCACCAATTTCCGCACGGCGCCACTGAGCATTTACTGGGGTGTCCAGGATCCCGTTGCCGTGATCGCGATGGCGGATCGGATCAAACTGTGGAGTCCGACCACGGACGTCTACAAGATCCAGGAATCCGGACACTGGCCGTCAATCGAAGTTCCGGACATCATCGCAAATGCGATTATCGCTCGCCTTCCGCTCTACAGGTGAAAGGAGAAATACATGGATATAACAAGCAAACTTGTTCAGGAATACCTGAAGGTCGAAGGGACTGTAAACGCGGGCATCGCCACACCGGAAACATTGGAAGGCGGACCTCCTTCTACGGATTTATCCTACGTGTTACCGAGTGCAAAATCTGCGATTGTATTCGCCTTGCCTTTGAATCTGGATGCCATCCCGGACTACCTGGGGAAAAAAGACCGGCTAACCTATGAAACCGATTACATCAGGATGTCGTCCTTGGGCAACGGCATCGCCGTAAAGCTAGCCAATTTTCTGAAAGTCCAAGGCTTCCCTTCCCTGCCGCTGGCCGTCAATGAAGTCTACCGCGATGGGCCTCCGGAAGATAGGAAGTATATGTATCCCGACATCAGTCTGCGCTACCTGGCAGCGGCCTCCGGCGTCGGCTTTCTCGGTTTTTCCGGCAACCTGCTGACAAACGATTACGGACCTGCCATCATTTTAGGTGGCCTGCTAACTGAGGCGGAGCTTGAGCCCACCAAACCCCTGGATAAATCGGAAAACTACTGCGACTACTACAACTGCCTCCAATGTTGTGGTGGCTGCCCGTCCAAAACGCTGCACGGTCAGGATCTGGTGACTGTCACCATGGGCGGGCACGAACACCAGTGCGGGGAGAAGAAATACACCCTGCCCTGCGCGTTTGTTTGCGGCGGTTTCTCCGGCCTGGATCACTCCGGAAAATGGTCCACCTGGGCAACGGGGCGATTCCCACTTCCCATAACCGACGAAGAGGTCGTTGCTGTGGCACCAATGAACCTTGAGGCTTTTAACAAGCGCCCCGAAGCACCTGGCGGACGTTACCACACCTTTTCGCCTAATAAGATCTACTATGTCTGCTCCAATTGCCAGCTCATCTGCACGCCCGATAAGGAGGAGCGCAAGCGACGAAGCAAACTTGTCAGAGAAAGCGGTGTGATTGTGCAAAACGAAGACGGCACCTTGGAGGCCGTGACGCCTGAAGAAGCCAGGAAAAGGCTGGATGCCATGGAGCCAGAGAGACGTGCGCTCTATGAGGGCAAAGTAGAGCCTCTCGCCGAGGGACAGGAGTTAACAGAAGAGGAAGACTTTACTCACAAGCTTTAAAAGGCTGGGCGAGAAGAAAAAGCAGCCTTGCTGTGATGGGTGGCGGCGTAGATAAAGGTTATGACCAATTCTGGGGGGATCAAAACAAAGAAAAAGGAAATCGATATGGCCAGAACAATGATGACAATTGATGGGAATACCGCTGCAGCTCATGTGGCTTATGCCTTTAGTGACAACGCCATGATCTATCCGATATCACCTGCGTCAGCGTTAGAAAACTTCGTATAATTAAGGAGTACACCATCAGCCCTTTCAAGGTAGTACTACATATTCCTTAACATACTGTTTTAATAGCAATATATGTGCTCTTGACAGATATCACCTTACTGAATGATCAAAATTGATGCCAGTGAACCAGTGAAGTTCCTTAAGATAGCACCCAGAAGAAATACAGTTTTTGTAAGCATTTTGATAGAGCTCCTAATTTTATCATGATATTTCAATAACCTACGAACAATAAGTACTACCTTGAAAGGACTGGGAGTACACCATGAAAACTTTTTCCTTTCGTCACGTTCTGCTTATAGCTGGTGGAATCATCAGTCTGGCATTCCTTGCGATGCCGGCGTTCGCCCAGGATGCCGAAAAAGTGCACGAATTGCAGCGTGTTATTGAGGCGCAGCAGAAACAGATGGAGGCGCAGCAAAAGCAGCTCGATGCACAAAGGCAGTTGCTGCAGGACCTTCAGAAACAGATGGAATCCCTGGTCAAGGATGCCGATACGGATGAGTCACCCGTTGCCGCCGAGAAGCCCGCCGCAAAGCCGGAGGTGGCTTCAACCAAAGTGCCGCCGCCCGTTGAAAAAGTCGTTACTTCGGGTGGTGGGGAGCGGGTCAAGCTAGCCATTTCAGGGTGGGTCAACCGCGCCGTAAACATCGTCGACGACGGCAAAGATACCGATGCCTACTTCGTCGACAATGACAATGCCGAAAGTCGTGTGCGCCTTGACGGCACTGGCAAGCTCAGCGACGACTTGACCCTCGGCTCCACAATTGAACTCACAATTGCGCCGAATAAGTCCGGAGAGGTCAACCAGAACAACCAAGAGACTGGCGATGTTTTTGAACAGCGCATCACGGAGGCGACCCTCGACAGCAAGCGCTTCGGCAAGCTTTCCTTAGGTAAGGGCCACACGGCATCCTACGGCAGCGCCTCACAAGATCTATCCCGAACCGATGTGATCTCATATGCGGAGATCTCGGACACTGCCGGGGGGATGTTGTTCCGGCAAAAGAGTGATGACACCCTCACGAATGTCAGGATCGTTGATGCCTTCAGAGCCTGGAACGGTTTGTCACGGAAAAACAGGCTGCGCTATGACACGCCCTCATTCTACGGTTTCCGCCTTGCTGGCTCGGTTGTCAGCGATGAGCGCTATGATGCGGCTTTGTATTGGGGCGGACAGGGCTATGGCTTCAAGGCCGCCGGTGCCGCGGCTTTCGCTGACCCCAACCAGGACAACACCGGCTTTCAATACGACGGCTCCTTTTCACTACTGCATGAGGACACCGGCTTGAATCTCACCCTGTCCACCGGTTTGCTGGAGCGTGACAACCAGGATGATCCCCATAACGTTTACGCCAAGGCTGGCTGGCTGACGAGATTCTTTGATGTCGGCAAGACGGCTTTCGGCGTTGATTATACGCGATCACTGAACCTTCCCACCGAAAACGACGACGGCTATTCGGTGGGTGCGGCGGCGGTCCAGCAATTCGACGAGTACGGCACTGAAGTTTTTTTGCTATATCGCCTTCACTCGCTGGATCGGGATGTTGAACCCGATGTCCATGACATCGGCGTAGGATCATTCGGGGCAAGGGTGAAGTTCTGATGGGTATATCTAAATCACTCAGACGAAAAGCGTTTTTGATCGGTTCATTGCTGGTTGCATTGCTGATTACCGGTTGCGCCGGAATCTCGCCATACGAGCCGCGTGATGACCGGGAGGAGGGGCCGGAAAAGGGTCTTTTCACCGGATCGGAGGGCGAGTTCGTAATCTATAGGAAGGCAGACGAGCCGGAGACCGGCAGCGAGGCCGGCAAAAGATCGGATGAAACTACAGACATAGAACAACAAAAAATGAGCAGCGAGGAAAAGAAGGCAAAGATCAAGAGCGATGAGCAACAACCCTAGGGCACATACTGTCGCTTGCAAGCAAACACCAAGAGCAAAAGCAGACTTGCCCCTTTTTGATGCCACTATTCGCTCAAAGCTGATCTACGGCTCAGCGATAGGTTCAATAATTACACACGGAGACAAGAATGGCCTTTCGAACGATTGATGAAAACAAGTGCAAACAGGACGGAATTTGCGCGGCCGAGTGCCCCAGACGGATTATAACTCAGGAAGATGACGCGAGTTACCCTCAAGT
>CACVKW010000492.1 GCA_902749685.1 Olavius sp. associated proteobacterium Delta 1 | reverse complement strand
GTACAACCTGATTTCTAAATCACTAATTTCCCGTTTATAACTGCCTGTTTTTATTAAAGGCAGTATTTGATTTTCAAATTATTTTGGACAGCAATGCCCC
>CACVKW010000491.1 GCA_902749685.1 Olavius sp. associated proteobacterium Delta 1 | reverse complement strand
TAACAACCACCCTACATACAAGGAGGATTTTTTTCAATGACTCGTTTTACAACTCATTATATGACTCATTCTAAACTCGTTTTTGGACAAGAGTGATTCATTATATATGTTATTATTCTTTTTCAATTTGGGAAGATTTTATTTAAACAGATTGCTCCCCACAGAGATAGACCAAACAGTGTATACTTACCATCGATAAAAAGCAAAAGAAACATGATAATAATTGGATTATTGTTTTTGATTTGTTTTTTGTCAATAATTATAGCAGCAGTAAGTAGTCCAGTACTTCCCATATTTGAAATGAAATAGGTAAACAAAGGGGTCCCCAATTTAGGGGAAAGCAAGTAGAAAATAACGGGACGTTGTTGGCAAATTAAACCTGCGGTGGTATATGGATGGCTACATAAAATTTCAGGAGACGAAATGTCGCGTCGAACTAGGTTGGATACCCCAGGAACTTTACATCACATCTGAAAAGGCGCATTAAAGGGGAAAACATCTTGGTGCCAGCCTAGAACTAAGATACGGGGTCGGGGCTTGAATAGTGAATAATATTCAGCTAACAATATCCGGCTTCATATTCTTCAACATCTTCCAGGCCGATGCTGGATGCTCATCTGCACGGGCATGACGAAAAAAACATCGCGAACCCTGAAATAGTTAATGATAAATTCCAAAAATAGCCGGTAGCCTGAAACTATGATAAACCTGTACACGCAATCGTCTTCGCCTCAGCGGCTAATTCTGAATACAGTATTTTAGGCGGATATAGGCTTATATATCTTGCGTATTTAAGAGTTCACCGGTTATTTGTGGATTATGAAGTTTTATGGATTTGAAGGTAAGTCGGGCTGTCTTGCTGATTAATCGATTTAACTCTGTGTCACGATTAACCTTGCCTCTTTTTATCTCATAAGCGTGAATGTGATTCGCTTTCTGTGAGGCCAGCAAAAAGTCGATTTCTATACCCTCCCGATTTTTAAAGACCGATCCCGCAACATCAAATTCGATGGGTGGCTGAGCGAGGATTTTTTCCCTGAAAATCATCTCCAATACTCTTCCTTCAAGGTTCGGAAGATCATCCCCAATCCTTCGAAGCACACTACTGGTTTGTCTCATTTCCAGGAGGGCCAAATTTTTTTGCACGTAGCGATACCAAAAAAGTATAAATGGATCGTTAATCAGGTAACGAGAAAGTTTCGAGTTCGGCTTTTCTGTAACCTGAATCTCTTTGTCCACCAATTCTAGATCATTCAATAAATATGGCAAATAATTAGCCAAAGAGGTTGTATGGATACCGGCATGGCTGGCTATCTCATTTGCGTCCTGAATTCCTTTTGCCATTGCCGACAGGATGCCTGTATAAACATGAGACGACTTTTTTAATTCCGGCAGCAGCATTTTATTAAGTTCATCACTAAAAAGACCTGTGAGACCCAACCAGCCTTTCTCGAGGATTTTATTTGTGTTAGATCTAAGGAGATTAAACTGTACCAATATTTCATAAAATCGAGGATTGGTACCGAACATACTGAACAACCGAAGATGCTGTTCCGGTTTGTTTACATTATGGTCATAAAACAATTGCCTGAGAGTATAGAAACCAAGAGGCTTCAGTTGAATCCTTTGATCGAGTCTCCCATATAGCGGTGAGTGCTCCTCAAATAAAATCCTGTGCAGCAGGGTTTTAACGGAACCACAAAAAACAACCATGCATGGATACCGTTTTCGTTTAAAACTGTCGATATAATATTGGAAAAGGGCCAATTCATCTTTTTTATCAAGAAAAAGATTCTGAATCTCGTCAAAAAATATTGAAACATTTTTGCCTTTAGAGAGAATCAAATCGACCGCTTTAAAAAATTGGGTCAAATTCCGGGGCACCGATGTAAATCCCAATTCATAAAGCTGAGCTTCGACCTGTTCAAAAGTCCTATATATTTGACCGGGCAAGCAGAATAGATAAAGACCGCCTTTCCTTTTTTGGGTGGCCTCTATCCACAGGCGGGTTTTGCCGATTCGTCTGCGACCGATTATCGCCGTGAAGAGAGTCCCTTTTTGGGCGGCCTTAAACCAGCTTTCAATGACAGAAAGTTCCTTTTCTCGACCGTAAAATTTTATCATAGCCACAAGCTTATCTGTCTAAAGATAATTTGTCAAGAGATTATCTATGAACAGATAATATGGGTTATGATGTTAAATCGAAATTTATCCTTTCAGCTACCAAGGTTCTGCCTGATGTTCTTCAGCATCTGATCGATAATGGTAGTTGGCAGGCGGCAGGCAAAATTCTGGCAGACGTAGGCGGTGGCCTGTCCGTTTCTGGTTACCATTGACCTGGATGGAAAGCACTATATTGGATGTCTATACGGGAAAATATGCCTTGACACATGGCAAAATTTCGGTAAAAATGCCAACTATGATTACAAGATTACTTCAACAACCCGATCAATCGATCCTGCTTTTCGGTCCACGGGGCACAGGAAAGTCGACCTGGATCCACCACCACTTCAAAGATTCCGTTATCTATGATCTTTTGAATACTTCCGAATCACTGAGACTCTCCAGGGAGCCTGAATCCCTTTACCGCGAGGTGGAGTCCGTGCCAGCGGAACGCTGGATCGTCATCGATGAGATCCAGAAAGTTCCCGCGCTCCTTGATGAAGTACACCGGCTGATTGAGAACAAAAGGCTGCGTTTTATTCTGTCAGGTTCCAGCGCGCGCAAGTTACGCCGCGGCGGTACGAACCTGCTCGCCGGCCGAGCGATCGTCATGCAGCTGTTCCCCTTTGTGTCTGCAGAATTGGGATCTGATTTCTCGGTTTCCAAGGCGATCGTGAACGGCACTCTTCCCATGGCAGTTCTTGGCGGAGACCCAGTATCATACCTGACGACCTATGCGGAGACCTACTTGCAGGAGGAGATCAAGGCCGAAGCTCTGACCCGAAATATCGGCCATTTTTCAAGATTCCTGGAGGTTGCCGCCAGGCAGAACGGCCAGGTGACCAATGTAGCCGGCATTGCCCGCGACGCCGCTGTCAGCCGCCAAACGGTGCAGAACTACTTCAGCGTCCTGGTCGACACCCTGATCGGCTACTGGATCGAGCCATGGAAGTTAAAGCGTCGAACCAAGCAAGTCCAGCACCCGAAGTTCTATCTTTTTGACTCCGGCGTCGCGCGCGCTCTTTCTGGAAGGATCGCATACCCACCAACGCAAGAGGAGAGCGGTCCTTTGCTTGAGACTCTCATGTTCAATGAAATCCGTTCTTTTCTGGCCTATTCGAAGCGCCACTATCGGATTCATTTCTGGCGAAACTATGACGGCGTTGAGGTCGACTTCCTCTGCGAGACGTCCATGGGATTTGTTGCCGCCGAGTTCAAGGCCTCTGCTCGGTGGGAGAAACGATTTAGTCGAGGTTTGCACCGCATGCAGTCGGAACTGGGAAAGCGGTTGATCAAACGCTACGGAGTCTACCTCGGCGACAGAGCTGCACTTTGGGATGATGTGCATGTACTACCTGTCAGGGATTTTTTGCAGAGTTTGTGGGATGGTGGTGTTCTGGAGTAGAGGTGTTGATACTTCGGTCTTATAACCAGAAGGTCGCAAGTTGATAAAATAAAAGAATGCCATTTGAAAAAGATCATTTATTCAACCCATCAACCCATCAACTTAATCAACCATTTAACCATTTAGCTGCCGATATCCTGACTGAGGTTTTTTAACATCTGTTCGATGCTGGTTGTGGGCAGGCGGCAGGCGAAGTGCTGGCAGACATAGGCGGTGGCCTGTCCGTTTCTGGTTACCATTGACCGGGAAACTTGAGGGACGTCCTTTAGTTTTTTAGTTTATGATGATATAGCTCTGTGGTAAAGATGCCTTATGCCAAGAAAATCAAGGATAGATGCTCCCGGAGCCTTGCATCACATAATAGCGCGGGGCCTTGACCGGCAGCGGATCTTTCAAGATAATGCAGACCGGTGTGATTTTATCTGCCGACTTGGAAATATTCTAAAAGAGACGAACACGCGCTGTTACGCCTGGGCCCTGATTCCAAACCATTTTCACTTATTGCTGAAGACCGGCCGGGCACCGATGTCCAATGTCATGCTAAGGCTTCTGACCGGATATGCCGTCACCTATAACCGTCGTCACCGCCGCCATGGCCACCTCTTCCAGAATCGATATAAATCAATTTTATGCCAGGAGGATTCTTACCTGATGGAACTGGTTCGTTACATCCATCTGAATCCGTTGCGGGCTAATATCGTAAAAAGTATGGCAGCATTGGACGAGTATTCTTTTTCAGGCCAGAAGTCTATTATGTTATTGGGCGGCACGGGAATTAGAAATCAGCATGGCGGAGCTTTCAAGAAAGCTAAAAATCTCAGCTTCGGCCGTGACCCTATCGGTCAAACGAGGTGAAAAAGTAGTTCAGAAAAGGGACTATAAACTCATTTAGGCACTATAAAACAGATTATATAAACGAAACTCAAAAACTAAAATTATAACTTTATAGTCCTCAACAAGCTATAGCTGCTCGGCTTTGGCGATCTTCTCACCACGCTTTAGCGAAATACTCACCGGTTGGGAAGATCATCAGCACCTTAAGATTATCTACAGACAGATAATCTGTCAGGGAATAATCTATATGTAATCCAGGTTGAAGTTTGTGTTTCAAGATAAGAAGGGAAATTTACATTGTTGTTTGTGGATGGCGGGCAAAAGATCTACCATGTTGACGACTGTACGGTGCTACATTTAAAAGATGCGGCAGATCTGATGAAATAAAATGGTGTTCCGGTTTTAAAATAATACAGTCACTGCTACCACCCGCTGTATACTGAAAATAAGCCAACTTAAACCGATTGATCTCGGCGAACAAGTGCCGACTCAATCTTACTATCTTTTTCCAATACCAGCTCTTTTATCTCATCGTATTGATTCCGCGATATAGCATCGATAAAGAAGTTTGATGAGCAGTTGATGATGCGTATTAATCCTTTGGTTTCAATTTTGACAAAAGGATATTCGTAGGAAACGACTCGGCCGCTAATTTGTTGAAAATCCATTTTATTGTCGTAATAAAAATAAAATATGTAACCCCAATTGAGTTTCACTTAATTGGGGTAATATTTAGCCAATCAACCACCGATGTCCTGCCGAAGGCTCTTCAGCATTTGGTCGATGCTGGTTGTCGGTAGCCTGCAGGCAAAATTTTGGCAGACATAGGCGGTTGCCAGCCCGTTTCTGGTTACCATCGAGCGGGTAAAGGGGGCAATGTCAGCGATATCGGCTGCGGCATCCGGCTCTTCCGTGCGAAAGAGAACCACTTTCTGGGGGATAAAGGGTTCTCGCAGGGCTGCCAGCATCGCAAGTGTATCCTGTTTTTGGTGGTTGCCGACGATGACGACTTCGTAACTTGGGTTTAATGCAAATTCCAGGGCCGACATCAGCTGGGTATGCCCGGCAGGATACTGCTTGACCCGGATGGAGTGCGCGGTAAGGATACTTTCTGCCCGGGTTGCATATTCCTTATTTGCAGTCATAGCGGACAGGCGCAGCAGGTTCATGGTGGCCACGGAATTGCCGGACGGGATTGCCCCATCATAGATTTCCTTACTGCGAATCAAAAGTTTCTCACTGTCATCGGCGGTCATATACAGACCGCCGTTTTGCTTGTCCCAGAAGTGTGAGAGCATGTGGTCATTTAGCGCGATGGCATCTTTTAAATATTTTAATTCATATGTTGCCTGGTAAAGCTCGATCAGACCCCAGACCATAAAAGCGTAATCATTTATATGAGCGGGTAAACCAGCCTTGCCCTTGCGATAGCGCTTTAACAGTCGACCGTTGTCTTGGGTGAGGTTTTGCAGGATAAAGTCGGCAGCCTTGCGTGCGGCTTTAGTGTATTGCCGGTTATCCAGTACGTTGCCGGCCTGGGCCAGGGCGGCGATCATCAACCCATTCCAGTCCGTGAGAACCTTATCATCCTTAAACGGATGAATTCGCTTTTCGCGCTCATGAAATATTTTCCGGCCGCCGACCTCCAAGCTTTTGCGCAGCTGCGTTTCGGCAATATCAAGCTCTTTAGCCAACTCCGGCAGCGGTTTTTTTAAGTGCAAAATGTTTTCATCAATATTAGTACCGGGGCCGGCCTCCTGAAAATTGCCGCTATCTTTTACATTAAATGCCTTGATAAATAATTCGGCATCTTTTTGACCCAGTGTGTTCTTTATATCTTGAACGGTCCACAAATAAAATTTTCCTTCAACCCCTTCACTGTCGGCATCTTCAGCACTTAAAAATCCGCCCTGCGCAGCGGTCATATCCCGCAGGACATAAGTGATAATTTCTTCGGCCACGCCGGCGTAGAAGGCGTTGCCGGTTGCCTGGTAGGCTTCGGTATAGGCCATAATCAGCATTGCCTGATCATAGAGCATCTTTTCAAAATGCGGCACCAGCCATTGGGCGTCGGTTGAATACCGGTGAAAACCGAAACCGATCTGATCATAAATGCCGCCCAGGCGCATTTGGATCAAGGTCTTTTCAACCATCGCCAGGGCCTGTTTATTTTGAGTGTGGTGGTAGCGTCTCAGCAAAAAATTCAATTGATGAGGAGAAGGAAACTTAGGAGATTTGCCAAAACCGCCATACTCGGGATCATACCGTTCAGCTAAAGCTTGATAAGCCTGATCCAGGATCCGGCGATCAAGACCAGTGCCGGGTTGACTTTTATTTAATCGTTTCACATACCGGACGATCTCGTCAGCACTGCTCAGGACTTTCTGGCGATTGTTTTGCCATACATCGGCAATCTGCGGCAACAATTGCATTAATCCCGGGCGGCCCCAGCGGTCATCTTTGGGAAAATAGGTGCCGGCATAGAAGGGCTCTTTATCCGGGGTCATCAGAATCGTCATGGGCCAGCCGCCGCTGCCTGTCATAGCCTGAACTACGGTCATGTATACCTGGTCGATATCGGGGCGTTCTTCACGGTCAACTTTAATGCTGATAAAGCTGCGGTTCAACAGTTCAGCGACTTCGGGATCTGAAAATGACTCGTGCTCCATGACATGGCACCAATGGCAGGTAGAGTATCCAATGGACAGAAAAACAGGTTTGTCTTCCCGCTTGGCTTTATCGAATGCTTCAGTGCCCCAGGGAAACCAGTCAATCGGATTGGTGGCATGCTGCAGGAGATAGGGGCTGGATTCGTAAATCAGGCGGTTGTGTTTAACACTTTGATTCGATGATATTTGCTTTGCGCTATCGGATGAGGCAAAATTACCGGCAGGAAATAGCAGCGTTGCCCCCATTAGGGTAATTGCAATGATGGAAACCAGGATTGTCGTTGGTTTAATTCGATTGTGAATAATCATTTGGGTATGACCTCCCCGATTGCGCACATTTAATTTTTTGCCTATATCGAAGTGTAACCACTGTCGTGCTAAATACAAGCAGCGCAGAGTATCCACTACACAATGAGAGTTTCAGTTTAAATTCCGAGCAGTGCACCCCGTGCAGTGAAATCCCTAAAGATGCATAAACAACAGGGCGAAGGGCAGTAAAAAAGTAGTACCGTGCTTTTGCAGCAATCGGGGAAAATAGAACCGGTTGATGGGGCCGGTTGAATAATGTGAATAGCTGCTTAACAGTAGAGAATCATAATTAGTACAGCCAGTATCCAGAATTATTGCCGGCGCAGAGATGCAAATAGAAAAACCGCCACGATCGCAAGGAGCCAATGAGGAAAGAACAAACCGAAGATGTCGAATCCGGCCTTCCAGGCGGAGCCGGTTTGATTGAGCGTTGCGCCGAGCTTCAAACCTGATAGATCGTCACCTGTCAAAATGCGATTACACAGGCCCGGATGCTCCATGTTGGCCATAAATTGCCAGGTGTAGTGGTAGCGGATGGTGCCCCAGGTCATGAAGCTTGCGATGAGAACCAGAAAAAAGGCGGCCGTAACAGCCACCGGCCATCGTTTTGTCCCTTGAGACGGCATGTTCATCCCAATTTAATTCCCGAATATTTCGCGAAAATTAGAGAATATGAAATCCCCCAAAATATCCGCTTCTGGTGGGCTCGTGCAAAATTCAGCTACTTTTTATTTTTCATCAGGTCTTTGAGATTGGCGAAAGGACTATCAATTGCAGTTGGCTGCTGCACGCCTTCCGGCGCGCCTGAGTCGTACCATTCCTGATCCAGATGACGCGAGTGTTCGTTGTCGTGACAGTAGATACAGAGAAGTTCCCAGTTGCTCCCGTCTGGCGGATTGTTATCGTGGTTGTGGTCCTTGTGATGGACCGTCAGTTCACGAAGCCTCTTGCCCTCAAATTCGCGCCCGCACCTTCCACACACCCAGGGGAAAAGCTTAAGTGCCAGATCCCGATACCCCTGTTCACGCTGATGGCGGCTGCGGCGAGCATCGGCGACAATCCGGTCCATATTTTCCTGATCCAACCGGTTTTTCGTTGTTTTCATATGCGCCTCATTGAAAGAATGTTAATGGGATCCAAAAGACAAGCCGCAAAGACTCAAACGTCATAGCTGATAATTACCACCTCGGCGGCTTCGTCCCGGACCGAAATCAAAGCCTGATAGGCGTCGGAATGATACCAACTCTGCAATGTCGGCTGGTCGGGAAATTTAATGACGACTGTGTTTTCGTGAGGATGCTCACCGGCCAAAACGGTTGCGCGCTTGCCCCGGAAAACGACCTCGGCTTCAAAGGGCATCAGTGATTTTTGAACTCCCTCGACGTAAGTCTTCCATTTATCGGGATTTTTTACCGTAATGTGACCGATGAGATATGCTGACATTGTGCCGCCTCATTTTGATATATTAAAGGAGAAACAAAGCTACTTGACTAATAAACCAGTACTATTTAAGTCTCTCACAGAGTCTGCAGCCTCCGGCCCCTAGGACCCTGCCCCCGGGTGGGAGCAGACCGAGTATTTTAATCTCTGATAGCTCTGTGGGCTCGAACAAAGTGGGCGAGAGAATTTTATTTTTTCAATACTATTTATTGCCACATCCGGCTATTTATTACCCGAATTTTGCATGAGTTGGAGGTTTTCATATTCTCATTAATTTTCATGCACGATTCAGGAATTAAGCCATGCAACGCCTTCATCATAAGTCTTCATAAAGGCATTGTCATAGTCGGTTTCGGGTTCTTTGCCGGTTATTTTGCTGTCCATGAACGGGGCCACAAAGACTTTCTTAGTGACGCCGATCATATTATAAATCTTGGTGACATAATCAGAGTGAAATTTTCCGGCTGCTTCACCCGGGCTAAACTTGAAATCGGTCAGGTCAATGAGAACCTTTTTTATCCTGTATTCCATGGCAAATGATGCATATCTTAATATCGTATATTGAAACCCGTAATCATCCATATCCGCGGTGTCTGCTTTCCAGATAAAATCAATTCGGTCATCCTTTAATACAAAGTCCATATATTTGTGTTCATACAGTTTCATATCAACACCTCCGTGTTTTCATGCGTCCCTAACAGGCAATAGCACGGCAAACGGCGTTCTACTTATGATCCCGTTGTAACGCTTTGGGTCAACCCACCCCTGCCGATAAACCACTAATAACAACCAACAGCCACTCCGATCAAGCCCATATGGCGATCAGGGCTCAATCAAAGTTGCCTTGAGCCAGTCCTGCGTGAACCTCCTTATGGTCCATGTCTGAAGGAGGCGGCTGAACGACATGCAAGAACGTTAATTCGGACAAGGCCTTAACGCCTCTTTTTTCTCCTTTGGGAATAATGATGATATCATTTTTCCCGGCAGCCACACTGTCTTCGCCGGCTACCACCTCGGCCTTGCCCTCGTGAATACACAAAACCAGTTCTAGCTTCGGAGCATGGACCGGAATAAACTGGCCTTCCTTAACCCTAACATTGCATAAATTCTTGTCATCTAGCCTGGTCGTTATGCCTGAGATCGTTGCTTTTTCCGGTCTGATGCTGGATGCTTGATACTCGATGCTGGATATCTAACAGGACACTATCGGTGAATTTCAACGACATCCAGTATCCAGAATCCAGGATCAGTCAATATTTTCAATGGTCTTCATTGCAGCGGCTAAGTTGGATTTCAAAATTTTATGCAACTATAGGGTTAAAGTAAGCCAGGACCACTTTCATCCCCTGGCTCTGGTAAACAGGTTTGGGTACACACTTCGCATCGTCCAGGGATTTTAGCTCTGCGGCATTGACCCTGACAATTTTATCCATATTTAACTCCATTTGCTGCCCCCCCATGTTATATCCCAATCGAGTGAAGAATCGATTATCATATTTGAGCAGTACATTCTAGGCTAAGATATTCAGAGCATCACCTGTAAATATAAACCTAAATGATAGAAAGTCGAGGTTGTACCATAATTGTACGAAATTCGAAGGGGCCCACATTAGGGCATTAATACGGTCGGCGTCCCGCATTAGTTGCGAATTGCAAAATATTTTTCACTATTCAGAACGCGACACCAATAACAGCTGCACCAATGACACCGATATCTTCGCGTTAGGCGACCGAATCGCTGAGCTTGACCGCTGTGCCGTAAACTAGCAGCTCAGCGGCACTTCCCACAACACTGGTAGTCATATAACGGGTATTAATTATTGCATCCGCGCCCATCTCGGCAGCCTGCGCAATCATTCTCTGTGTAGCTGTTTCCCTTGCCCGCCCCATCATCTCGGTATACTCGGTCAATTCGCCGCCGAGGATCAACCGGACCAGGGCCGACAAATCTTTACCAAGCCAGATGGCAAACACGGTATGGCCCTGGACAAGACCGAGAACATCGGTGATCTCCCGATCAGGCAGCGTTGAGGAATTCAACAGCAACACTGCGCTTTCCGGTTCAGTCGATAGAGTTTCCCCTTCTGATAACTTAGCTTTTCTTTGTTCAAGAGCGACTGTCAGCAGCACCACAAGGATACCACCCAGGAGGCAGAATAGGGCAATCTTAAGCCACCAGGGCACAGCCGGATCATCGGCGACGATCACGTACCACGGCAGCCCGGCGAAAACTGTGCAAAAAAGCCCCAGCACGAAGGCCAACGAACCAATATGGCGAAGTATTTTCATGGCTTTTCCTCATTTACTACCTCAGCCAGCTTTTCCAAGGCGTCCCAGGCTGCCGCAAACCCCGCGTATGCGGCTACCTGAAAGATCGATTCAAATATTTCAGGCAATTGAGCACCGTTGCGCAAGGCCATCTTAAAATTTAATTTCAGCGCATTGTGGCGGCCTAGCGCCGCCAGTACGCAGATACTGCAAAGCGATCTGGTTTTGAGATCGATACCGCCGCGGGTCCATATCCTGCCGCCCAAGACGGTAACAACCTCCTTCTCAAAATCCGGGCAAACAGATCGAAAACGAGAGACCAATGATTCAATATTGTCTTCACCGACCATCTCGGCGAACTGCTTATAGCCTTTTTCGTAATCCGTGCTCATTCAATTCCTCCTTTTTTTAACCGCCGGTCTATTTGAACTTCAAAGTGCCTGCCGCCTTCAAGTTGAAAATGCCAACCTCCGCCATCCGTTGCTGTCAGCGATGACCCCAATCGGCCGGGCAATTCGGTTCGGGCAATCACTTGCCACCGGTTGGGCGACCATTCCAACAGCATAAGAACCCGGCGTGTCTGATCCGGCACCAGCATTTGATCGCGCGGTTTGGCTGACACAACGCGCCCAAGGCCAAGTTCAGTGCTCCCCATGCGGTGGGTGCTGATGCCGGGATACTCGGCGAAAAGTGACAGGCTTGAATTTTTGAATCGATAAAGGCGCAATTTTCCGCCAATATGAGGCGTTGCAACCAGTGCGATGTCGAGTTTGCCGTCGCCGTCAAAGTCGCCCACACCGAGCGGGTTGAGCCAACGGTACGGCTGACCGAGGAAAGATGTGGCCGCAATGCGCACGAGCTGACCATCGAGGATACCGTACACGGCCAGTGATGCACCTAAAAACTTGTCGCTTTCTACCACAATTATTTCGTCATCATGGGTTTAAATGCACAAACTGATACATGTTGTATACACCTTTCACCCGGTTATGTGAAGAGCAAGTGAGAAACGTGTCATCGTTTTTTTCCGGTTGTCAGCTCGTTACTATAAACTAAAACCACCTCTGAATTAGTCCGGCCACAAGCCCGACTCATCGAGCCCTTCCAATAAAAACATAAAATATCCTGCTGCAACGTATCGAATGCATGAGCGATTTTGGATCAAGTATGCCCCAGCACTGTATGCGGCTTGTAGGACGAGCCGAGGAGTTGAATCTCTTCTGCGCTGAGCTTGACTTGGGTGGCCGCCACTGCTTCCTCGATATGTGCGATCTTGCTGGCACCAACGATGGGCGCTGCCAATCCCGGCTGATGCAGCAGCCAGGCGTATCCGATTCTGGCATTGCTTTCGCCGCGTTGGGAGGCAAGCTCGCTGAGACGATTTACCACAGCGAAGTCTTCTTCCCGGTAATAAAGCTTGTGGGAATACTCGTCGCTCCTGGCACGCGGGGTGTGGCCGGCCGTGATATCGTCCGGGGTGCGGTTGCCGGCTAAAAAGCCTCTGGCCAATGGGCTCCAGGGGATCAGAGCGACGCCCTGATCGCGGCAAAGTGGAATCATCTCACGTTCCTCTTCGCGGTAGATCAGGTTGTAGTGGTTTTGCATCGATACGAAACGCGCCCACCCGTTCGTTTGGGCAATATGCTGCGCGTTGGCCAACTGCCATGCCCACATGCTGGATGCCCCGATATAACGCACTTTGCCCGATTTGACGAGGTCGTGCAAGGTTTCCAAGGTCTCCTCGATGGGTGTTTCGTAATCCCAGCGATGGATTTGATACAGGTCGATGTAATCGATTGCCAGACGCTTGAGGGAAGCCTCTACCGCTGCAAAGATGTGCTTGCGCGACAATCCGGCGGTGTTCGGCCGCGGGGGTGCGGAATTTGCGTAGCCGCCCTGGAAGGCGATATCGACCGGGAAAAACACTTTGGTGGCAATCACCACTTCCTCCCTGCGGGTAAACTCCCGCAGGAACTTACCGGTCAGTTCCTCCGATGCGCCGGCTGAATACATGTCGGCGGTATCGAAAAAATTGACACCCAACTCAACGGCGCGCTGAACGATGGGACGCGCATCGGCTTCATCGAGTATCCACGGCCGCCACTGCGAAGTTCCGTATGTCATCATGCCCAGGCAGATACGTGATACCTTGAGACCGGTTTGGCCTAAATTGACGTAGTCCATGTTATCCTCCCTTGTATGTTTAGATCACAAAATCGATAAGCTCTTCATGTCCCTTTTTGCTGTGGGAAATAAGGTGCTCCTTGGCCAGCTGTTTATCCCTTGCATTTTTATTTTGAGACAGCTTAAACCGACCGATCATCTCCACAATTTCAATCTCGAATCCAACAACGTATCCCAGAAAGTTTTGCATTTTATGGTTGTCTTTATCCAGGACAAAGGGATCATCTCCCTTTTCCAGAAACGAGACCATTTTGATCATCGAATCACGAACCGTTTCCCTTGATTCTGTTATGCGCGCTACCCCCTTAATGTGAACCGAAATGGAATTCCAGGTGGGCAGCTGTGATGATTCATAGACATTAGGAGAGATATAGGCATTGGGTCCGTGAAAAATAACAAATACCTTTGTGCTGTTCAGATATCGAGCATGAGGATTGTTGCGATCCATATGCCCAACCAAAAAGCCGAATTGGCCGCGCTGCCGATCCAGTATCAGAGGCAGGTGGGTGACAATGACGTCATCTTCCGTGCGCGAAATAACCGTCGCAAAGCTGTATGTTTCAATAACCCGCAAGATTTTTTCTTTATCATCTTCCAAATAATATTCAGGTGGATACATAGGGCCCTCTTTCTCTTAATCCATTTAAATACGAAATCCTGATTTTCTAGGCCAGTCGAAGATCCCGCCGCCGGGGGTCAGAGATGATCGGATCAGTCATAGATCAAATCTACCGCTTCGACATCCGTGCTTTCAAACACCAGCATGGACATCCCTTGGCGGCGTGCCAGGAATTTTTGATTAAAGGCTCCGAAGCTAAAGGTCTTTGGGCTGTCTGCAGTTATTAGGGCCGGTCTTGAAACCGTCAACAGCTCAA
The DNA here is from genome assembly GCA_902749685.1 of Olavius sp. associated proteobacterium Delta 1. Lineage (GTDB taxonomy): Bacteria > Desulfobacterota > Desulfobacteria > Desulfobacterales > JAFDCJ01 > JAFDCJ01. The sequence goes on along the minus strand of CACVKW010000491.1, from coordinate 30,287 downwards.
TGAATGACCCGGTCAATTGTATGAGACAGCTGTCGGTGCCCCAGGGATGTCGGGCCCTGGGGGTTGTAGTAAATCCAAGATTCCTGTAAAACGCAGCACCGAGCTCAAGATCGTTTACACAGAGCACGAGGTGGTCAATGCCGCGTTTCACCGTCATATCCTCCCTTTGTCATTTCTGAACCCTTAGCTTTAAAAGTGACACGGCACGCTTATTGGCTTCGGCCGCGCATATTGATCGGCCACTGATCCAGCACCTTGTTACCGCGGATGACGTCGTAACAATCGAGTTGGCCATATACCCGGCATCCACCAGGGCATAGCTGCCGACCTGCAGCTCGGTAAGCTCTGCAATCTCCAAGTCGATTTCGCAAGTACCCGTGCCGGCACCGCTGAAGATGGTGCCGGACGCTTCATTAGTAAATCTCGTATTTAACCAGTCTGCCGTCAAGCCCGCCGGCCTTGATCGGTTTTTTCCATGAGGTTTTCAGCCCGATTTTTTTGATATAATTCCGTTCGCCGAAATAAACAAAAGCGGCCGAGCCTTGGCATTTCTGTTTCAGAAAGTCGCCGAAATTTTTATAAAACATTTCAAGGTTCTCATCGCCCCCCATGCGGATGCCATACGGCGGGTTGGTTACAATGACATGCTCTTCTAGGGCGGGCAGGCTCCTGAAGTCGGCCCTTTCAACGCTTACGAAATTTCCGTAATGGAGGCCCATCAGGTTTGTGCGCGCCGCACCGACAGCATCCGCGGACACGTCACTGCCCCCAATCAGCCCTTGCGGCAGTTGCCGGATGTGTCCGTCGGCCTCTTTTTTTACCTGCTGCCAGAGAGCGCCGTTAAAGTCGGGCAGAGATTCAAAACCGAATCGATTCCTGAAAACACCGGCGGGAATATTGCTCTGCCGCATGAGGGCTTCGCACAAAAGGGTTCCCGAACCGCACATCGGATCATACAACGGAACAGCGCCGTCCCATTCGCTGAACCGGATAATCGCGGCGGCAACGGTTTCCTGCATGGGTGCGGCAACCGTCGCCTCTCTGTATCCTCTGCGGTGAAGCGCGCCGCCTGAAGTGTCGAGGCTTATTACGGCCTTGTCGTTTCTGATATGCAGGTTGAGCAGGATATCCGGATTTCTTACCGACACATCCGGACGCCGGCCGGTGCTTTCTTTGAAATAGTCGGCCACCGCATCTTTAAGGCGCAGGGCAGCGTACTTTGAATGCGAAATCGCACTGTCGGAAACATTCCCCGATACGGCAAAGGTATGGCCCCGTGCAAAAAAATCTTGCCACTCGATCTGCTTGGCCTTCTGGTACAGCGTATCGGTATCAGGACACGCATATGATATTAACGGCGCCAGGCACCGTGAAAGAAGCCGGGTCAGATAATTAATACGATACAGGGTGGATTTGTCCGCCCTGAAAAAAATTCCCCTGAATTCCGGCCTGACATCTTCGGCGCCGAGTTCAGCCAGTTCCCTCGCGCCGGCTTCTTTTAAGCTGTCGGCTATCTGGGCGAAATAGCGGCTATCCTTCTGATACTGATAAACCGCCGCCGGCCGCTTTTTTCTTCTAACGCGTATGACCCTGTCGGATGATTCCATTTTTCAGCGCTTCCGTTTCAATCGGAGCCCGAAAGATCGGTCGAGATAGTGCTTGATCATTTCTAACCTTTTGCAGTAATAATTTATGCACATCTGACTTCACCTTGCGATTGCCGAACCAGGGTCAATAATGCAAGAGATCGGGTGCAAAATCAACTGAATTGTGGGAAAGTCCATTTTTCGGAAGGAATATCGTGAGCGCGCCGCAGTCGATGCAGTCAGATTGGGATGCCGGCGGGGTTTTAAATAGAAACAAATTGTTTATCGATAAAATTTAAAAAACTCAACCTGGGGCCGGGTAAACCGGAAGCGGGGAAGCCAGCACAATGGGAGCGGAGTATAAAAGCAGAACCCAGAAAAAAAATGAAGATCGAGCCCTGCAGCGCCTTGGAGAACAGTTAGTCGCCCTGCCGTTTGGCCAGCTTGAGACCATGGAACTGCCGGATGAACTTCTGACGGCCATCGAACTCGCCCATAAAATAAAAAGCCGTAGCGCCAGGCGCAGGCAGATTCAGTACATCGGAGCCCTCATGCGGCATATCGACCCTCAACCCATCGAAGCTGCACTCGAACGCATCCGGATGGGAAACATACGGAAATAACCCGGTGCCCGTCGGAAACCCGAATCATCGACACAGCGAGAAATGCTGCCTGTTGGACTGCAGAAAAAGCCGGCTGCTGAAAGCGGTTATTCTTCAGGTGCGATGCGAATACGACGCTTGCCGAAATTGTCCATGATCGCATCCCGTCGCCGGCGCAGGTATCCGCCAAGCAACCGGATTACCGCAAGATCATTGTTCCATCATTGAGTAATATGCTTAAATCCAAATCAGGAAGGAGATATTAAAAGACATGTACGAGTTCATCAAGACGACAGAAGCGGAAAATATTGGTATTATCACATTAAATCGGCTTGAGACGCTAAATGCGTGGCATAAGCCGATGAGAGATGAACTGATTGATGCCTTAAAGAAGTATGAAAATATTCAGAATATCCGGGCCACTATTCTAACCGGGGCTGGAGATCGGGGATTTTGTGCCGGTCAGGATCTGGAGGAGGCAGAAACGTTCGATCCCGATGGAGCCGAGGCTTGGATGGAGGAATGGCATATCTTATATGATTTGATTCGCAGGTTGACCAAACCGTTAGTTGCAGCTCTCAATGGACTTGCAGCCGGATCAGGATTTCAGGTGGCGCTGCTTGCAGATGTCAGGATAGCCCATCCCGGGGTTACCATGGGACAACCTGAAATCAACTCCGGTATCGCAAGTGTCACCGGCCCCTGGATAATGAAAGAGATGCTTGGCCTTTCGCGGACGATTGAGCTTACCCTGACAGGCCGAATGATGGATGCACAGGAATGCTACCAAATCGGATTGGTGCACAAAATCGTCCCCCGCGAGGAACTGCTGAATCAAGCGCTGCAAACGGCTAAGTTTCTGGCAGCAAAACCGCCAATCGCGATGCGTTTAACCAAACAACGCTTCCGAGAGGCTACCGAACAGGGTTTCCAGGAAATGTTGGCCGCCGGTATCCGGATTCAGCGGGATTCCTTTGCAACCAGTGAACCGCAATCGATGATGCAAGAATTTCTCGGCAAGCGTACCCCATAACGCGAAGATTAATAGCTGAATTGAACAACGTTCAATTGGGATTCGAGGCAAACAATACATGCGATACAAACGGACGATCCGCGAGTTGCTGGACTACAGGGTAAAGCATACGCCCGACTTTATCTTCGCCGTGCATCAGGACGGAGAAATTTCTTTCAGCACCCTAGGGGCCTGTGTGAATCGTCTGGCAAACGGCCTTGCTGCAACCGGTATAGCACCCGGGACGTCTGTGGCGGTTATGCTTGCCAATCATCCGGACCACATTTTTACGTTTTTTGCCCTAGCGAGTCTCGGTGCAGTTTGGGTTCCGATCAACACAAACTTAAGGGGGCAGAGTCTGGCGTATATAATCGAACAGAATCGTCCCGGCGCTATAATTGTTGATGCTGAATTTTTGGACCGGGTTGAACCGGTTGTGACAGACAAAAAAAAAGCGATGATTATCGTTCGTAATTCTTCAATGTTGGCAAAGTGCAAGAATGTGCTTGATTTTGCTACGGTTGCCAAAGCAGACCTTAATCCACCTTCAACAAGGCCGGTATTGGACAACCTGCGTTGTGTCGCCTTTACCTCGGGCACCACCGGACCCCCTAAGGGCGTACTCATGACTGAACGGATGCTGAGAGCCTGTGCAACCGGTGCTGCTATCGTCTCGGACGTTCGTCCGCAGGATGTCTATTTGTTCTGGGAGCCTATCTATCACAACAGCGGTGCTCAGATGTGTATTCTGGCCCTTATGGAACCGATCACATTGGTTGTCGTACCTCGGTTCAGCGCATCTCGCTTTTGGGATATTATAAGAAAAAATAAGGTGACCAAAATTCATTATCTCGGAGGCATTATTGACATTTTACTGAAGCAACCGCCGAGCGCGGATGATAAAAGTCATTACGTCCGGATTGCGTTTGGCGGGGGCTGCAGAAAGGAGAGTTGGCGTGAGTTTGAACAGCGTTTCGGTGTCAAGATTCGGGAGTGTTACGGCTTGACTGAAGCATCGGGTTTCACCACGGTCAACACCTCAGGCAAAGTGGGATCAATCGGCAAACCGTTTCCATATTTTGACGTTCAAATTGCCGATGATAACGGAGTTCCGTTAAAGGCCGGGCTGACCGGGGAAATACTAGTGCGTCAAAAAGAACCCGGATTGATCACCCAGGGCTACCTGAAGAATCAGGAGGCCACCGCGGCTGCCTTACGGGGAGGATGGCTTCATACCGGCGATCTGGGGAGCTATGACTCAGAGGGTGATTTTTATTACATGGGCCGCAAGAAAGACAGTATCCGTCGTCGTGGTGAAAACGTCTCCGCCTGGGAGGTGGAGAGCGTCCTCAACTCCCATCCTGATATTACAGAAAGTGCGGTGATCGGGGTCGATGCGGAAATTGGAGAGCAGGAATTAAAAGCTTTCATAGTTTGCGCTGCCGGTACCCCGGTCGATCCACTTGTCATAATTAAATGGTGCGAACCGCGCATGCCCTATTTTCAGATACCGCGTTATTTTGCATTTGTCGACGGCTTCAAGAAGACGCCCACTGAACGCATCCGCAAAGAAACGCTTTCCAACGACACGAATGATTGCTGGGACCTTGAAAGGTCCGGATACAGAATTAGAAAGGATTGAAAACAATGAAAGCAGCCGTTTTAAAACAGCTCAAGGCTCCTTTGGTTATTGAGGAGGTTCCCGTCCCGCAGTTCGGATCAAAGGATGTGCTACTGAAAGTCAAACAGTGCGGTATTTGCGTTACCGATATCCATATTGCGAATGGTGACAGACCGGTGGGTGAATTGCCTTTCATCATGGGGCATGAAGGCGTTGGAATTGTGGAGGAGGTCGGCAATGAAGTTACCCAATTCATCAATGGTGACCGGGTGTTGATGAGCCCATTGGTGAGCTGCGGTATGTGCCGAAATTGCAGTGTCGCAAGGGATAATCTATGTGATCACCGCTGGCTGATCGGCATATCGCCAGGAATGCAAGGTGTGTATGCGCAGTACGGCGTTATTCCGGAGAGAAATCTTTTTAAGCTACCTGAAGAGATATCGTTTACTGACGGCGTGCTTATCACCAGCGGCTTGGCCAGTTCCTTTCATGGTGCCAGACGGGCAAATTTCAAGGCATCTGAAACTGCTTGCATATATGGCCTGGGCGCTTTGGGAAAATTGCTCGTACTCGTTCTAAAAGCATTTGGCGCATCTTTAATTATCGGCGTCGGCAGACGCGCCAAGAGCTTAAAAGCTGTCGAGAATCTGGGTCTTGATTTCGTTATCAACTCAAGCGACCTGGACCCGGTTGAGCAAATAAAAAAAATCACCGGTGGCAAAGGTGTTGATGTCGGCTTCGAGGCTGCCGGTGATCATGAAGCTATTCTGCAGGCCATTGCCAGCACAAGGGCCGGAGGAAGAACCTGCACCCTGGGCGTTCCGTTCTACCATGTCACGATGGATTTTAAAGATGACCTGGGCTTTTTCCATGAAATTTGTGAGAAGGAGGCAACGATTTATAATTCCTGGGGCTATTTGCGACAGGAATTTCCCATGATGGTGAAAATGGTAAAAAAAGGACTGATAGATTTTTCACCCTGCCGGACCAAGATCATACCCATAGAAGAGGTGAACGAGGGCATAAGACTGAGTCAGGAAGGCGATTATACGCGGATCATAATTGGATTCTGAAGTTGCGCCCCAATTGAGATCAAACCAATTGGGAGTTATTAGTTATTCGTTAATAGTTTTAGAGGAGAATTGAGATGAGGGCTGCAATATTTAAAGAGCTTGGCAAACCACTGGTTATTGAAGAAGTTCCAAAGCCACAAGTTAAAGAGAACGAGATCTTAATGCAAGTTAAGGCCACTGCGATTTGTATTGCAGATATTTATTCTATTAAAGGTCAACGGCCGCTTCAATTACCCCACATCATGGGCCATGAAGCGGCAGGCCTTGTGGCGGAGGTGGGAAGCGGGGTTAGAAATTTCAAGCCGGGGGACAGGATCCTGGGAAATGCCATCGTGACCTGCGAGCAATGTTACTACTGTAAAAAAGATTTAGAACAGTTATGTGAGAATCACAAAATCATTGGTACGGACTCAGGAACTCAGGGGGCATTTGCGGAATACTACAAGTTGCCGGCCCAAAACATCTATCAGCTTCCGGAAGAGATTCCGTTTGATCAGGCGACTGTCATAACGAGTCCCTTGGCCTCCGCTTATCACGGTGTTCAGATCGCAGATATTCAGAGGGGAGATACCGTCGTCGTGTATGGCTCAGGTGCCATCGGCTATCATGCGATGTTAGGGGCAATGACCTACGAAGGCATCCGGGCCTTGGTGGTGGATACGGTGGATCAGAAACTTCAGCTGGCTAGAGAGGCCGGGGCAGTTGCTATCATTAATGCACAACATGAGGATCCGGTGGCGGCGGTAAATCGATTAACCGACGGCCGAGGTGCGGCAGTTGCGATTGAGGCAGTCGGTTCACTAAGAACCGTCAACCAGGCCATTTTAAGCGTCAGAAAGGCAGGCAGGGTGGTTTTAATGGGCGCACCCTGGGAGAAAATCGTGATCGAGTTTGACAACTATCGAAAGGACTTCCTCTTTAAAGAGGTAAAGATTTCCTCCAGCATAACCAATCGCAAAGATGAAATGAATCCATTGATCCAACTTGTCAGAACTAAAAAGATAGATCTCTCCCGTTCGATTTCCCTGACACTGCCTTTTGAAAAAATTAATGCGGGAATCGAGATCGTAAAGAACAATGTCGGCAATCCGATTAGAGTCGTGATGAATTTTAGTTGATAAACCATCAAAAGCATACTTGACCCCGACATTGAGGCGTGGTAATAGAATGAATTTCCTTTATTTTTTATAGGATTCATTGGGCGTGCAATGCGTCTCTAATTGTAGCAGGTACTGGATATACAAATGATCTTGCGCGGGGGGACCAATCTTTGTGGAATACCGCTAGGTGTTCTGGCCCTTGAGACGTATTATGGCAAGCTCCCGGGACACATCCGCAATGCATCCACCTTTCGGTTTCCGGTAACCTATCGGGTGATCAAGGGTGCGACAGCCAAACGGGTGGTGGATGAAGCCGATCCCGAACTCTTAGAGCCATTTATCGAGGCGGCGCGGGAGCTGGCACAAGAAGGCGTTATGGCCATCACCGGAAGCTGCGGGTTTCTGGCGCTATTCCAAGAAGAGCTTGCCGATTCCGTGGACATTCCGGTTTTTGTCTCCAGCCTGATTCAAATTCCCCTGGTCCGCCGCATGCTGCGCCGGGAACAGACGGTGGGAATATTAACCGCCAAGAAAGGCAAACTTACCCAGGCGCATCTTAAAGCCGTCGGGGCGGACATGGTACCCGTCTGTATCGCCGGCATGGATAATCAGAAAGAATTTTGTGATGTGGTCATTGACGGCAGCCGCCAAGAACTGGATGTGGACCGTTTGACCGGCGAAGTACTTGCGGTTGTCGATGCGCTGGCCGGAGATCATCCGGAGATGGGGGCCCTGGTCATTGAATGCACGGATTTACCGCCGTTTGCACACTTGATTCAGAAAAAGTTAGGAATTCCGGTTTTCGATATTATTACCCTGATGAATATGGTTTATGAATCTTTAGTGAGAACCGAGTTTCAGGGAATTCTGCCGCGCTGAATTCTGAATAGAATTTGATTTGTCGATTTGTTGATGGGGTGAGCGGTTGTGGCTGTTTGGATGATTTGCGATAGTTGATTCTAACGCAACGGGCCACTACCAAAAGAAGATTCATCACGAAATAACGAAAAAGAAAGGAGGGCATTTTTCATGAAAATTCAAAATTGCAAAAACTTATCAGTTGTCACTATTACCTTAGTGGCATTGGCGGTCTTACTCTGGGGGTTGGGACCATCCGCCGCTGAAGCCAAAGATCCCGTCAAAATAGGCTTGCTGTCACCGTTTTCGCCTCCGGGTGATCCGGCTGCCGGCAAACGAATGCGCTGGGGTGCAGAATTGGCAATTGAATATATCAATAAAGAGATGGGCGGTGTTTTGGGCGGAAGGCCCGTGGAACTGGTTGTGGAAGATGACGCCGGAACGCCCGCCGAAGGTATTGCAGGATACCGCAAGCTGGTTCAAAAAGACGGCGCAGTGGCTGTCGTCGGACAGTATCACAGCTCTGTCTGCCTGGCGGTGAATAAAGTTGCCCAAGATCTGCAGGTGCCGTTGTTTTCTTCCGGTGCGTCGAGTCCTAAAATTACCGCATCGGAGAACCCCTACATATTCAGCATCATGTCGCTAACCCCGGATCGGGCAAAATTTTGGGTTGGATTTGCCCAGGCCCAGGGATTTAAGCGCATTGCCGTAATTGCCGAAGACACGGACTACGGTACCGGCTTTGAAAAATACATCAAGCAATACGGGCAAGAAGCCGGCATCGAAACCAAATCAATTATTTTCCCACGAACCATCACAGATATGACCCCCATGTTGCTCGAAACCAAAGCCTGGAAGCCGGATCTGATCGTAAATATTGGCGTGGGTCCGCCGGCATACCTGATGGTTAAGCAGGCCTATGACATCGGGCTTTACCCGCAAGTTAAAATGTTGGGATCCTACGCCTGGCCGGTAAGACCTGAATACTGGGATGCCGTCGGCAATAAAGGCCAATACATCATGTACACCTCCTACTACAAACCGGGGATGCTCATGACCGACCTCGGCAACTGGATGTCTCCGAAATATAAGGCGGCCCACGGCGAAGACCCGACCTTTTATGCGCTGAATGTTTACGGTGAGATTCTTGTCGTGGCCCAGGCGATCAACAAGGCCCAGTCCGCCAATCCGAAAGACATCCAAAAAGCTCTGGTTGGTAATACTTACGAGGATTGGAGTGGCAAGGTGAAATTCGAAGAGCCTTCAGGCTTGAAGTGGCACAATGTTTCACCGCCGCATCTGATTCTCCAGCAGACCGAGGTCAGACAGGCTTTTACGGATTCTAAACTGGTTTATCCGCCGCAGTTCGGTGGGGACGGCAAGATTGCCGGACCCTAAGCTGGCAAAGGCGGTGACAGATTATAGCAATGAGCCTCAATAATTCAATCTAGCTCCGAATGGCAATCAGAAGAGCCGGGGAAACGGTGACGGGGTGAATGGCAGAATTTATCATTCATCGGTTGGCAGGTTCCCTGTTTCTCCGGTTCAAACCTGAATCTTGCATGAAAATTAATGAGCATATGAAAGCCTCCGACTCGTGCAAAATTCAGGTCAAGCCTTCATAACCTTACAGTCCAGAAGATTACCATCAGACAAAGTCAAGTCTGTGAGACTGTTGTGAAACCCAACCCGGGCAAGCCGGAATTGACTATTGAATATTGAAAATTGAATATTTGTGGAAGTCGCTTCGCTCCGTCATTATTTTGATAGGTCTTTTTAAAATTGATCCACCGGAGGCGGACCTTAAATATTCAATATTCAATTGAAAATATTCAATCATTGAAGATTGGGAAAATAGCCCAATATAATTTTCTTGCCACAAAATGCACAATAATAATTTCTAAGTGCCTTACAGTGGAGGGTAGAGCCATCGATCTTCATCTCTTCAGCCAATTTTTAATTTCCGGAATTATAATGGGGGTCCTGTATTGTTTGATGTCCATGGGTATCAATTTCATTTACGGCATCATGAAAGTCATCAATTGGTCCATGGGCGAATTCTTTATGATCGGTGCCTATGTTCAGTATCTGTTACTTGCCTATGTTATCGGCCCCCGGTTCTGGTTTGCGGGTATATTAATTTCTGCATTCTTTGTTTTTATACTGGGTGCTGTGGTTCAACGGATGTTGATAAAACCGATGTTCGTGGGCATTATTGAAGCCAAGATGGAGTATGCGACCATCGTGACGATCTCATTGGCCATATTCCTGCGAAATATGGCGGTTCTTATCGGCGGGCCTTATATTTACACGCCCCCTGACTATGCCGGCCCAACCCAACTCTTAACACTTCCCATCAGCGGAAACCGCCTGGTTGCGTTGCTCGGATCTTTAGTCTTGCTCGGATTATTCTACTACTTTATTAAAAAGACCTGGTCCGGAAAGGCCTTTCAGGGTGTCGCTCAAAACCGGACCGGGGTTCAGACGGCAGGGGTCAATGTGCTCAAATACGATACGTTGGCCTTTGGTCTGGGGACCGCTCTGGCCGGTGCCGGAGGTGCGCTGCTGGCGCCAATTTTTCTGGTGCATCCCCTCTGTGGCCTTGCACCCACAATTCGTGGATTCGAAATTATTGTAATCGCAGGTCTGGGGTCGATCCCGGGAATTCTTGTGGCCGGTCTGTCTTTGGGTATCGTAGAAAGTCTGGGTTCCGCATTCATAAGTCCGTCGTTTGTCGATATCTATGGATTTATACTTTTAGTGGTTGTGTTGTCGATCAAACCCTATGGATTGTTCGGCAAACCGGAACGCGTGGTGTGAGCGCTCACTGGGTTTATAATGAAACTACTTAACTTGAAAATTCTTGGCCTGATTATCGTCATTGCCGTTGCCCTGGTGCTGCCGCTCGCTATTTCGGATTACTGGCAGTATGTTTTAACCGTGGCATTCTTTTATACCATTATGGCGGCAAGCTGGAACCTGCTCGGTGGTTACACCGGGCAATTCTCCCTGGCCCATCACACCTTTGGCATGATCGGCGCCTATACGTCTTCGTTGCTGATGGCCAAAGCCGGGGCAGCATTCTGGATCAGTATACCGGCGGCCATCGTTTTCACGATGGTTCTCAGTTTGATACTGGGAATTGTGTGTCTGCGGGTCCACGGGCTTTATCTGGCGCTCATCACCTGGGCGTTTGCGGAAGTCATTCGAAATTATTTTAGATTGCACTATGCCTTTACCGGCGGTGACCGGGGACTGGATGCCCCGCTGCTTTTCGGAACCTTGCAGCCAACGCCTTACTACTACTTTTTTCTCGGGCTGACGGTGCTTTCCATCGCTCTGATTGCCGTACTGATGCATTCCCGCATCGGGTACTATTTAAGGTCGATTCGGGATGATGCCATCGCCGCTCGATCCATGGGTGTCAATATCGTTCGCTACAAAGTCTTGGCATTTATTGTGGCCAGCGGAATTGCAGGCATGGCAGGCGCTTTTTACGGTCATACCATCGGATTAATCAGCCCGGTATTGGGTGATTTTAATGAAATGGCGATGATTATCATTTTTGTAGTCATCGGTGGTATGCGCACCCTGGCCGGCCCGGTCATCGGCGCATTATCCGTTCGAATCACGATGGAGTTTTTACGTGAACAGTCTGAGATCCGGATCATAATTTTAAGTGCCCTGGTTATCATCATCATGCGGTTTTTCAATGGCGGGCTGATGGAGTTGGTCAGGCGCATCAGAAAGTGGATTGGTAAGGAGCAAGAGTCGGTTTCGGCGTATCAGCAGCAAGGGTAGTAGTCAGATTATGCTTAAATGAAGCATGACGATCGGAAAATTCTATGCAAGATAACCGTTATCCCTTTTTAGATGTAAAAAGGGTCGTCAAAAGATTCGGCGGCCTGGTCGCCAATAACGAAGTCACTTTACAGATTGGAAAGGGAGAGATACGAGGTCTTATCGGCCCCAACGGTTCCGGAAAGACAACCCTCGTCAACGTCATCACGGGAATTTACGAACCGGAGGAAGGAGATATTTTTTATACCGGAAAGCGCATTGATGGCCTGCAGCCGGATGTCATTGCTTCGATGGGCATTATGCGGACGTTTCAAGTCGCCAGGGTCTTTCGTGATATGACCGTTTTAGAAAACATGCTGATCCCTGGGTTTTGCCAGGGGCAATCAAGAAAAGAGGCCGTTGGCCGAGCTGAAGAATTGCTGGACTTTGCCCTGCTCACACGCCTTAAAAACACGCAGGCCAAGAGTCTCTCGGGCGGCCAAAACATGTTGCTGCAAATTGTGCGCGGATTTATGAACAAAGACCTTCAGCTCTATGTGATGGATGAGCCGTTTGCCGGTGTGCACCAGTCAATCAAAGGCATTATATTGAAATCCATAAAAATGATGAATGAGGAAAAGGGGGTTACTTTTCTTATCATCAGCCACGAGATGCCAACCGTCAGCACGTTGTGTGATAAAGTCACGGTGCTCGCCAAAGGGGAGCTCATCGCTGAAGGCACAATGGAAGAGGTCGCCAATGAACCACAGGTGATTGATGCATATCTGGGGGGGTGACCAGTATTTTTACGGGTATCCCGTTTGTTAGTACCTGGATTTTGCACGTATTTTTACTAACCCTGAATATGATTATATATGAGTCGGTTGTAAGATGCGAAGATAGCGGTAAAAAATTCAGGTACCAGTTATTTTTTAAGTTGATTTTCTGAGTGCCAGAAATTACCGAACGGGTAAAACAGCGAAAAACAAGGACCGGCAAAAGTTCCGCTCATTTAAAAAGACAGAATACCTAACCTATAGGCATTTTAGGCAATTTAGCGCATTCTATGCATTCCGGAGGCTTCTTCATGTCCATGATCTCCATGGAAAATATTACTGCAGGCTATGTGGAAGAAATCGATGTTTTATATGATGTCTCCCTTGAGGTAATAGAAGGTGCGATTACCGGTATCATCGGCGCCAACGGGGCGGGAAAGTCCACCATTTTAAAGACGATCTTCGGATTTCTTCATCCGCGCGAGGGAAAAATCATTTTTGAAGGCAAAGAAATTCAAGGCCTTCAGCCGTACCTGTTAAAGCAAAGGGGAATCAGCTACATGCTTCAGGAATACAGTACCTTCCCCCAGCTGTCAATCCAGGACAACCTGCTGCTGGGTGCCTGGACCTTTCGCAATGATAAAAACTTAGTTAACGAGAGATTGTCTGAAATATATGAATTTTTCCCGGTGCTATCGGAGCGACGGGCGGAAAAAGCAACGTATTTGAGCGGCGGTTACCTGAGAATGCTTTCGGTGGGCAAAGAGATCATGTCAAAACCCAAATTGTTGATGATCGATGAGCCCTCGGTCGGACTGGCCCCTAAGATTGTAACTGAAATTTATGATCTTCTGATTAAAATCGCCCGGCAGGGTACCACCATCCTAATAGTGGATCAGAATATAATGAAAGCGCTCGAGGTTTCGGAATACATGTATTTGCTTGATATGGGACAGGTCAAACAGGGTGGACCCAAAAAAGATTTCGAAGAAGACATCCGGGAAATTATTAAAGTATCGTTAATGGCCAAAGATTAGAATTACAAATCGAAAATTAAAAGATTTAGCGGCACCGGCCTGACCGGCGGACGCGTGGTCATCATATTTATCTGCGCCGGATTTGCACCAAACTCTCTGCCAAGCATTGCAACTATTGCCGGCTGGCAATTGGCGCCCTGGCAATAACCCATTCCGCAGCGGGTCCGCTTTTTGATGTCGTTGAGATTCATCGTCCCCTCACGAATGGCTTTGCGGATCTCACCGGCGGTAATCCCTTCACAACGACACACGATGGTTTCGTCGCTGACATTGGCATAAAGATCCGGGTAAATCTGATACATGCGGTCCATGGCCCGGCGGAATTTTCCCATGGAAGCAAGCGGTTTGCGCTGCGCGCGGGCCGCCTGTCGGGCCTGAGCGTCTGAAATGCTGCCGGCATGCGCAGCCGCATAAAGGCCGGCAATCGTTCCTTGCCTTTTCGCAACCAGCACACCGGCGATCCCGACACCGTCGCCGGCCACAAACACGCCGGGCTGATCGGTCTGCATATTCTCATCGAAGTATGGCACCCACCCACCCACCATTGGATGGTAGACATGCCGGCAACCGAGCATGCGGGTAAGCCAGACGGACGGTATCAACCCGTAGCCGATACAGACCGTATCGACATCAAAGATTTTATCCGCGCCTGCAATGGGGCGGCAACGAGAATCCACTTTGCCGACGATGGCCTGCTCAGCTTTCCCAACACCCCGGACGCCAAGCAGCACATGCGAGCGCAACATCTGAACCCCGGCTCGTTTGAGGCGATATATATATGCGAGGCCCTGCTTGATTAAAGCCGGTTGGCGCATCAAATCAGGTACCATTCGCCAGACGCCTTCAGTGGATGCGCTTTCCGTCACGGCCAATACCTCCATGCCGGCATTCAGCATTTGGTTGGCAACCACCAGTTGCAGCGGGCCGGTGCCGGCCAACAGTACGCGGCGACCGGGTCGCACCCGCTGGCTTTTAATAAGCACCTGCGCTCCGCCGGCCGTCATCACGCCGGGCAGTGTCCAGCCGGGCACCGGAACCGGCCGTTCGTAAGCACCGGTAGCGATAATGATCGCCCGGGCATCCAGCAATACCAGTTCATTATTACGGGCCACCGCCAGTTGGTTTGGTTCAAATACCGACCACACCAGGGCATCGTACCATATGGTAATGACGTCAGCTAGTTGACGCACCTGCCCGAGCAACGACTTCCCATCCAGGTAATCGGTGCCCAATATCGCCGGTTCGTTTACCCGAAAAGTTTGAGGAAGTTGACGGTAGATCTGTCCGCCGGCCTGCAGATTCTCATCGAGAACCAGAACCCGAGTGCCTGCGCCAGCCGCAGCAATGGCCGCGCTGAGACCGGCCGGTCCGCCCCCGATAATTACCAGCGGAACCTGCTTGCGCACAAGGCGACCGGGCGGAGGTCCGGGTGAATCCATATCCACCCGGCCAAAACTTTCCTGTAACGTAATTTGCTCGCCGGCTTGAACCGGTGTGATACAGGCCTTTATATTGGGTTGGCCATCTACCGTCACCAAACACCCGTAGCAGGAGCCCATACAGCAATACATTCCCCGGGAATCCTTTAACTGCGCTGTCCGGCGAAAATCGCGCATACCGGATGCCGCCAACGCAGCCCCGATGGTCTCGCCCTCATAGGCACCCACCGGTTGGCCGTTGACAAAAATTTCTATTTTATTTCCACGGGTAATGCCGGTTTCAATGCGGAAGTCGTTTTTTATTTGATTTTTAGATGCTTTTTCCATTCTGTTACTTTTTGGTCGTTTAGGCAAATCGATCGACAGCAAACGCATCGATTGGATGCTCTGTGTTTCCATCCATGATAAGTTCGCTGACAGCTTTGCCGGTGCTGGCACTGAAACGCACCCCGCTGCGGCCGTGCCCGGATGCGACAACCAGCTGCGGACAGCCGGGCACCGGCCCAATCACGGGGAGGTTGTCTTCACAGATGGGCCGAAAACCTGCGAAAAAGCGCAATGCATGCAGTCTGGCAAAAAACGGCACCGCCCGGGTAAACGCCCGGGTGAATGCGGTTAGTTTTTCCAAAGTGATACGGTTTTCGAATCCAACAAACTCTGTCTGGCTCCCGAGATAAAAGTTTCCGCTGGCGGTCTGCCTGGTATACAAGTGGTTAACAAACATGAGCACGCGATCCGTCATTGGCGGGCAGGCTTCGGTAAGGATCACCTGCCCCCGGGCCGGTACGATGGGAATTTCAATACCCAGGGAGGACAGAATCTGAGGCGTGTGAGCACCGCCGGCCGCCACAACCCAATCGGCATGATAATCGCCCCGATCCGTAACGACCGCTTCGATGCGACCATTGCTGACCTTTATATCGTGAACTTCAACACCATATTCAACCCGGCCCCCATTACGCAAGGCGTGGTTAAGGTAAGCCTCACCCAAACGAAACGGATTGACATGGTAACTGGCCGGATTGTAGATCGCAGCTGTCACATGGTCGGCAAGCAGGGGCTCAAACCGCTTTGCTTCCGGACCGTCTAAAAGTTTGCAATCAATTCCCATCTGATGAATTTCTTCGTAAAATGGGTGTATCTCGCGCGTTTCCTGCTCGCTCATGGCCGCATACAGCGCCCCGCCTCGGATGATTTCAAGGGATGGGTCAAAATTTTGTTCGTGATCCAGAATCAGATGGTAGCTTTCGACATTTAAGGCAAGCAGAGGCTCCGGGGTACTGCTGCTACCGCTGATACTGATGATCGCAGCCGTGCTGCCCGAAGCACCGCAGCCAAGATGGTTGCGTTCCAGAACCTGGACTTTGGCACCCCGGGCAGAAAGAAAATAAGCACAAGCAGTGCCGATGACACCAGCGCCGATTACGATTATATCCGGTTGCATAGAGTGAGAATCCTGTGGAATTTTATGCCTAAACCCAAACGCGGATCCGCCTGCGGCGGAGAACCAAACAGGTTGGAATAACCATTTTGATTTTAATTAACTGCTCAGGTTATCCAACAAATGCCAAAAGTGCCTAAAAATGCCTAAAATTAAGGCGTTCCGTCTATTGAATAAAAAGCTTTCGCATTGAATGCAAAGAATGCACAATTAAGACTCTAACCCGGACGCCGATCTTTTTTTGCCTCCAACCTCTAACCTCAGACCTAACGCTTTGCAAATCGGCCTTCATCCTTTTCACCCCATTGCCACAATCTCTGCTGCGCTCTTGCCGCCAAGACCCAACTTGGCCAGAGTGGTCCCTGCGGTTGCATAGTCCACCCCGTGAAGCTGGGAGCTTAGCCTTACGCACAACTCGGCAATCGGTGCATCGATACCGGCCAGATGAGCCAGTTCAACGGCCGGCACGTGCAGACACGGCACATCCTCTGTGATGTAGCGGCTTCGGACATTATGACCGACTATATCTTTGTACGGGCTCTCTTCGCTGTTCACATACTCGAAATATGTGATGGATTCGTTTTGGCCGTAGTACATCATTAATTGATCCATGGTCGACGAGAGGTCCAACCCCAATGCCTTGCCGATGGCCATGCGCTCCTCATCCATCTTCATCATCTGCTCCGATATCAGCGGCGTCAAACCATCGATGTAGTGTCTGAAAGTAGCCGGATTTTTTTCGATATCACCGTAATTTAAGAGCACCGGCAGGGGATGGAGGGTGTAGTTCACATTGTCCAGATCAATTGCCAGCAGATTTGATCCGGCGATGAAATGAATATAGCCGCTGAAAACATCGTTTATGATGTCGAGTACCGTTTGTGAGGTTTCAGCCGGTGAAGTGGCGATCTTCAGCTGAAACTTTTTTTTGTAGATCATGACGGTGTTGTAATCCGATATACGGCAGGCATACGGCAGCGATGCGGTTCCGGAAATGGAAATAGCCGGGTTGACACCGGCATCGGCCATCATCTTTTTTAACCGAAAGCCGCCATAGTTGCCGGGTACGATGATGACATGCTGTCCATCTCGCAAATGGGGTATCATTTTTTCAAATATCGGCGAATGCGCGAAAGACGGCACGACGATAAAGATCACTTCGGCATCCGCCACGGCCTCTCTGATGTCCATAGTGACTCCCCGCAGATTTCCCCCGACGGAGATATCACCGGCAAGCATCATTTTCTTTTCCTCTTTTAATTTCAGAAAGTCCGCGGTCTCCGCCAGGGGTTCATACATCACCACCGGACATCCCTTATGGGCAATCTGTCCGCAAAAAGCCCGGCCGCCGTTGCCGCTGCCAAGCACGGCAAAATTTAAACTTTGAGTCATATGGTCGTACCTCCTTTGAAGCGGATTATTTAGGGTAAAACCTTGCCAGGTTATATTCTTCCAGCGGAAAGCCGGCGCGATTGTCCACGATTAGGTCGGCGATTATTTCACCGGTGATCGGTGCCAGAGCGATTCCATCGCCTTCATGCCCGGCCGCCATGACAAAACCATCGAGCCCTGCAACGGTGCCGAGTATAGGCAGGCCGTCCGGCGTGTAGGGCCGCAATCCTGCAAATACTCTAATAAAATTCAATTTCTTAAGGCACGGTATAATCCTGGATGCGTGTTTGGCGATATGAAAGATTCCTTCCAGAGTGACGCTTTTATCGAATCCGACAAATTCTCTGGTCGATCCTAAAATAAAATTGCCGCTGGCAGTTGGTTCAATCGATACGCCCCCGCCTTTTTGAGCCAGGTCTGCATTGAATTTAGCGGCAATATATTGGGCTGACAGCATGCAACGGCTTATTGTCGGTCCAATGGCCTCGCTAACGACAAGCTGACCCCTTCTGGGTTTGATCGGAATTTCTAAATCCAGCAGAGCTCCGATTTTCGCGGCATAAACGCCGCCGGCATTCACAACCACTCTGGTTTGAATTTCGCCTTTATCCGTTGTCACTGACTTTATGCGATGGGATGCCTTGCAGAATCCAGTTACCCGGGTATGGGCTAAAGTTTTGGCGCCGAGATCCCGGGCGGCTTTAATGAAGGCAAACGTCAGAAACATCGGATTAACCTGAGCGTCCAATGGTGAAAACGAGGCACCCAGTATCGTTTCGCTCAAGGATGGTTCCAGTTCCCTGGCCTGCTTTTGGTCCAGTAACGATACATCCAGACCGATGTTTTTCTGCTTTTCGACAAACTGCTCCAGGGTCCGCAGTTCTTCTTCGCTTTCAATGACAATCATTCCGCCATGGCGCTGGTATTCGAAACCGAATCCCAACTCCTGTTCCAGATGAACGAATCGTCTGGAACTTTCCAGGGCCAACTCCAGGTGGGTTCCGGGGCTCTTGGTTTGCAGAAAAATAGTTCCGCCGCAGGCACCGGAACTCCCGGAGGCCAAATCGCCCTTTTCAATTAAAACAACGCTTATCTTTCGCCTGGCAAGATGATAGGCGATGGAGGCCCCGATCACTCCACCCCCAACCACTACAACGTCGGCGTTACTCGGCAGCAATATATACTCCTTAAAGATAAGAAGTTGCTTTTTCCAAGCGGATGAATCGAAAACGGTGAATTGTGTATCGGCTTCAGCTGGAGCACAACATATTGAGACGTCAATTAGTCGGAACCAATACCCATCCAGATAACGAAAGCGGGCATTGTTGTCAACATTGATTTTTAGCGCAGGCAGATTCAGTACATCGGAGCCCTCATGCGGCATATCGACCCGCAACTCATCGAAGCCGCACTCGAACGCATCCGGTCGGGAAACTTACGGAAATAAACAGATGCCCGCCGGAAACCCGATTTATCGAGGCAGCAAGATAGGTTGCCTGTTCGACAGAACAATAAGAAGGGTGCTGAAAGCCGTTATTCTTCCGATGCGATTCGAATAAGACGCTTGCCGAAATTTTCGCCGCGGCAGAGGCCGGCGATTGAACCGGGTGCCTGTTCAATGCCTTCAAGAATGTCCTCCCGGTATCGGATCAGGCCCTGCCGTACCCATGGCGTGAGTTCCTGTAAGGCGTCGGCATAGCGCTCGGCGTAATCCAAAACGAGAAAACCCTGTATGCGTGCTCGTTTTACCAGGAGATGGCGCTCAACTCGCGGGCCCTTTAGAATCGGCTCCCAGTTGGCGATCGAAGCGGTGCCACAAATCACAACCCGGGCACCTAGGTTGAGGTGTTTTAATACTTCGTCACTGATCATTCCGGCCGTGTTGTCATAATAAACATCGACACCTTCCGGGCAGGCCGCGGCCAGTGCCACGTCAAGCCCTCCCACTTTGTAGTCGATGGCCGTATCGTAGCCAAACTCGTCACGGCATATCCTCACCTTTTCAGGCCCGCCGGTGATACCGACGGTTCGGCAGCCTTTTATCTTGGCAATTTGACCGACGCACGAGCCGACCGCACCCGCGGCAGTCGATACCACCACTGTTCCACCGGCTTTGGGCTGACCGATTTCCAGCAACCCGAAATATGCGGTTATACCGTTCAATCCAAGGACGCCGAGTGACGTCGAGATCGGCAGGTCGGTTTCGGTGACCTTCCTTTGAATCACCTTCGCCTCGATTGAAGCGTAGTCCTGCCAACCGAACATACCGGTAACGAATTCTCCCGGTCGGTAATCGGAATGGCGGGATGCTGCCACACAACCGACCGTGAACGCGCGCATCACCGTTCCGAGCGGAACCGTTTCGGAATAATTGGCGACCTCGCTGACCCAGCCGCGCATCGCCGGTTCGACGGAGAGGTAAATGTTGCGGACCAGGACCTCGTTGTCACCGAGCTCCGGTACGGGAGCGTTGACAATCTCGAAGTTCTCCGCTTCGGGGATGTCTGCCGGTCTGGACTTCAGAAGGACCTGGCGATTGATGTCGTGCACCATGATATTGCTCCTTAGGCAATGCATTTACCGCAGGCGAGTTTTTTCAACTTTTCTTTATACCACCTGGATACAAGGCAACCTTATAACCCAATACCACTTTTTAAAAAGCTGAAATAATCCGTACCGTTGAAAATAATATGATCCAGCACAGTTATGCCCATAATTTCCCCGGCCTGCTGTAGTCGCTGAGTCGTTTCAATGTCCTGTACCGAGACTTTTTTAGGGGGTGGACCGCCACCGCCTTTTCGCCCCTTTTTCAGTTTAATTTTGCCGGAAATGGCCACTCCCCCTTTATACTGAACACTGGCTTTGACCACACTTGTCTGCCGCATCTGCTTCATAAGTTCTGAGACCGATCCCTGCTTGATGAGCTGCGGGCTGACATATTCGGCAAAAGCAGCAAAGCGGTCTTCAATAAACTCGCCGGGCCGCAAACCGTTAACCTGGATTTCAGTAATGGATTGATTGGTCTCGGGGTGGATAAAGTCGGAAAAGGCATACAAGACTTTATAGTCAGCGCCTTCACGCTCTTTAAGCTTGTCTTTTATAATTTCAAAATATCGCAAGCCTGCCAGCCGGGAGCTGGTAACGATCATTGCCTTGGCGTGGCCGTTAATCAACGGTTTGATTCGTTCCTCAAATATACGGAGCATAACTTCGGCCTTATACTGGATAAGACCCTCGTCTTGAAAGGCAACGTTTTTCAAGGCCTTGCTCACCACCCCGGCCGGATAAAGCGTTTCTTCATCTGCCTTGGGGATTATGGCGCAATGCAGGTTATAAAGGGTTTTATAGGAAATAATACTGGAGGCCAAATCCACAATGTATCCTTCTTGAATTGCCTCGGCCTCGGAATAGGTGTCAAAAGGCTCGCCAAAAAGTTGCATGGTGGCAGGTGCCGGGGTGGCCGTAAAGGCGACAAAGAGCTGATTGGCGTCGTGGGCGCGGATAATCTTGGCAAGTTCCTCTTCGGGGTCGGCTTCGGCGTCTGCTGCGTCGCTGTCCGGTTCATTGGGATTGCGAAAAGGCACCCTGATGGCAACCCCCATTTTCCCTTCCTGGGAGCGATGGCCTCATCGATTAAAAAGGCTACCCGCAGTTGTTTTAAATCAGAGTCGTCAGCTATTTCATCCAAAATCCATTTAAATTTTTGCTGGGTGCTGACGACTATCGACCGTCCGGTTTTTAGGAATTGTTTCAGCTGGGCTGATTTTTTAGCATAGCCGGCGACGCCCTGCAGGTGAGTCAAATTTTCAAATTCATCGCGGATATTTTTATCCAGCGATTTCCGGTCCGTGAGCACGAACAGCATATCCAGCATCTTTTCGTTGGTGCCGGGCTTATACAAACTATGCAAGCGGTCCGCCAGCCAACAGATGGAAAGGGTTTTGCCGGAGCCGGCGGAATAGGCGATGAGGTATTTCTTGCCGATATTGGCCTGTTCCGTAAAATGGCCCAGGACATCCTGTGCTACCTTGTGCACCATTCGGGATTGATGATAGCGGGGGAAAATGGTGAATGCAGGTCTTTCCGGTTTATCGCGTTCGGCTTCTTTCTTGGGGACATAAATCAGGAAAAAGGAGATCGCCTCAAGGATCGTCTCTTTGGCCAGCACATCGCTGTAAAGGAATTCGACTGGATATTGGTTTTCATTTTCAGTCTTGTTCTCAAGGCCGGTGTTATACCAGCGAAAATTCTTTTCGGCTCTGGGATCGGTGGCCACCATGACGTCGGAGGTGTCTGCCGCGATATGGAGAAAGGGGAGCTGAAAGATCCTATCGTCGTGATCCCGGTCAGCGTATTGTCTCACCGCATCGTGCACGGTCTGGTTTTTCTCGTGCTTCAGCTCCATGGTCATGGTGGGCAGACCGTTTAAAAAGAGACCGAAATCGGGGCGTTCACCGCCTTTGATGACCAGCTCGGGGATAAATGTGATTCTGTTCTCTCGGTAATGCTGGTTGGCAACGCTCTCGTTGGAACGGGGTTTTGGAAAATAGAGCTTGAACTCCAGCCCCCGCACGGTGAGGCCATGCCGGATGATCAGCCACAGGGGGGAAATCCGTAGTTCATCCTTGAGGGCCTTGAAAATTTCTTCCTCGGCGTCGGTCCCGTATTCCGCTTCCAGGTTTTCAAAGGTCTCTTTTTGAGTCGCGTTGAGAAAGGCGATCAGATGGTCCTCGGCAAAATAATATTCCGTGTCGGTGATCTCATCCTGCTCAATCAGTGCATACTGATATTCACGGATGAAATAGTCCGCAATATGACGTTGGAATTTCTTTTCCGGGCCTTCAAACATGATTTCACCGCGATTTTTGGGGCATTTCCTCTTCAACAGGTTGCATAATAATTCGACCGTTTTTATAAATAACCAGCGGTGTTCGAGTGTCCTTTGCTGTTTTGCGGGCTTTTTTAGCGGCCCGCTGCAAGGCCGAATCAACCTTGACGAGGTCGGGGTCTTGAATTGTTTTTTTTTGTTGTGTTCATCCATTTTCTCCCGCATCAATCAGTTGTGGGCGTTCGCCTGAATTGTCATACAGCACCCAGGCCGACCAACCCTTTATAGATATTATGAAAATTATTCCATCCTTTGTCAAACCGACGACGGATAACCGACTCCGCCACATCAT
The DNA here is from genome assembly GCA_902749685.1 of Olavius sp. associated proteobacterium Delta 1. Classification (GTDB taxonomy): domain Bacteria; phylum Desulfobacterota; class Desulfobacteria; order Desulfobacterales; family JAFDCJ01; genus JAFDCJ01. The sequence goes on along the minus strand of CACVKW010000491.1, from coordinate 7,390 downwards.
GGCCGCCCTGAGCAACGCGAATCCGCACCCGCTCTACTGCCATCTCAGCATCAGGCAGACTGAGAAAAATGAGTTTGATCCGATATCCGGTCACCTGCCACTGCCCGATATATCGAGCGTAAAGGCGGCCGCTCAATGTGGTTTCAAAGGCAAAACTTTCCCGGCGTTTAACATATTCCCGGATTTCTTCATGCATCAGGCGCCCCGCCTTTAATGCCGCTTGTTCCGGGGTGAATGGCGACAGCCCGGCCGCGATCAGATCTGCATTGACAAAGGAGGAGCAGCCCGCTTCCCTGACCAGGAATTCCTTGGCGAATGTGGTCTTGCCCGCGCCATTTGGTCCGGCAATGATAACAATTTTTTGTTCTTCACTCATAATTGACCCTGCACATCATCCTCTGTTATCCGCCGCTTGCCGGTGACGCATTCGTGGATCAGGGATTTGCGGTATTGTTTCAGGGTTGAGATTTGCGTATATAAATTTTCTTGTAATTTATCTGACTGTTTTTGCATTATAAGAAGATTTTCTATTATGGCCGTTTGTTCTGCCATGGGTGGTAGCGGAATTCGAAATGACCGTATCTTAGTGGAGTTTGTTGAAGCTAAATTTGTTGTTCTTTTGCCAGTAGCCTCAAAATAGGCCCTTCCATATCCTGATGAAGTTATAATTGTCAAATACTCCGGCAAGAATTTCTCAATATTACAACGAATGGCAAAAATATGGTTCTGATGAAGACAGTTTGGAATTTGCCCATCCCACATATGACCCCTGCCAAGCTTATCAAGATCACCACCCTCGGTCATTAAGACATCCCCCTTGCAGAGTTCAGTACGTTTCGCTTCAGATTCAGAGAGAAAAATAGTCTTGATTTGTTCAAGTTCAAGGTAACCGTCCTGAACATTAGCAACTCGCAAATATGGCCTTTCAATAAGTTTACCGCCATATGTTTTTCCCAATGTAATTCCAGACTGAAGAGTTGACACTAGTTTTAATTGTGTGGTGATCCAATACTTCGGATTCCTCCCAAGCCACTCCACCCTGGAATCCTTCAATTCTACCGAATCATCCAGCCCACGGGTAACGGCCTTGTGGATAATCGACATACGCAAATCATTCAGGATTTCAAGTTGTTTCTGTTTGGTTGCTATGGCTTTATCAATTGCGGCGCAGGTTTTGTCCAGGTAGGCGACGATGTGTTGTTGAACATGGACCGGTGGTGCAATAAAAGGAATTCGTTCAAGTTTTTCAGCGGTTAAGTGAGCAATTGTAATTCTACTTACAACAGCATCAATATACCCTATGCTCTTAATCAAATAAAGCCAGTAATAAAGAAAACGAGTAGAATCTTTCTTTCTTGCCCGTACTCTATTGATAGCGTTTTGAATATAGCAATTCGACAGCTCATCTTTCCAGAAAGAGGTTCTGCCAGCATCGCCCCCCTCGCTTACTAAAAGATCGCCATATTGTAAGGCTAATTTTTTCTTCTCCAGAGGAGCAAACCACATCCTTCGAACATCTGTTATGTCAACTCCTTCCCATCGGAGATTTGCTGATCGCAAGTAATACTCTTCCGTTTCTGTTTCATTTAGCTGCACAGATTGCAACATCTTTCCAAGGGTCACATTAAAGTACCTTTTAATCAAGCTAAACGCCCAGTCTTCCGGTAATTTTTGATCCCATTCAGCGCCAACTGACGATTTTTTTTTACGATTGCATTCAATGCGCTCCTCCCAACCCAACCAACATCTTCTCGGCCTCTTTCTCCAACACCCAGAAATCTTTCAGCAGCTCATCAGCCGGCTTTGGCGGCTGGTATTTATAAAAATACTTATTGGGCAGAATTTCATAACCCAGCTGAGGACTGTCCTGCTAGCGGATAATGGGTTTAGCGATCTCACGTTCGAGGAACTTCTCAATATCCTCGCCGTACTGAATATATTCATTGTCCGAAACATATTGACGGTGGGTAAACTCGGCCGCAACCTCGAATCCTTTAATAAAGGCATTGATCGCTTTGTTCTTTTCTTTGGCGGTCTCAAGGTTTTCTGTCAAATGGGCAATCTCTTCGGCAAAGGCTGCCTTCACCTCTTTTTCAAATATTTTCACGAAACTATCTTCCGGGCCGAGGGTGAAGCTAATCTCCCGTTCAACTGTATCGAGCTTCAAACGAATGCGGAAATCAATATCGCTTTAGTAAAATTGCTGCTCTTTCTTGAAGTTGGCCGGGGTAAAGGCCCTGGAATACAGCTCGGTGAGGTAAGCAGGTTGGTCGTTTTCATCGGTCTGCCAGAAGACCACGCTTACCTTGTGGTAAGCAAAATCCGTGTTTCTGAAAATTTTCACATGGTCATCCTGGCGATCATCCGTCTCGTTGCTGCGGTACAGTTCTTCAATCCACTGCCGGTGCCGATCCAGAATACGGTTTCGCTTGTTGCCAAATGATTTTGGCTCCTTATCAAACTGCTGTCTTGCATCAATGATCCTCACCTGTTGCTTCCGCGAAACAGGTTTGTTGTTGGTCAACAGCCAGATATAGGTGTAAATGCCGATATTATAAAACAACTGGTCGGGCTGCATGACAATGGCATCGAGCCAGTCATTTTCAAGAATCCAGCGACGGATCTCGCTCTCGCCGGAACCGCAGTCGCCATTGGACAGAGGCGACCCATTAAAGATGATGGCAATGCGGCTGCCGCCCTAGCTGACAGGCTTCATCTTGGCAAGCATGGTCTGCAGGAAAAGCAGGGCCCCGTCATTGGTGCGCGGCATGCCGGCCTGATAACGGCTGGACCGCAATTTTCGAGCCTCCTTTTGATAGCCGTCTTTGCCGCCCCAGGTCACACCAAAAGGCGGATTGCTGAGCATAAAGTCAAACTTATGCTGCGCACCGGCAAACTGATCGCCCGGCTCGCGGCTTTGTTCGGAATGGGGAATCAGTGAATTGCCGTAACAAATCTCGGCCTGTTTGTCGTCCTTGATCAGCATATCCGATTGACATATGGCATAGTTGCCCGGCATCATCTCCTGGCCGTGGACGGTGACAAACCGCTCCACATCTTCCTTTTCCTTATCGGTCGCGGTCTTGTCTATCAGATGTTCCTTGGCAATGGATAGCATGCCGCCGGTACCGCAGGCGGGATCATAAATGGAGATATGCTTTTGCGGCGATGGAATATCAAGCAGCTCCACCATCAGCCGGATAACTTCACGGGGCGTAAAGTGCTCTCCGGCCTCCTCACCGCTCTGCTCAGAAAAGCGACGCAACAGCTCTTCATAGACATAGCCCATTTCAAGATTGGACAGATGATCCTGACCTAGTTTTTCAGTAGCGTATTGCCGTAAAATCGGAGCCAGCCGGGAATTTTTTACCATACGGCCAATAACGGCCCGATAATCAAAATGATCAATAATATCTTGAATGTTATTGGAAAAACCGTTGATATAGTCACGGAAATTCTTTTCCATCAAGGTCGGGTCTTCATTGCAGATAGCAGCAAGCGTCCAGTTGGTCTTATTGAAGAATGGTGATTTCTTTGGATTCAGTTCAAGTTTTTTTACCAAAGTTGCGAGGGCTTCTTCTTTTATGTCCGGGCGTTTTTCCAGAATATCGGTTGTCTTCTTTTCCCGCCATGAGATCAACACGCACTCCAACCGCCGAATAACAATGATCGGCAAAATAACGCTCTGGTATTCATAGGCCTTGAATTTACCCCACAGCCGTTCCGCCGATTTCCATATCTCATTGGTAAGATTATTCAGTTTATCTTTGTTCAATACAGTTTTCATCAGTTATTTATGCTTTATCCTTTCAATTTCTTTAGGCAGGAAGAGAATTGGGGTCGGACCCCGGATTTTATCATGCAGAAGATCTGCCCAACGGGCTTTTCAGGCGTAGCTTTCAGCTGTCGACTGAAAGAGCGAGGTTAGCCAATAGTTCTGGAAATTAAGTCTGCATATTAATAGACTTGGCAAATTAAGTATCAATCGCTTTTTATGTATCTGCGCCAGTTATGTTGTTCTCTGAACCCCAGAACTTCACGAATTTTACGATTTGAAAACAGTGCTTCATGTTCACCCAATTCGCGCGTAATCGGCACACCAGGGAAAAATCGTTTAGCCAGTTCTTTACTGGGAATGATGGCGCTATTGTTATCGTTTCCAGCATTGAAAACCTGATAACCAAGGCCGTCTTTCTTCAAACATAGATCGACAATCTGCCCCAGGTCACGCGCATCGATATAACAGAACGCATTCCGGCGGCGTACTTCAGGATTTTTGAAATAACTCGGAAACAGTTCAACATATTCGTGTGGCTCAATCACATTGCCGATACGAAGCGCATAAATATCAAAGCCTGACCGACGCTGGAAGCTGCGTGCCGTTTTCTCGTTCACAACCTTCGACAGCCCATAGCTATCCATGGGAACAACGTCATAGTCCTCTTCCAACGGTAGAGAGCGAGGGTTGGTACTACCATCAGAAAAACAGATACCATATGTAGTCTCTGACGAAGCAATGATAATCTTCTTGATTCCAAGCTTAACAGCAGCTTCAATCACATTGTAGGTGCCCATGGTGTTCACCCGAAAAGTTTCATTATCAGGATTGATTAAGATTCTCGGTACAGCAGCAAAATGTACCACAGCATCAAATTTTGGTACGCCAGTACCAGGTTCCAACTCATCAAGCCCCGCATAAGAACTCATGGCATTAAACATGTGCCCAGAATCAGTAATATCGGCTATTAAATTATCCACCCCTGGGTGATCCAAAGCCACCAGGTCTACATTCATCACTCGATGTCCTTGGTCGAGGAGGTAGGGTATAACGTGCTTTCCTGCTTTTCCCGACCCACCCGTAAAAAATATTCGCTGTGTAGTCATATAATCCTCTTAAATAATGATCTCAATTTGTCACCAGTTAACAATGTGTACAGATATTTCATTTCGAAACTTCGGTGTCAGATCTTGAACAGTTATTAATCGATATTTAATCACTAATCAAGACACGACCCCTTATTCCTTCCATCGCCGGCTCGACGGAGAGGTAGATGTTGCGCACCAGGATCTCGTTGTCACCGGGCTCCGGTACGGGTGCGTTGACAATCTCAAAGTTCTCCGCTTCGGGGATGTCTGCCGGTCTGGACTTCAGCCTGACATATTCGGCAAAAGCAGCAAAGCGGTCTTCAATAGATTCGCCGGGCCGCAAACCGTTCACCTGGACCTCAGTAATGGATTGATTGGTCTCGGGGTGGCCGTAAAGGCGGCCGCGCAATGTGGATTCAAAGGCAAAACTTTCCCTGCGTTTCACATATTCCCCGATTTCATCAAGCATGTCTGTTTCAGAAGTAATGATTCACAGTAATACGATGAAGTCAAGCGATTTATTTAATAAAAATGTACTTCAGAGCCACAGCCCATCTATGCCGCGATTAGCAATGAGTCGGATAATTGTATCATATATAATGAAACCACAGATTATATTTTTGCAGCGTATGATTGCTATTCATGCCGAACGTTGCTTTTCAGCGGGCGCGGCTTTTTGCGCTCCGCTGCAAAAGCCTTGTTCTGTGATAGCTACGCTCTCTTGGCGATTACTGCAAATTCGCTCGATTTTCGATCATACGGGATTCCAGCAACGTCTGAATGAAGCCCCTCAACAAAAAAGCCGCTCTCAAAAAACTCCCTCTCAAGGTCTTCAGGCGCGAAATATTGCAGCCAGTTGTACACCGTTCTAATTCGATCAGGTTCGACAATTGTGTACTTGTCGAGTACAATCTTTTCTTCATCGTATTTGAAGGTATTTAAAAAGCCATAGTACTTGTTTGGCGACCAGAACCCGTTGAGGAGGTTCAATTCGTATGTCGTTGCCTCTTCCCGCTCGTCAAACGCTGCAAGGGAATACACATCAAGAAGGACTGAACCACCCGGTTTCAGAATATTGTGGAATTTACTCAGGATTACCTTTCTTTGGGTTAAACTGAGGGCGCAGAAATCGCACATGATCATCAGGACAAGGTCAAACCGATTCTCCGTTTTAAAGTCCAGGTAATTCTCTGTCACATAGTTGATGTTCAACTGCTCGCTGACCGCTGCCTTTTTTGCGTATTCGATGGATCTCGTCGAAAAATCGATGCCTGTCACATTCGCCTGATGTTTAGCTAACCGCATTGCGTACAATCCTGGACCGCAACCGAAATCGGCTATATTGGAATCCTTGCCGATATTAAAGCGGGAAAGGATCCATTCCACCGATTGATTGATGAACCGTGCATTTCGTGACGAAAGATCTATGTCATCATTGAGGTGGCATGAGAGCATCTGGGCTGACGTATGCTCATCGGTCCATAAATCGCTTGCGGTGTAAAATTGGAACGGTTCGGGCCGTTCGTTGATTCTCTCCAACTCTCCAAACATACTCTCTCCTTATCGGAATACACAGAACGCAGTGCATAAGTGGCGGGCGGGTAGAAAGTTGACTGTCAGAAAGGCACCGAAATAAAAAAAGATCACCTTACTTCAAAACCACAGGCTATAGCTCGCCCATCTTCATGGCTTGGTTATCTTTTATTTAAAAGTCAATTCAAGTTGATCTGCCGCAGATTTTAGCCTTTTATCGGCTGTCCACAACGGTACTCCTGTCAACTGAGCAGACGCTAAAAGATGAACATCGACGAAACCAATACCCTTTCCCATTAAATGATTTCTATCGATAAAAAATATAAATTCGTCAAATTCTATCGTTGGGGCCAATGGAAGGGATTGAAGCAAGGAGATGATTTCGTTCCGGTTTTTCAAATTTCCGCAGGCAAGTTCGCCAATAATAAATGGATGGCACATAACCTCAGCATCCATTAGCAGCTTTTCCAGTTGCCGGCTTCCCTGGCGAAGGTGGGTAACCCAGATTGAGGTGTCAATAAGAACCATAGCTGTTATCAGGCCGGTCTCCGTCTTGGAATGGAACGCAGATTATCCTCCGTTCCGCCGAGTTTGGCCAGACGCTTGCTGCTTTCGCGGGCAATTAAAGCTTCTAATCCAAGTCGCACTAAGGAGGTTTTCTCCTTAACGCCTGTCAGTCGCGATGCCTTTTCCAGTATTTTATCATCTATGTTGAGTGTTGTTCTCATATGTATCAATATGCATAAACAATGCATATGTGTCAAGCAAAAATTTTGGTAATAAAAGAAAGACAAAGGGTCAAGTCTTCATTCTTGACAGTCTATTTGCTTTGCCCACCTCCTGAAAATGATTTGGATCTTTACAGTTCGAAGGGTATTATCTGTCATGAATGAACGGTCTGTTGCCTGAATCGATATTTTGTGAGCGCAAATTATGATGAATGCCTTTTATTTTCTGAATTGGTTTTTACTGCCGCTCAGCCAGTGATCGC
>CACVKW010000490.1 GCA_902749685.1 Olavius sp. associated proteobacterium Delta 1 | reverse complement strand
ATGCTGGATATCTAACAGGACACTATCGGTGAATTTCAACGACATCCAGGATCCAGAAACCAGAATCCAGGATCAGTCAATACTTTCAATGGTCTTCATATCAGCGGCTAAGTTGGATTTCAAAATTTTATGCAACTATAGGGATAATTCAGGTAATTTTGAGAACTAACTAAAGATATTATTACTTAACACAAATAAACAAAGTCGATGGTTTGAAAATCAGAAACAGTTGTTTAAACAGTTTACAGCTTCTAAGTATTTGGAGAATTATCCTTTTGATGAGTCTGTGTTTCGAAATTATATCGGCATCGATTAGTCCCAATCTATCCAGAACAATCGAAAATCCGAGTTTTTTAAAAAAGCTCTCCAATTGAAAATGGGTAAACTGATTGAAATCAATGCCCAATTTCATAATATCGTCACCTTGACGAGAAATACGAAGACGATATCTCCAATTATTGGGCATCCACCCATATAACGGGAAATCGTACTCACCAGACTTAAAACTGAACTTATTCGTAGAATAAAAATATAATAGACCTTTGGGTTTCAGGGCTTTAAAAGCTTTTTTGAGCCCCTCTTGCCAATGTTCGACGTGTTCAAATACCGAAGATGCAATGATGATATCATATTTCAAATCGCCAATATCAGTTTCTTCAATATTACCTAATTCTATATCTGCTTTTATACCATACGTTTTTCCAAAATTTTTCGCGTAATCAACCAAATAAGGACTTATTTCAAGACCTCGGCAGCATATGCCTTGCATATTGCAAAGAACCGGAAACCATCCTGTTCCGGTTCCTATCTCCAAAATTTTTGTTTTATGATCAATAGTTTTAAATTTTTTGATTAACTTCATTAATTGTTTGAAGCTGTCCTCATAATGGTCAAGTTTAAAATGCTTGTGATTTTGTATATAGCGAGTTACATCTGAAAGTTCTTCTTTGTATATTTTCATAGATTAATCCAAAATTTAGATCTAATATTGTGCCTTATTCGGTATTACATTTTTTTAATTTTGTTCGCAGCCCAATTCTAAATGATGTCTGCGAAATCTTCTTCCATGCGCCTAAAATAAAAAATGCCGGTTATTAATAACACGATGGTTGTTGCTAACGAAATCCCCAGAGAATACCAATCAATAGATTTGTGGCCCAATATGCAAGCACGATGGGCGTCAATTACTCCACTCATAGGATTGAGTGAGATGAGCCAACGATATTTCTCTGGAACAAGCGTATTAGGATATATTACCGGTGTAGCAAATAACCATAATTGAATCAAAAAAGGAACTACATATCGTATATCTCTATACTTCACATTTAGAGCTGAAAGCCACATACCCACACCAATAGCTGCCATATAAGAAAATAGTACTGAAAATGGCAAAAACAGTATAGCCGGATTTGGAGTCACACCGTACCATATCATCATTAAACAAAGAATGCTTAAGGCAATGAAATAATCTATCAATCCTGCAGTAGCTGCCGCAACAGGCATTAATAAGCGCGGAAAATATATTTTTGTTATGAGGTTACTTTGAGATACAACACTATTCGAAGACATCGTTACCGCATGTGAAAAATATGTCCACAGCAATACACCTGAATATGAGAAAATTGGATACGGGATACCTTCAGAAGGAACTTTTGCCATTTTTCCAAAAAAAATAGTAAAAATAACCATCATAAAAAATGGTTGTATTAAAGCCCAAGCTATTCCAAGTAAGGTCTGTTTGTATCGAACATTAATATCGCGCCAAGTAAGAAAATAGAGTAATTCTCTATAATCATATAATTCTCCAAATTTTAGTGACGGCCATTTGCTTGGAGGGCGAATTATGGTTATATCGTCAGGATGGATTGAGTCAGACATAATTGCATCCAATCGTCTTTTATTTATTCT
>CACVKW010000489.1 GCA_902749685.1 Olavius sp. associated proteobacterium Delta 1 | reverse complement strand
TTTAACTGTGAAATAGGGAAAAAATCGGATTTAAAAGTTTAATTTCAGTGGGTTATAAATATTCTAATTATTTCTCCGCGCTAGCGGTATGTCCAACGGC
>CACVKW010000488.1 GCA_902749685.1 Olavius sp. associated proteobacterium Delta 1 | reverse complement strand
TTGACCAGTCCGGACCGAGATCCCGGAAGGTACAAATGTGACACCCCGTTATCATCCTCGATATTGCGGCCGTACAGGTTCACAATCGAACCCCGATTGTTGTAAAGCGGGAACACC
>CACVKW010000487.1 GCA_902749685.1 Olavius sp. associated proteobacterium Delta 1 | reverse complement strand
TTAGCTGAAGTTGCCAGGCAACTGGGTGTCTCAACCTCGGCCATATCAAAAATAATAAAACTGGCGAGATAATAAGTCAACTCAGTCAACAACGTCCCCGAGTTCC
>CACVKW010000486.1 GCA_902749685.1 Olavius sp. associated proteobacterium Delta 1 | reverse complement strand
TAAGCAGTTGACTAAACAGGCTCGCATTTCGTACCATGGGACGTCCTCCTTGTTGCGGGTATTTGTTATTTTTTGGCGAAATTAACAACCACCCTACATCATTGCTGTCCAAAATAATTTGAAAATCAAATACTGCCTTTAATAAAAACAGGCAGTTATAAACGGGAAATTAGTGATTTAGAAATCAGGTTGT
>CACVKW010000485.1 GCA_902749685.1 Olavius sp. associated proteobacterium Delta 1 | reverse complement strand
TTGCTGCCAGTTCTCTTTCTGAACGCACATTATAAAAAATCAAAAGCAGCATCATCTTCAGGATAATAGGAGGTGCAACTGATTCATTACCGTTAATGCGGTATGTGTCTTTGACTTCATTGTAGATAAAATCAAAGTCAATATGAC
>CACVKW010000484.1 GCA_902749685.1 Olavius sp. associated proteobacterium Delta 1 | reverse complement strand
TTATATGGCCCTTGCGGGTGATATATTAAAAATCAAACCCATTCCTTAAAACCAATACCCAGTACCAGATACCGAGTACCCACCAATTGAGTTTCACTCGATTGGGGTTATAGGTAATATACTACTATATTGATACTGGTTTTCTAACAAGAAAAGAGATTAACCAGTCAACCAGGCCCTGCGGGAATCACCATGAACTATATCGAATGCAAACATCGATTTTTGATGTTTTTGAGACGACATCAACCACTTAAAATCTGGCTGATTTTGAGCCCATCGGTGATTTGGGTATTCCTTTTTTCATTTATCCCGTTGCTGATTATGATTTACCATAGTTTTGTTACCAAGGGGCCTTTGGGACAAATCTTACATGTTTTCACCCTGGGAAATTACGAAAAATTGTCATTTCTGTATCTGGGCGTTTTTTGGCGGTCAATGCGACTGGCAGGAATGACGACCTTTTTCTGCTTTATTATCGGATATGCAGTTGCATACTGGATTGCAGTTTACGGCGGTCGCTGGAGAAACCTTTTTATCTTTCTTATCGTCATCCCATCATGGTCGAGTCTATTGGTAAGAATATATGCCTGGCTGTTTTTGTTCAGGGATTCCGGCATTATCAATTACTGGCTTTTGCAAAGTAATATTATCAATTCGCCAATCCCCATGACCTTTAACGAAGTGGGCGTATTGGGCTGTTTGATTTATACTTACCTGCCTTTTATGATCTTGCCGCTCTATGCCAGTATCGCGAGACTTGACCGATCGGTCCTGGAAGCGGCGCTGGATTTGGGAGCCTCGCCTTTTAAACGCCTTATCAAGGTAACCATTCCGCTGACAAAGGGCGGGATCATCAGCGGGGTTGTCCTGACATTCATACCGGCCATCGGTGAATACATTATACCCGATCTCGTTGGAGGGGCCAAAGTAACCATGATGGGCAATCTCATTGCAGATAAATTTTTATCCTTCAGAAACTGGCCGCTGGGCTCGGCAATTACAACGGCACTGTTAATAATAATTCTGCTGCTCATATTCATTTATGCAAAATCCGAGAAGCAGAGCGGATTGTTTGAAGTCGAGGAAACATGAAGCGAAATATATTAAGCCGTCTCTCATTTAGAGGCAAATCGTTGCCGATTTTCGTATTTTTGGTGTTCATGGTCACCTATGCACCGCTAATTGTGATGATGATTTATTCATTCAACTCTCCGGGGCATAAGGTCCAGATAGACAGCGGCTATGCGCATGAATACATCAGAGCTTCCGAAAAATGGAATGGATTTTCGTCTCTCTGGTATAAAAGAATTTTATCAGACAAGCATCTGCTCAGAGCACTCGGTGTCAGTATCATCGTCACTTTTACCGCCGTACCGGTCTCGATCGTGATCGGAACGATGACGGCTTTTGCCCTTTATCGATTCAAATTTTGGGGCAAATGGGTTTTTGAACAAACACTATTATCAACGCTGCTGATTCCGGAAGTTGTCATCGGGATTTCTCTGCTTCTTTTTTTTGTGGGCTTCTTACAAATAAAATTAGGGATTAAGACCATCTTTATTTCGCACGTGGCGTTTACCATTCCCCTTGTTACTTTGGTTGTTATTGCCCGAATGCAAAGAATGGATCCGACCCTTGAAGAAGCGGCAATGGATCTGGGCGCTGATGAAATTGCCACCTTTCGTAAGGTAACTTTGCCGCTTTTGATGCCGGCGATCCTGGCCGCTACGCTGTTGGCGTTTCCATGGTCTTTTAATGATTTCGTTATCTCATATTTTGTTGCCGGTCCGGGATCGACAACACTTCCGATATACATTTATTCAATGCTGAAAGTAGGTGTTTCACCCGTTGTCAATGCGCTGGGAACGGTAATTGTTCTCTTTTCTCTTATTTTGGTTTTAGGTGCTTCGTTGATGCAGCGACTGAGAAAAGGTTAGAATCTTATCTTGGATTAGAGAACCCGGCTTTAGTAATTACCCGAAAGAAGGATTTTTCTTTAGGCGGCGACTGGAATGATGGAATGTTGGGTAAAAAAGGGGAATGAATTTGAATTTATTTTTTTGATTTACCGAATTTATCAAAAAAATCACATCCTTCAGTACCCATTATTCCAATATTCCAGTATTCCAGGGCATTTATCTGCAACAAGGCCGGTTAACTCTGGACTAACATGGAGGACCATGTTTCCAAAATATCCAAAACCAACCGTCACCGGAGGAAGATTGGATGATACCATCCGTTCAATTGAAAAACGTCTTTAAACGATTTGGCGATGTAGTCCCGGTAGACAATATCAATCTGGCAATTATCCGGGGCGAATTCTTTTCAATTCTCGGCCCCAGTGGTTGCGGCAAAACCACCACAATGAGAATTATAGGCGGCCTCGAACATCCTGATGAAGGTGAAGTATTCATCAGTGGAAAATTAGTCAATAACATCCCGCCCTATAAAAGGGATTGCAGCATTGTTTTTCAGAATCTGGCTCTCTTTCCCCATTTGAGCGTCCATCAAAACATTGCTTTTGGTCTCCAATTCAAAGACCTTTCTAATACTGAAATCAGTCAGAAAGTCTCTGAAATGCTTGAACTTGTAGAACTAAAGGGCCTGGGAGAACGAAAGCCCCGCCAACTCAGCGGCGGGCAGCAGCAGAGGGTTGCGCTGGCCCGTTCGATTGTCCTGAAACCGGAAGTACTTTTGCTGGATGAGCCCCTGGCTTCCCTCGACCGAAAACTTCGCGACAGCATGCGGATTGAAATTAGAAAAATTCAAAAGGAGATCGGCATTACCTTCATCTATGTGACGCATGATCTCGAAGAAGCCTTAAGCATGTCGGACCATATTGCGGTTATGAAAAATGGCAAATTTCTGCAAATAGGAACCCCGGTGGAGATCCATGATCATCCCAAGACGAGATTTGTTGCCGACTTTATGGGCGCAACCAACATTCTTGCCGGCAAGATTGTGAACAAAAACAGCAGCGGTGCCAGTATCTTAACTGAAGGCGGTCTGTCCGTTATCGCGCCCGCTAATGACCAAAGCGTTAATGACCCAATAAGTATATCGATAAGCCCGGAAGCAATTGAAATCCGCCCAGCTAATGACGAGTGGGAAATAGACAATAAGTTTCCGGCTAGAATTGTGGAAAATGTTTATTTGGGGGACGTCAGTGAAATAATAATTGCATTGAATAAGAACGAATCCATAAAAGCCAAGCTGACGAGACATACCAGATTGATCAGCGGTGAACTGAATGTGGGAGATGAGATTCAGGTCGGATGGCGCAAAGAGGATATAAACAGTTTGGCGGATTAGAACCCCAATGATTGAAAATTTTCGATTCCCCGATAAAGCAGGATTTACGCTTCGCTACAACCGGCTTGTCCGGGTTAGGATAAAATAGAAAAAATGGGGGTCCGGATGGCAACACCCAAAGAGAACGGTTACTATATGCCGGCGGAATGGCATCCGCATGCTGCATGCTGGATGGCCTGGGCTGCATGTGCGGAAACTTTCAGCAAAGCGCCGTTGGCCCAGGGTGAGGCTTATTTTGAAGCTAAAAATTGCTATGGTAGGATCGCACAGGCCATTTCGCGCTTTGAGCCTGTATTTATGCTGGCCAACAAATCCGATATGGTGGAGGCTCAGAAACTTTGCGGTCCGCAGGTTAAAATTATTGAAGCCGAAATTGACGATGGATGGCTTCGTGATACCGGCCCGACTTTCGTTATCAATAAATCAGGTGGTATTGCCGGGATTAACTGGATATTTAATGGATGGGGCGGGCGGTATCCGTCTGACAAAGACAATAACATTGCGGGAAAAGTGATATCTCAGCTGGGGATCCGGCAGTTTGATTCGCCGCTTGTGCTGGAAGGCGGGGGGATTCATGTAGATGGTGGGGGCACTTTGCTGGTAACCGAGAGCTGTCAGTTGAACAAAAATCGAAATCCGGATTTGAGCAAAGCCGAAATTGAATCTTATTTGCAGAACTATCTCAATGTGGATCATATCATCTGGCTCAATGGCAACCGGGAGGGATCTGTAACCGATGGTCATGTTGACGGTCTGGCCAGTTTTATCCGGCCGGGGGTTGTAATGGCGGCTGTTCCATCCGATAGGAGTCACCCGGATTATGAAGCCTTGCAGGAAAACCTGGAGATATTAAACCGCAGCAAGGATGCTAAAGGGCGCGCGATTAAAGTAGTCGAAGTCAGAGAACCTTATGCGTATCTGAATAATGGCGCACTGGTAAAAGGGATATATGCCAATTTTTACATGGCCAATGGCGGGATCATCCTGCCGGCCTTTGATTTTGCGGAGTTCGATCAGGCGGCCCTCGAAGTTTTTAAGAGCGAATTTCCGAATTGTGAAATTGTTCAGCTGATGACGCGTATCCTCCTTTTCGGCGGTGGCAATATTCATTGCCTAACACAACAGCAGCCGGCTTCTGATAATGAATATTCAATCACTAAACGGGGGAACTAGATTGGTCACACCTGCAGATGAAAATTTTTATATGCCGGCCGAATGGCATCCTCATTCAGCATGCTGGATGGCGTGGCCCAGCGCAAAAGAGACCTACCAGGAAGCCCCTGAGGACCCTGCGGTTGCCTTTGAAAAAGCCAAGATTGCCTACAGCCGGGTGGCCAATGCAATTGCCGGATTTGAACCGGTCAATATGATATCCAACCCTGCAGATGCCGACGAAGCAAGGCGCATGTGCAATAGATCAGTAAACCTGATAGAAGCCGAAATTGATGACGGCTGGCTGAGGGATTCCGGACCGACCTTTCTCGTGAATCCAGGCGGTGAGACAGCCGGTGTGGACTGGGCGTTTAACGGCTGGGGAAAAAAATGCGAATATGCGAAAGACGCGCTGATCGCCGAAAAAGTATTAGGGCAGGCCGGAGTCAAGCGATTTGCCTGCCCGTTGGTGCTGGAGGGCGGTGGAATCCATGTGGATGGTGAAGGAACGCTGTTGGTTACCGAAAATTGTCTGCTGAATCAAAATCGGAATCCAGATTTGAATAAGACCCAGGTCGAAGCATATCTTCGAAGATATCTGAATGTTGAAAAAATCATCTGGCTTAACGGACATATTCCGGCTGACATGACGGACGGCCACATTGATGGGTTGGCCTGTTTTATTCGGCCGGGCGTTGTGCTGGCAGCTTCACCGGCTGACGAAAGCCACCCTGATTTCGATGTACTGCAGGAGAACCTGGCAACCCTGCGCGAAAGCACGGATGCAAAAGGGCGATCTATCGAAGTGGTTGAAATGGCAACACCCTGCAAACGCCTGGATAACGGCATGATAGTGGATGCCTGTTATGTTAATTTTTACATAGCCAACAGAGCAGTGATTGTTCCGTCCTACAATATCCCGGATGAAGACCGTCAGGCATATGAACTGTTTAAAAATCAGTTTCCGGGGCACGAAGTCATTCAACTCGATACGGAAGTACTTCACTACGGGGGAGGAAATATTCACTGCATTACCCAACAGCAACCTGAGCCGGATCCGCCTGAGGCGGAGAATTGACTGATGGATATTGACTCCGCCAGGCGGACAAGAATTGAATACTTATTGAATCCGCTTTGCTGCGCCAGTTTTTAAAATATCTTTATAGTATTGATTCGCCGGCTGCCGGCTGCCGGAGCCTGCAGCTCGGACAGTGGCGATTCTTAAATATTCAATCATTTAAAGTTGAGGTTCAATTATGAGCAAAGTCGTCTTAGCAGCCACACAAATGGCATGCAGCTGGAACATTGAGGAAAACGTTTTGAAGGCGGAAAATTTGATCCGTGAAGCAGCCCAACAGGGGGCTCAGATAGTGTTGATTCAAGAGTTATTTGAGACCCCCTATTTTCCCATTGATCAGGATACGCGGCATCTTAAACTGGCCAGGCCTCTTGAAAACCACCCGACCATCACCCGCATGGCCCATTTGGCCGGAGAGCTGGGTGTGGTTTTGCCCGTCAGTTTCTTTGAACTGGCCAATCGAGTATTTTTCAATTCACTGGCCCTAATCGATGCCGATGGTAGTCTTTTAGGCATCTATCGCAAAACCCATATTCCCAATGCCATTGGTTATCAGGAAAAATATTATTTCAGCCCCGGCGATTCGGGATTCAGGGTATGGAAAACCCGGTTTGGCAACGTCGGCGTCGGCATTTGCTGGGACCAGTGGTTTCCTGAAACTGCACGCTGTTTAGCCCTTAACGGCGCCGAAATCCTCCTCTTTCCCACCGCCATCGGTTCGGAGCCCGGGGATACGGAAATCGACTCCCGGGACCACTGGCAGCGCGTCATGCAGGGACACGCCGGTGCCAATATTATGCCGCTGGTTACCTCTAACCGAATCGGTTGCGAAAAAGGCGATCACCATGAAATGACTTTCTACGGGTCTTCCTTTATTGCTGATCACACCGGAGCCAAAGCGGCTGAAGCCAACCGTACTGACGAAACTATCATCACAGCGGCTTTTGATTTAGCTGAAATTCGAGAATATCGCGAAGCCTGGGGTGTGTTCAGGGATCGACGCCCGGCAAACTATGCGGCCTTAATGACAATGGATGGCGCGGAGAAGTAGCAGCATAAAGTAATTAGTATCAATCCGAAACTATGACAAGGATGGCAAAAATTACCCCGAAGCCTCCTGCGCCAATCCGTTGTTTAGATTTCCCTCAATTGAATGCTTGTCCACAAAGCCAACCTTAACAGATTGGAGGTACTGTATGTTGAAAAAATGTGTATTAACGACAGCCGTTCTGGTGATGATTTTGGGTTTGATTGCAATGCCGGCTTCGGCAAAATGGCCCCAGAAGGCCATTAAAATTATGATCCCGTGGCCGGCCGGCAACGATCCCTCGACCATGGTCGCCACGGCCATGGCGTCTCACATGTCAGAGGACTTGGGCGTACCGGTGAAGGTAGTGAACAAACCCGGCGGCGGTGCAGTGCTGGCCACCAACGAACTGGCCAAAAGCCGCCCGGACGGATACACGCTGGGGCTGATCTCCATAGGGCCCATGATCACGCAGGTCATCCGGGGTAAGACGCCATATAAGAACCAGGACCTGAAGCCCCTGGGACTGATTTGGTCTTCACCTTTTACCCTATCCTGCAGAGCCGACGCTCCCTATAACGATCTCAAGGAACTGGCCGAGTACGGCAAAAGCCATAAATTGCGGCTGGCGCACTGGGGCCTGGGTGCGGTTCCAACCTTGATTGCGATGAATGTGGCCAAGAAAGGCGGGTTCCAATGGCAGGAAACGGCTTACAAGAAACTCAACCCGCTGCTGGTGGTCAAGGGCGATGCCGATGTGATCACCTTCTCGACCCCCGGGGTCAGGGACTATGTGGAAGCCAAACAGATGAAAATTCTGGCCTGCATGCTGCCAAACCGGCTGCCCCAGTATCCGGAAGTGGCAACCGTCAAAGAACAAGGTTATGGGGTGGGCTACTCAATCTGGTTCGGCGCGTTTGTGCCGGCTAAAACGCCTGACGATATTGCCCAAAAGCTCGGCTCTACTTTTTTCAATGTCATGGCCAAACCGGAAATTCAGGATGTGATTAAAAAAGTGGGCGTTATACCGCATCCCATCGGCGCAGATGAAGCCAGAGCCCAGATGGACAGCGAACTGAAAGCCTTTGGCGGCATTATGAAGGAGTTGGGAATCATTAAGTAACCTAACCCGGACAAGCCGGGATTGAATATTGAAGATTGAAGATTGAAGACTTGTGGTATCGCTTCGCTCTGTCTTCTCTATTATAATCGATGTTCGACGTTCAATCTGTTTGATATGGGGAGATCCGTGAGCCAGGAAACTAAAAATCAGAGCCGGGTCCACGACCTGTTTAGCGCCTTGCTGGGGGCCTTCGCAGCATTTTGTCTGATCACATCCCCCTGGAATGTGGATACCGAAGGCCCCGATCCCTTTTACAAAGGCCCTCTCATCTTTCCCATCATGGTGTTGTCCATGATGATCCTGGCCTCCCTGCCGGCCTGCAAGCGGCTTTTTTCTCCAGCCGGTGGCAGTTCCTGGCAGTTGGATGGAGACGGCTACCCCAAAAAGACCCTGCTTGTGCTGGGGCTGCTGATTACCATGCTGGTCGGCTTAAACCTGATCGGTCTGGAGGTTTCCGCGTTGGCATTTTTGGGCGTATCCCTTTATCTGCTTGGCCATCGGGGCCCCTTGAAGCTGATTGTTTTGCCCCTGGTCATGACCGGGTTGATTGTATTGATTTTTAAACATTTTCTGGACGTTTTCTTCCCCACGCCTTTAATAGCGGAGTGGTTATGGGGATAATTTATGTGGCATAACCTAATCAGCGGGGCCACAGCGGCACTGACCGTGGCCAATATCGGATCCCTTGTTTTTGGAACCTTCGTGGGGATTGTGGTGGGTATCCTGCCCGGTATCGGGCCGATGGTGGGCATGGTGATGCTGTTGCCCTTTACCTTCGCGCTGGCCCCTGATGTGGCCCTGTCATTATTGCTCGGCGTATTTTGCGGCGGTTATTTCGGCGGGGCGGTTCCGGCCATTTTGATGCGCACCCCGGGGGTGCCCTCATCCCTGGTCACCAGTTTTGACGGATTTCCGCTCACCCGCAAGGGCGAGGCCCAGACCGCGCTTTCAGCGGCATTGCTGGGGTCTTTCGGGGGCGGAATCATCAGTGTAATTATCCTGGTTTTCCTGGCTCCCTTGCTGGCCCACGTGGCGGCCAACTTCGGTCCGCCGGAATATTTCGCAGCCGGGCTCTTCGGCGTAACCCTGGTGGTAATGGCCAATCGCGATCGTCTGATGCAGGGAATCCTGCTGCTGGGTCTGGGGCTGTGGTTTTCGACTGTCGGTATCGATGGAACGACGCTCTCACCGCGGTTTAACTTTGCTACGCTAAGCTTGCAGAACGGCCTGCATATCGTACCGGTTTGCCTGGGACTTTTCGGTGTGGGACAAACCTTGCTCCTGGTCGAACGCAAACTCCTGATGACCGACCAGATGAATCTCACCCGCAGCACGTTGGACTTTTCCAAACTCCGGGTGGCATTGCGCTATTGGAAAACCCTGATCAAATCAGGGCTAATCGGCACCTTTGTCGGCCTGTTGCCCGGCACCGGTTCCATATTGGCCTCCTTTATGTCTTATGAGGCTGCCAAGCGTTCTTCAAAACGCCCGCAGGATTTCGGCCGCGGCACGCCCGAGGGCTGCCTGGCTTCCGAGGCCGGCAACAATGCGGTGCCCGCGGGTGCCATGATCCCGCTTTTAACCCTGGGAATTCCGGGTGATGCCCTGAGTGCCGTGCTGCTGGGGGTATTCACCATCAACGGAATTTATCCCGGCCCGCTGCTGCTGGTCAATGAACCGGTTCTAATCAACACACTCTATTGCTCCATATTTATGATCAATATAGCCGCCTTCTTAATGCTGGCTTTCTGGCTGAAGCCGTTTGCCATGATTGTCCGGATTCCCTCCACCCTGCTGGCCGTAAACATCATGCTGATTTCGGTGGTCGGCATTTATGCCGTCAACACCCGGATCTTCGATGCTGCGGTTGCTGTTTTCATGGGGGTGCTGGGTTATATACTCCTGAGGCTGAAATGGCCGGTGGTAAGCCTGGTTATGGGGGTGGTACTGGGCGAAATCCTGGAAACCCGTCTGCGCGAGAGTTTGAGTATTGGCGAGGGCAATCCCCTCATTTTTTTCACGAGACCAATATCCCTGGCGCTGATCATTCTGACCGTTCTGATCGTGGTAATCCCCCTCTACAAGGACCGGCGCCAGGGTTGAAAAGCGAACCGCAGAATGTCGAAGTGTGGTTTCGCTCTCGGCCTTGGCAGCCTACTTGGCGGAGGATGCTTGCTCAGCCGTTTTAATAAAAATGCGTAACCGGTAAAAAACAACTTGGAAAGGAGTAATAAATGACTTACCCGACCATCTATCCCACAGGGGCCACTGTTTATCTGCCGGAAAGGTGCTGGAACGGCTATACCATCTTCCAGGCCAAGGAGCACGGGGCGCTTCTAATCGACATGAACGGCCGCGAGGTACGCCTGTGGAAAGGTTTGCACGGATTTCCCAATAAGCTGTTGCCGGGCGGCTTCGTGTTGGGCCACACCGGAGAACGCAATACCAATTTCGGCATGCAGGATTATCGCGATCTGATCCAAGTCGATTGGGAAGGCCGCATTGTCTGGAAATTCAACGAGTATGATTATATCGAAGATCCCGGTGAAGAGCCCCAGTGGATGGCCCGCGTCCATCATGACTATCAGCGCGAAGGCAATCCGGTCGGCTATTTCACCCCCGGAATGGAGCCTAAGATAGACGGTGGCAATACCCTGATGATCGGCCACAAAAATCTATCGTGCCAGATTATTTCCGACAAGCCCCTGTTGGACGATACCATTTACGAGGTATCCTGGCACGGCGATTTGGTGTGGGAGTGGGTATGCAGTGAACACTTCGATGAATTCGGTTTTCGCGAGGATGCCAAAAACATCCTGAGTCGCGATCCCAATATGCGACCCATCGGCGGCGGCATGGGCGATTGGATGCACCTCAACTCCATGTCCGCTTTGGGGCCCAACAAATGGTATGACAGCGGTGACGAACGCTTCCATCCGGATAACATCATTACCGACGGCCGCGAAACCAACATCATATTTATCATCAGCAAAGAGACCGGTCAGGTAGTTTGGAAGGTGGGGCCGAATTACGATGAAACACCCGAATTAATTGAGCTGGGCTGGATAATCGGACAGCACCACGCCCACATGATCCCCAGAGGTCTGCCGGGCGAGGGCAATATTCTGGTCTTTGACAACGGGGGCTGGGCCGGCTATGGTGCGCCCAACCCCGGCAGCCCCACCGGCGCCAAAAATGCCCTGCGGGATTACTCCAGGGTGCTGGAATTCGATCCGGTTTCTTTAAAAATTATCTGGCAGTATGCGCCGGCCGAAGCCGGGTTCGTCCACCCGACCGACAGCAACCGCTTCTACAGCCCGTTTATCAGCAGTGTCCAGCGCCTGCCCAACGGCAACACCCTAATTGCGGAAGGCAGTGGCGGCCGCATCATTGAAGTCACCGCCGACCACCGGCTTGTCTGGGAGTACATCAGTCCCTACTGGGGCAAGTATTTTAAAATGAACATGGTATACCGCGCATACCGGGTGCCTTATGAGTGGGTTCCCCAGTTGGATCAGCCCCGGGAAACGGCCATCGCGCCCATTGACGTCACCACTTTCCGGGTGCCGGGGGCCGCTCCCGGCGGCACCGAAGCGCAAGTGAGCGTGGCCGGAACCCTTCCCTTTCAATCTTCCTCGGCGTTGTGCGTGACGTCTGACACGGATGAGGAAATCTAAACATGCCAATCACCATCTATTCTGCCAAAGGCTGTCTGCGGTGTAAAATCATCAAGCAGTTTCTAAATGACAGCGGCCGAACCTACCAGGATTTTGACGCACTGGGCGAAGGACGCAACGCTTTTAGGACATTCTACCAGAACCACCGGGAGAAGATCCACCGTGGCCGGGATGGTGTGGAGTTTCCCATTTTCAGCGAAGGTGAAACAATACGGCAGGGCCTGCCCATGGTATTGGCTCACCTGATGGCAGGGCCGGTTTTGAATGGCTTTTTTAAACACGGGTTGCTGCATGGCCAGTGGGTCGACGGAATTCATATTTCCGGCGGCGACCCGGCCCATAGCGAGGAATTTCTTAATGTTCTGTTGTATTTAAAGCAGCAACGGCTCAAGCTTCAAATTGAAACCAACGGTGTCAACGCCCCCTTGCTGGAGCAAGTGCTTGAACGGGGTCTGGCCGAACGGGTAATCATGGAGGTCAAAGGGCCTTTGGAATTGTATGACTCGCTTTTACAGTCACCGGTCGATCCGGAGGAAATAAAAAGAAGTATCGCCCGGGTTTCCCAATGTGGAGATTATTACTTTTACACCACCATCGCACCGATTATCAGGCAACATGATGATCTTGAACAGGGCAGCTACATCACCCCGCCGGAAATCGCCGCGGCGGCCCACTTGATTAATATGGCTGCCGGCGACAACCAGCAGCCATACCGCTTGAAGGCCTTTGATCCCCGTGCTTCAGAAGACCCAAGACTGCGGGATTATAAAGCCCTGGCAAAAAATGACTTGTTCAAATACAGAACCATGGCCCGCAAGCATCAGTTCAAAACAGAGGTTATTTAAGGCATCGGAATTTTGGATTGGTACTGATTTCGATCATTAGAATTTTACTCTATTATACACATTTACCCTACCTCTCGCAGAGCCCGCAGAGATCACAGAGTTTTTTGGTTTTTCTCTGCGTACTCTGAGCGCTCTGTGAGAGGTTTAATGGCCTAAGTTAAGTCTATCTGCATCAAGCCACAGATAAACCCTATTGTTGCATAAAACTTTGAAATCCAACTTCGCTGCTGCAATGAAGACCATTAAAAGTATTGACTGATCCTGGATTCTGGTTTCTGGATCCTGGATGTCGTTGAAATTCACCGATAGTGTCCTGTTAGATATCCAGCATCAAGTATCCCCGC